>CAMAVE010000055.1 GCA_945861595.1 Synechococcus sp. UW140
TGCCGGTGCTCTCGGGCTTCTTTGGCACCACTCCCTTGAGTCTGCAGGAGCTGGGAATTTGTGTGGGCGTTAGTGCCCTGTTCTTCGTCTATCTCGAGGCGGAAAAGGTGGTGCGGCTCTGGCGCCGGCGCGGGGCAGCCCACGTCTGATCGGGCCTTGGTTTGCCCAGCGCTAGCAGTTTGGCCGGGGCAATCCCGGCTAACGAAGGGGCAATGTTGACCCCGCAACAGGTTGCTAGAGGTCACCTACTTGTTGTGGCGCTGGAAAGCCTGGCCAGCGCCAAGGTGCTGGCCGCCTAGGGGTAGGCCCTTGGCTGGCTTTGCTGACGAACCTGGGGCGGATACCGTTGCTGAGCCTGGTCCCATTGCAGACTCCCGGGGTCCCCACGGTGGTTGCGGGCGCGGTGATCACAACCCTGCTGGCAGCCCTAGTGACCCGCCGCCCCGCCTAGGAGCCATGGCCCAGCCCCATCACCCCAGCCATCCTCCCGACCACAGCCATTCCGATCACCACAGCCATTCCGATCACCACAGCCATTCTGATCACCACAGCCATGGCAATGGATCCAGCCATCCGGCGGTAGCGATCCAGCGCCAGCCCCACCCCCGCCAGCACCAGCACCGCAGCGGCTCGGCGGCGGCGTTTCGCTGGAGCGTGATCCTCAACAGCGGCCTCTCGGCCCTGCAGCTGGCGATCGGCTTTGGCTTTGGCTCCCTGGCCCTGATCGGTGATGCGGTCCACAACCTGGGCGATGTGGCCGGGTTGTTGCTCGGCTGGGGGGCGGAACGGCTGAGCAGCCGCGCCCCAAATGAAAAGTTCACCTACGGCTTTGGCCGCAGCACCCAGCTGGCCTCCCTGGCCAATGCGGTGTTGATCCTGATGGCCTCGGCCGTGGTGCTGATGGAGGGGATTAAGCGCCTCGGCGCCTCATCAGAGGTGATCAGCACTCCGGTGGCCTGGGCCGCCGCCATCGGCATCGCCGTCAACCTGTTTTCGGCCCGCCTGTTCGGCCGCGACAGCAACCACGACCTCAACCGACGGGCGGCGGTGATCCACCTGCTTGGCGATGCCGCCGTGTCGGCGGCGGTGCTGGTGAGCGCCATCGTGGTGGGGCTGACCCATTGGTATTGGCTCGATGCCGCCACCGGCATCGCCGTGGGCCTGGCCGTGGCCTGGACCGGCTGGGGCCTGCTGCGCGATGCCATGCAGGTGGCCCTCGATGCCGTGCCGCCTGGCATTGAGATGGCCGCGGTAGACCAGGCCCTTCGGAACCTGCCCGGGGTGCTGGATGTGCACCACCTGCATGTCTGGGGCATGAGCACCTCCCAAATCGCCCTCACCGCCCACGTGGTGCGCCGCCCCCTGGAGGTCGATGACATGGACCTGCTGCACCAGGCCAAGGAGCGCCTGGCCGAAATGGGGATTGCCCACAGCACAATCCAGCTGGAACCGCCCTCCTCCTGAGGGCTGACCTGGGCGGTCGGTTAGGGAAGCCGCCTGGACCATCACCGAATGGTCAGCCCAGGGTTGCCAAGGGGTGCTTGAGAGCTGCCACAGGGATGCAGTCGGCGTGGTTGAGGGCCAGGATGGACCTGGCTCTGAAAAAGTGATGGCCAACCGCGATCCACGTGCCATGGACAAGCCCAGCACTCCGAGACTGGGCTCGGGCTCCCTCTCCAGCCCAGCTAGGCCCGGACTTGGCACCACGCCCCTGGCTCTGCTGGGGCTGGTCCTGGTGGCGGGTCTAGCAGGCTGCGCCGATCCCAATGCCTGGAAGCGCACCGCCTGCGAACAGGCCCATGCCCAACTCGGCCAGGCCACCGTGCAACAGATCGAACTGTTGCGGAAGGCCCTGGGGCTGGCCGCCGAGGTGGATCCGGTGGCCTACTGCCGCTCGATCGGCGCCGCCATGGGCAGCCAAGACCCCACCCCGGCTGAGGGGCAAAGCCCTAGCGCAACCCCGAACGCCCGGCCAACCACCTCGCCTACGGGCCGGCCCCTCTCCGCCGCCGAGCAGGCCCCTGGGCGCTGAACCTGGCCCGACTTGGCCTGGGGCGATTGGGGCCCAAGGCAACCCGAGACCTAGTCTCGAAATTGGTCTATAGAGGGCGGATCTGCCTGATAAAGATGGTTCTGCTGTTGATCCACTGAGGTCTCTGAAGCAACCATGACGACAAGTCGACCGCTTTCAGGCCAAGGATGCAGCCATGACCGTTGCCCTAATCGCTAGTGATCCAGGCCTGACGGCTTTTGGATCAAGTCTTACCGCCATCTCCCTAGCGGAACTGGGGGACAAGACCTTCTTCATGGCCCTAATCCTGGCGGCGCGCCACAGGCCCCGCTGGGTGTTCATCGGCGCCTTCGCCGCCCTGGCGGTGGTCACGTTGATCTCCCTAGGCCTGGGCTATGGCCTGCGGGAATTGTTGCCACCGGGCCTGGTGCCCTGGCTGGCCGCTGCCCTGTTCCTGGGCTTCGGTCTCAAGTTGCTCATCGACGCCCAGGCGATGGGGGCCAACGCGGCCCAAGACGAAGCCGATGACGCCGAAGCGGCTGTGAACGCCGCTGAAGTCGGCCATCCGATCGCCACAGCCTGGGCCGTGATCTGGGAGGCCTTCGCCCTGGTCTTCATCGCCGAATTGGGCGATCGCACCCAGTTCGCCACGATAGTCATGGGCACCGCCCCCTCCTTCAGCTTTGCCGGACTGCTGGCCGGCAGCCTGGTGGGCCACGGCCTGGTCACCTGGCTGGCGGTGGGAGCCGGCCAATGGATCGGCGGCCGCATCAGTGAGCGACTGCTCTATCGCCTCAGCGCCTGCCTGTTCCTGCTCTTCGGCCTGGCCTCCCTGCGCCAGGCCCTGGGCTGAGGGGATCCCCCCTCGGAACCAGCACTGCCGCCGTACCGCTTGCGAGGATCGTCACCCCCCCGCACCTGCCCCGCCGATGCCGCTCACCGCCCTGGTTCGCCAGCTCCAGCAGGTGACCCTCACCGGTGAAGTGCTGGAGCGCAGCAAGCGCACCGAGCGCCTGCGGCTCAGCGGTGCAGGACGGGCAGCCCGGGCCCTGATCAGCAGCGCCCTGGCCTCGGCGGCCGGAGCCCCCCTGCTGGTGGTGGTGCCAACCCTGGAGGAGGCAGGCCGCTGGGCGTCGCTACTGGAGCTGATGGGCTGGAGCAGCAGCCTGCTCTACCCCACCAGCGAGGGCTCCCCCTACGAACCCTTCGATCCCACCAGCGAAATCACCTGGGGCCAATTGCAGGTGCTCAGCGAGCTGCTTGATGGGGGATCCAGCCGGCTGGCGATCGTGGCTACCGAGCGGGCCCTGCAACCCCACCTGCCGCCGCCAGCGGCCCTCAAGGCCCACTGCCACAGCCTGCGCAAGGGCGACAGCGTCAACTTAGAGACCCTCGGCCAGACCCTCAGCCGCCTCGGCTATGAGCGGGTCGCCACGATCGAGCAGGAGGGCAGCTGGAGCCGCCGCGGCGACATTGTGGATGTCTTTCCGGTGAGCGCCGAACTGCCGGTGCGGCTGGAGTTCTTCGGCGAAGAGCTCGAAAAACTGCGGGAATTTGACCCCGCTAGCCAACGCTCGCTGGATGCCATTGAGGTGGTGCGCCTCACCCCCACCGGCCATGGCCCCTTGATCGCCGATGCCCTGCGGGACTCGATGCCGGCGGGGCTCGAGCAGCTGCTCAGCCCCGAGGCCCTCGACCAGCTGCTGGACGGTGGCACCCCCGAAGGCATGCGGCGCCTGCTGGGACTGGCCTACGCCCAGCCAGCCTCCCTGCTCGATTACCTGCCTGCCAGCACCCTGGTGGCGATCGATGAACGCCGCCACTGCCTGGCCCATGGCCAGCAGTGGTTTGACCATGCCAGCGCCCACTACGGCGATGGCCTCGCAGAACTAGGCATCGCTGGCCAGGACGCGGATCCCCCTAGCGCCTTACCTGGCGCGAGCCTGCTGCCGGGCTCGCTGCACATCAGCCCCCAGCAGGCCCTCGAGCAGGTCGAAAGCTTTGCCGGCTTCGACCTGGCCGAACTGAACGAAACCGACAACCACCCCAACAGTTTTGACCTGGCTAGCCGCTCGGTGCCCGCCTATCCCAATGCCTTTGGCAAGTTGGCGGCCCTGGTGCGCGGCTTCCAGGCCGAGAAGGCGCGGGTATGGCTGCTCTCGGCCCAGCCATCCCGGGCGGTGGCCCTGCTGGAGGAACACGACTGCATCAGCCGCTTTGTGCCCAATCCCGGCGATTTCGCCACGATCAACCGGCTGATCGAGCAAAACACCCCCGTGGCCCTCAAGACCAGGGGCACCGCCGAACTCGAAGGCCTGCAACTACCGGCTTGGAAGCTGGTTTTAATCACCGATCGGGAATTCTTTGGCCAGCAGTCGTTAACCGCCACGGGCTATGTGCGCAGGCGCCGTAAGGCGGCCAGCCGCACGGTGGATCCCGGCAAGATGCAGCCGGGCGATTTTGTCGTGCATCGCAACCACGGCATCGGCCGCTTCCTCAAGCTGGAAAAACTGGCGATTAGCGGTGAATCCCGCGATTACCTCGTGGTGCAATACGCCGATGGCCTGCTGCGGGTGGCCGCCGACCAACTGGGCAGCCTGGGCCGCTATCGGGCCAGCACCGATGCCCCGCCCGATCTCAACCGCATGGGTGGCACGGCCTGGGCCAAGGCCAAGGAGAGGGCGCAAAAGGCGGTGCGCAAGGTCGCCCTCGACCTGGTCAAGCTCTACGCCGAACGGCACCAGGCGCCGGGCTTTGCCTTCCCGGCCGATGGCCCCTGGCAAAACGAACTCGAGGACTCCTTCCCCTACGAACCCACCCCTGACCAGCTCAAGGCGATCAGCGATGTCAAGCGGGACATGGAGCGCTCCCAGCCGATGGACCGCCTGGTGTGCGGCGATGTGGGCTTTGGCAAAACGGAAGTGGCGATCCGGGCCATCTTCAAGGCGGTGACCGCCGGCAAACAAGTAGCCCTGCTGGCCCCCACCACGGTGCTCGCCCAGCAGCATTGGCGCACCCTCAGTGAACGCTTCGCCCCCTATCCGCTCAAGGTGGCCCTGCTCAACCGCTTCCGCACCACGCTCGAGCGCAAAACGATCCTGGCGGGCCTGGGCGAAGGCAACGTGGATGTGGTTGTGGGCACCCATCAGCTGCTGGGCAAGGGCACCCACTTCAAGCAACTGGGGTTGCTGGTGGTGGATGAGGAGCAGCGCTTTGGCGTGAATCAGAAGGAAAAAATCAAGGCCCTACGCAAAGACGTGGATGTGTTGACCCTCTCGGCCACACCGATCCCCCGCACCCTTTACATGAGCCTTTCAGGCGTGCGCGAGATGAGTCTGATCACCACGCCGCCGCCGCTGCGCCGGCCGATCAAAACCCACCTGGCCGCCCTCGATGAGGAGGCCGTGCGCAGCGCCATCCGCCAGGAACTCGATCGCGGCGGCCAGATTTTCTATGTGGTGCCGCGGGTGGAGGGCATCGAGGACGTCGCCGGCCAGCTGCGCCAGATGGTGCCCGGCCTGCGCCTGCTGGTGGCCCACGGCCAGATGGCTGAAGGCGAATTGGAAAGCGCCATGGTGGCTTTTAATGCGGGCGAAGCCGATTTGATGCTCTGCACCACAATTGTGGAAAGCGGGCTCGATATTCCACGGGTGAACACGATCTTGATCGAGGACGCCCACAAATTTGGCCTGGCCCAGCTCTATCAACTGCGCGGCCGGGTCGGCCGCAGCGGCATCCAGGCCCACGCCTGGCTGTTCTATCCCGGTGACGCCTCCCTATCAGAGGCGGCCCGCCAGCGACTGCGCGCCATCCAGGAATTTGCCCAGCTGGGATCCGGCTACCAGCTGGCCATGCGCGATATGGAAATTCGCGGGGTGGGCAATTTGCTCGGGGTGGAGCAAAGCGGCCAAATGGAAACGATCGGCTTCGATCTTTATATGGAGATGCTGCAGGAATCCCTGGCCGAAATCCAGGGCCAGGACATCCCAGCCGTTGATGACACCCAGATCGACCTCCCCATCACCGCGTTCATTCCAGGCGATTGGATCACCGAAAACGACGAGAAGATCGCCGCCTACCGGGCCGCCGCCGAGTGCGACAGCATGGAGACGCTGGTGGAACTGGCCGCCGGCTGGGTGGATCGCTACGGCGCTATCCCCGCCCCGGTACAAAGCCTGCTTCAATTAATGCAACTGAAATTACTAGCCAAGCGCTGCGGCTTCTCCCGGATCAAACCAGAGAAACCCAATATTGCCTTGGAAACACCGATGGAGGAACCCGCCTTTCGCCTGCTCCGCCAGGCCCTACCCCAACACCTGCATGGACGCCTCGTTTACCAGGGCGGCCCCGGCAGCACCGCCAAGGTGTTGGCCCGGGGCCTGGGGGTGTTGCCCATCGAGAAACAACTCGAACAACTGATGGAGTGGCTCAAGCTGATGGCTGACCAGCTGCCCGGCAGCGATGGCCTCAGCGACCAGCAACGGCGGCAGCAACTGGAAGTCCGTAATGCCGAGGTGCTGCGTGTTTGATCGCCAGCCCCAACGGTGGCCAACGAAGGCTCCCTTAAGGCCCAGGGGCCTAGCCATTGGCCTGGGGCTACGGCTAGGCCTCGGGCTCGGACTGGCCCTTGGCTTGCAAGCCTGCCAAACGCCGAAGTTCATGCAACGGCAGACCCTGATCGTCTATGTCGTCGCCCCCGACTCCGCCAGCTTGAGCAAGGCGAATCTCCGCAGCGTTTGGGATCCCATCCTAAGAACCTACAAGCGCTTACATCCAGACGTTCATATGAATCTCAACGTTATCGTCTTTCAAGAGCAGCAACTCAAACAAGAACTCCGGCGACGCAATGGCCGGGGCCTAGGCCCTGATCTACTGATTGTGAATGCCTCCACTGCCGTAGATCTGCTCAACGAAGGTCTGACCTCCAAGATCCAAGTCCCGGCAGCCGTACAAAACAGTCTGGAACCCTGGGTGCGTTCCAGGGTCGAGGTCAAAGGCGGGCTAACCGCCTTACCCGTTGCCATCGAGCCCCAGCTCAGCTGCTACAACAGGACTCGCATCCCGAGTCCGCCCGCCACTCTTAAAGAGCTGATGGAGTTAGCCGCCAAAGGTCGGCAGATTGGCCTTTCGATTTTTCCCCAAAGCCTCTGGTGGACCACGGGACCCCTGGGCGCAAACCAGGCCATTTGGCACCTGCTTCAATCAAAGGCAAGCCCCCTGGAGCCAGTCGATGCACGCGAACGGGCCAGAATTACAGCTTGGCTGACCTGGCTAGGAGATGCCTCACGCCAGAGCCATGTCAATTTCTTCAATAATGATGAAGACTTGCTTGATGGCCTCAGCAAAGGCAAGCTCGATTGGATCAGTTGCTTAAGTTTTAATCTGCCTAGGCTAAAGCAAACTATGGGCGAAAACCTTGGCGTGGCAAGCCTTCCCGCAGGCCCCAATGGACCAGCCTCGCCCGGTTCCCTACTGAGGGTTCTGGCCTTTGGCATCAATTCGTCACCACGAACGCGCCAGATAGCCATGGATCTTGGCATCCTGCAACTCAACCCCTTAGCCCAGCGCACCAGTTCCCTCAACAGCCAGCAAATGCTGCCTGTCAATCGCTACGCAACACCACCTGTCTCCAGTTCCAGCAGGCTAAAAGCCCTGGTGAATGCTCAGGAGCAATTTCAACAGAGCTACTTTAATGCGGAATCGACTCTGTCGCTCAATCGGATCAAAAAGCACATGCCAGAGATTGAAAGTATCTTCACCAAACTGGTGGTTGATGTGATCAAACCCGAGCAGGCCAGCCAACAACTGATCGATATCCTGAGGCAACCCTGATGGGCGACTTGCTTCTGGCGATGTTCAGCTGGCTGGGTTTCCTGCAGAGGCCGGATGTCCAAAAGCAGCTGGTCGTGATTGGACTGGCGATGTTGCTGGGTCGCTGGCTGGTCCAATCCCCCTGGCTGGGGTGGATGCCCCGCATGCGCTGGATCAAGAAGCCCTCTATCCCCCTCGCCGAAGAAGTAGCCCTAGTCGTCGCGATCCCGCTGCTGATCATGGCGGGTCAGCAAAGCGGATTAGTGCTGCTGGTGGCCCAACTCAAGGCCGCCTGGCTGAGCTTGGGGTTGGTGGAGCACCAGCTCCTTAACCGCTGGCTCGATCCAGTGACGGCCTCCCGGCTGTCGAGCCGCTTACTGAGGCCGGCCCTACTACTCTCCACGGTGCTCATCGGCCTCGATGCGGTGGACAACCTGCAGGAGTTGTCGAACCTGCCCTTAGGCCGCCTATTCGGCTCCGCCATCAACCTCGGCAGCCTCTTCCGAGTGGCTGTGATGCTCTACGTTTTGGCGATCGGCTCGGGGCCGCCCGCTACCGCCCTCGGCTGGCTGTGCCAAAGGGGTCTGGAAATGGGCGACGGCAGCCGCCGCGCCCTGGAGCTGATCCTGCGCTATTGCCTCGTCAGCATCGGCATCATCTGGGCCTTAGGCGACCTGGGCTTTAGCCAGACCGGCCTGTTCGCCATCGCCGGTGGCCTCTCGGTGGGCCTGGGCTTTGGCGTCAAGGAGGTGTTCTCCAACTTCATCAGTGGTCTGTGGTTGCTGTTTGAAGGCTCGGTGCGGCCGGGGGAGGTGCTGATCATTGATGGTGAAGCCTGCGAAGTGCGCCGGCTGGGGTTGCGGGCGGCGGTGCTCTGGCGCCGCAGCGACAACGCCGAGTTGCTGATCCCTAACCAAACCTTCTTCACCTCCACCACAGCCACATACACCGGCAGCGACCGGATGCGCCGGGGCGTTTTGATGGCCTCGGTGGCGAGCAGCATTAGCCCCGCAGAGGTGATCGCCCGGCTGGAGGAGGTGGCCAGGGTCCAAGCGGGCGTGTTGGCAGAGCCAGCAGCTAGGGCCACCGTCGAGCAATTCGGCAACGCCACCAGCAGCTACAAGCTCACCTACTGGATGGCGGATCCACTCACGATCCGGGAGATCAGTAACGACCTCAAGCTGGCGCTCTGGAGCAACTTCAAAGCTGAGGAGATCAGCCTGAGCTGAGGGCCAGGTTGAGCTGGCACCAGGCCTTTCCAGCAAAAAGTGGCCCATTTGGCTGAAGCAGCAGAGGGGGTTTGGGCATCTCTTGCTAGCTGCTGCCACCCCGGCAGCCACTCCGGCAGCCACTCCGGCAGCCACAGGGAATAGCAGCCATTGCGGCCAACGTTTAATGTGAAAACACATCATTTCTGAAGCGTTCAGCAACCATGGCGGCGAACCAGGCTCAATCCTCAGAAGCCCTCTCGCCCGAGCACCAGCGCCTGGCGGAGGCCGACCAGGGCGACAAGCCGTGGAGAACGTGGGGTCCCTACCTGAGCGAAAGGCAGTGGGGCACCGTGCGCGAGGACGACAGCCCCGATGGCAATGCCTGGGAATCCTTCAGCCACGATCAGGCCAGATCCCGGGCCTACCAATGGGGCGAGGATGGCCTGGCCGGCATCAGCGATGACCACCAGCTCCTGTGCTTTGCCCTAGCACTCTGGAATGGTAAAGATCCAATCATCAAAGAACGCCTCTTTGGCCTCACCAATAGCGAGGGAAACCATGGCGAAGACGTCAAAGAATATTACTACTACCTAGACTCAACACCAACGCATTCCTACATGCGTTACCTCTATAAATATCCGCTGAATGCCTATCCCTATGACGACCTTGTCGCCACCAACCGCAGCCGCTCGCGTCTGGAGCCGGAATATGAGCTGATCGATACGGGGATCTTCGACAACAATGAATACTGTGACATCGAAGTCGACTATGCCAAGGCTGGACCAGAGGATCTGCTGATCCAGATCACGGTGCACAATCGCTCCAATCAAACGGCCAAGCTCGCCGTCTTGCCAACCCTCTGGTTTCGCAATACCTGGGATCAGGGCAGCGGCCCAAAACCCTTGATCAAGGCGAAGCCGGGTGAATCAGGTGCAGCGAGGCTCCATGCAACGCACCCCGACCTTGGCGATTTCGTGCTGCACTGCAACGGGGCAGATGAATTGGTGTTGACGGAGAACGAAACGAACACAGAGATCATCTTCCAACAACCGAACCAATCCCCTTACACAAAATGCGGCATCAACCGCTACGTGGTTCATGGCGAGGCGGCAGCTGTCAACCCATCCCAGCAGGGCACGAAGGCTTCGGCGATTTACAACCTCTCGATTGGTGCTAATGCCTCAAGCATCATCAAGTTGCGACTAACAAAGTCAACGCCAGAAACACAAGATGACTCTGCCTATCACGATTTTAATCAGATCTTGGATCGCAGAAAGCAAGACTGCGATGATTTTTATGCCAGGGTGATGCCAGCTGGATTCAGCGCTGAGCAAAAGCTGGTGTTCAGGCAAGCGATGGCAGGGATGCTGTGGTCCAAACAGTTCTACAACTACGACATAGCGCCCTGGCTCCAGAAACGTGGCATTGATCCACTGGGTTTCAACAACGGCCAGGGTTTCAGGAATCAGCAGTGGCATCACATGAACAATAGTGATGTCATCTCCATGCCAGACAAATGGGAATATCCTTGGTACGCGGCCTGGGATCTCGCCTTTCACGCAAGCACTTTTGTCTTTGTCGATCCAAGCTTCGCCAAGCGACAGCTCAGCTTGATGCTGAGCAGCCGGTATCTCCATCCCAACGGGCAAATTCCAGCCTATGAGTGGAACTTCGGCGATGTCAACCCACCCGTGCATGCCTGGGCAACTTTCAATGTCTACCTAGCCGATGCGACGCTCTATGGCAAGGCTGATCATCAGTGGCTCAAAGAAAGCTTTCACAAGCTTCTTATCAACTTTACTTGGTGGTTGAATCGAAAAGATGCTGATGGCAATAATGTGTTTCAAGGAGGCTTCCTTGGTCTCGATAATATTGGCATTTTTGACCGCACTGAATCACCAGAGATGGGCGGCAGCCTGGAGCAAGCGGATGGCACAGCGTGGATGGCTTTATTTGCCCAAACCATGGTGCAAATCTCTGTGGAGCTGGCCGGAAAAGATGAAACGTATCGAGAATACCCAACCAAATTCATGAGGCAATATCTCTCAATCGCCCATGCAATGGTCAATCGCAATGCGAGCGCAAGTATGTGGGATGAGCAAGATGGATTTTTCTATGATGTACTCCGCAAAAGCGACGGCAGCTCTACACGGCTGAAAGTCAGATCCATGGTGGGAATTATTCCACTATGTGCCGTACAGGTGTTCGAGCAAGATGTCATGGAGAGACTTCCTGAGCTCAACGATCTGTTATTTGGTCTTCGGGAAAAATTTCCAGATCTACGCAGCTCTTTTCACGATGTGAGGCTTAAGGGGTATGCCGACCGGCACATGATGTCGACTCTCGATGAGACTAATTTTCGCCGCGTGCTGAAGATCATGCTCGATCCCGATGAGTTCCTCGGAGACTTTGGCATTCGCTCGATCTCAAAACGGCACGAGAGTGAACCCTATCGCTTTGTCCATAATCACCAGGAGTTCGTTGTCCAATACCTGCCGGCCGAGTCCGATTCAGGCCTGTTCGGCGGCAACAGCAACTGGCGCGGTCCGATCTGGATGCCAGTCAACGTCATGATTATTCGTTCCTTGATTGTCTACTTCTGTTATTACGGCAAAGACTTCCAAGTTGAGTTCCCAACCGGCAGCGGCCAGTTGGCAAACCTCTATGAGATCGCCGAGCATCTCGCGCACAGACTAGTCTCTATCTTTACGCGCAATTCTGAAGGTCTCAGACCAGTCTTTGGCAACCAGCAGACTTTCCAGAGCGACCCGAACTGGAAGGATTATCTCCTGTTTTATGAGTACTTCCATGGTGACAATGGGGCCGGCATTGGCGCCAGCCACCAGACCGGCTGGAGTGGTCTGGTCGTTAATTTGACCCACTATTTCGTCGTTAATACCCAGGAAAGCCTGTTGGCCCGTGGCCCTACGGGACCAGCGCCTCAAGTGCGCCAGGGCGACCGCTGAGTCAGAGGCGCCCAGCCGTCTGAACCTGGCGGCACCGCCAACATCAGGCCATGGCCCGACTCGGTCCGATCGCAATGCCGCAGGTCCACCGCTTCAAGGTGTTAACAACGGTTCAGTTGCCTTCGATGGTCAACCGGAACCCCAGCCCTTTCCCTGGGGATTGGGTTCATCGCTCGTTGCCGCAGGCGCTGGAGCGAAACCAGTGGCACCACCACGGCGTCCATCGAGCCAGGATCGCTGTGGCAAAACGACTTTCAGAGGTCATTCCACTGTCGGTGATGGGATGGCTGCCCCAACACCGAGCTGTTCAGCAGGGCTCCAGAGTGTCAGCTCACCGCCGATCGCGAGCCAACACTGAACAGGTCACTTCAGGCCGCATTCGCCCTCAAGGGGGGGACGCCCCAGGAGGGCGGTCAACAAGGTGCGGCAACCGGACCACAACCATGCACCCTGATCAGGCCGGATCCGATCAATGGAGTCACGCCAGGGTCCCGACATCGGGACTGGACCTCAGCCTGATCTGGATGCCTGCTCGCTCGCGACTGACAACCGAACCAAGCCTGCTGGACGGCTGAGCCGGCCGGGGCTCCGCCCTGGACTGGGCTTGGGCCAGCAGGCCCATTGGGTCGGAACGGGGCACCCCGGTCCTGGCCCCCCAGGCCGGCTAGGGCCGGGCGCCAGGGGCCCCACCGACCAAGCCCCTCTCAGCTTGCGCAATTCTTCGTTACACTTGGGAGATCTTTCGTTACCTAGGCGCCGTGGGTGAGCTGATCGAGCAAGGGGGCGCCACCGGCGGCTTCAGCCTTCTGACCGGCCTGGTCTGCATGGCCGCACTGGGCCTGTACGGCTTCATGAGCCGTGACCAAGAAAACAACGACGACGACGACTCCAGCCCCGGCGGTGGCCTGATGCAGCCGGTGGCTTAA
>CAMAVE010000056.1 GCA_945861595.1 Synechococcus sp. UW140
GGGATGGTTTAGTAGGCCGGCTCGCTGGCTCGCCGGGCCGCTAACACGGCCAGGTAGAGGTCTTCTGGGATCTCGCGGATGTCGTATTCGCTGGGCAGCACCCCATGGTGGTGGCGATGGACCACCAGCCAGCAATTGCGCTCCGGGTCGGCGCCGGTGCCATCGAACTGCCTGGACTCCAGGGCGAGCTGCTCGATCAACGCGGATCCTGAATGCTCCTGGCCCTGGGAGTTTGTGGTGCCACTCCCTGCTGGGGGTTGCGGGGCTGGCTGGTCTTGGCGGCTTGGCACCGGGTGATCCTCTAGATGGGGCAGGGGCGGCGTTGGGTTGTCCAAGGGCGCCGGGATCAGCCCAGCCCTGTTCAGGCAGACTGGTGGACCGATCGACTGAGCATCATGGCAACGGCCCGGCAAGAACGTCGCCAGCTGGGTCCCACCAGATTGGCCCCGGGGATGGCCTTGGCCCAGCCCGCAGCCTTGGCCCAGCCCGCGGTCTTTGCCCAGCCTGCAGCCTTGGCCCATCCTGCGGCCTTGGTTCTGGCTGCCGCTGCCGCCCTTGGGCTGGTTCAGCCCCTTGTCACGGCCCCAGTCCAGGCCTCCCCTGGGCCGGTGCAAGCGAGCGCCCTGGCCCAGGCGGGGCCCCCCGGCCCTGGGCTGGGCCAAGTGATGGACAACGGCATCGTGCCTCGCAACGGCCCCAGTTGCCCATTGGTGGTGCCTAGCCAGGTGTCTTTTCTGCAGCCCAAGCGCCTAAGGCCCGAAGAGGTGAAGGCGAAAAATGCCGCCGGCTGTCTGTCCCCCGCCGATGCGATCTACGGGGCCGATGGCTGCCCGCTCAAGCTCTGCCCCAACCCCCAATGGCAGGGGCTTTGAGCCCATAGTGAGTCTCTGTTGACGATTTGCGGAGCCCCCGGTCGCCTGGCGATGGGGGCATCGCTGCTCAGCGGTTAGCCGCCGTTGCCGTAGGCCACCTGGCAGACCGCATTGAGAAGCTGGGCCTGGTTGCCATTCGCCGGGATCTGGCCATTGAGAAGCCCCTGCTGACAATTGGCGCCGCCATAGACGGGCATGCCATTCACCAGGTAGGAGAAGCTGGCGCCATAGGTCCCAACCGCCTCCACCGAGCCGTAGTTGAGCTGGTAGTTGGTTTGGGGGACGACGATCACGGGTGATTGCACCGCAGCGGCGTTATTCACCAACGCCGTAATCGCAGCGCCGCTAGCCAAGCCGGCTAGGCCCCAGGCCATGGCATTGCCACCCCACCAGCCCCAGGAGTTTGGCTGCCAGCGATACCAGCCCGCATTCCATGGCCGGCTGTTCCAATAGCCACCATTGTTCCAGGCTGGATGATAGCCATTGTAGGGTCGATTGTAAAAATTATTGGGCCCGTTGTAGGCGCGGTTGTATGGATTAACGACGGCTCGATTGTACGAATAATTGTTGATGCGATTGTAATTTGAGTTGTAGGGATTCACTGCGGCTGGTCGGTTGTAGGGGCCGGAATTGAAGCCCTGGCCATAGGCCGGCCTGGCGCCATCTCCATAGAGGGGATGGCCGCCGTTGTAGCCGCCCTGCCAGTTGGAGCCACTGAAGTGATAGGCGCCTCCCCCGCCGGACCGATCGCCATCGAAGCCCCCGCCGCGCACCTCCCAGGCCTGGCCTGCCAGGGGAGCCAGGGCGCCCAGGGCCACCAAGCTGGCGGCCAGCAGGGGGCGCAGCGCTGCCGCCCCAACTTTTGTGCGGTTGGGGGGCACGGTCCCTGGCTGGGACCGGCGTCCTCCCCCAGAGATCGGGGCATGGGCCGACAACAAAACACTGGTCAAGTCAGGGGTCATGGCAGGGGGGACCGGGTAGGCAAGGCCGGTCATTGGTTCCGGTTTAGCGCCGCCGGCGGGCCTTGGTGGCGTTTGGCAGACGCGGCGCTGACCGCCAGCCTGGTTCTTAAGGGACGGTTCCTGCGCCAACCTGGGACGGTCAGCCCAACCTGGGGTGGGTGGGCCGTCCCGGCCGGTTCGGTGCTCCTCTCCTGCCGCCTAGGTCGCCCGCCATACGGTCCTGTCCAAAGCCCCTCCAAGGAGGATCCGCCATGCAACCCACTGCCGAGCTGTTCACCGAACAGGCCTGGGGCGCCATCGTGGCCGCCCAGCAGCTCGCCCAACAGAAACGCCAACCCCAGATCGAAACCGAACACCTGTTCGCCGCCCTGGTCAACCAGCAGGGCTTGGCGGACCGGGTCTTGGACAAGGCGGGGGTGGATCGCAGCGGCTTGACCCAGAGATTGGAGGCCTTTATGGCCGCCCAACCCAACCTGGCCGCGCCCCCCGAGAACCTCTATCTCGGTAAGGCCCTCAATGCCCTGCTCGATGGGGCTAACACCCTCAAGGGCGAGTTCGGCGACAGCTTCATCGCCATCGAGCATCTCTTGCTGGCCCTGGCAGCGGATGGGCGCTGTGGTCGCCAGCTGCTCAGCCAATCGGGCGGCGATGCCAAAACCCTGAAGGCGGCGATTGAGGCGGTGCGTGGCAGCCAGAAGGTCACAGACCAGAACCCGGAAGGCACCTACGAGTCGCTGGAAAAATATGGCCGCGATCTCACCGCTGCCGCCCGTGAGGGCAAGCTCGATCCGGTGATCGGCCGTGATGAGGAAATCCGCCGCACAATCCAGATCCTCTCGCGCCGTACCAAGAACAACCCGGTCCTGATTGGAGAGCCTGGGGTCGGCAAAACGGCCATTGTGGAGGGCTTGGCCCAGCGGATCGTCAATGGCGACGTGCCCACGGCCCTACAGAACCGCCAGCTGATTGCCCTGGATATGGGCGCCCTGATTGCCGGCGCCAAATACCGGGGTGAATTCGAGGAGCGGCTCAAGGCCGTGCTCAAGGAGGTCACCTCCAGCCAGGGCCAGATCGTGCTGTTCATCGACGAGATCCACACCGTGGTGGGGGCCGGTGCCAGCGGCGGCGCCATGGATGCCAGCAACCTGCTCAAACCGATGCTGGCCCGCGGCGAGCTGCGCTGCATCGGCGCCACCACCCTCGATGAACACCGCCAGCACATCGAAAAGGATCCGGCCTTAGAGCGGCGCTTCCAGCAGGTGTTTGTCGACCAACCCACGGTGGAAGACACCATTTCGATCCTGCGGGGCCTTAAGGAGCGCTATGAAGTGCACCACGGCGTGCGCATCGCCGATAACGCTCTTGTAGCGGCAGCGGTGCTCAGTAGCCGCTACATCGCCGATCGCTTCCTGCCCGATAAGGCGATCGACTTGATGGATGAGTCGGCGGCCCGGCTCAAGATGGAGATCACCTCCAAGCCCGAGGAGATCGATGAACTTGATCGCCGCATTCTGCAACTGGAGATGGAAAAACTCTCCCTGGCCCGCGAATCCGATCCGGCCAGCCGCGACCGGCTCGAGAAGCTGGAGCGGGAGCTGGCCGAGTTGTCGGAGCAGCAAAGTGGCCTTAATGCCCAGTGGCAGAAAGAAAAGGGCTCGATCGATGCCTTGAGCGCCATCAAGGAGGAGATCGAGCAGGTGACCCTGCAGGTGGAGCAGGCCAAGCGCAGCTATGACCTCAACCGGGCCGCCCAACTGGAATACGGCACCCTGGCCGATCTGGGCCGCAAGCTCGCTGAGAAAGAAGCGGAGCTCAGCGAGAGCCATGGTGACAAAAACCTGCTGCGCGAGGAGGTCACCGAAGACGACATCGCCGAGGTGATTGCTAAGTGGACCGGCATTCCTGTCAGCAAGTTGGTGCAGTCGGAAATGGAAAAGCTGCTGCATCTCGAAACTGAACTGCACCGACGGGTGATCGGCCAGGAGCAGGCCGTCACCGCCGTAGCCGATGCGATTCAACGCTCCCGCGCCGGGCTCTCCGATCCGAACCGGCCGATCGCCAGTTTCCTCTTCCTCGGTCCCACAGGCGTAGGCAAAACCGAGCTCTCCAAGGCCCTGGCCGCCCAGCTGTTTGATAGCCAGGAGGCGATGGTTCGCATCGATATGAGCGAATACATGGAGAAGCACGCCGTGTCCCGGTTGATTGGAGCGCCTCCCGGCTATGTGGGCTACGAAGAAGGGGGCCAGCTCACCGAGGCGGTGCGGCGCCGGCCCTATGCGGTGATCCTGTTTGACGAGGTGGAAAAAGCCCACCCCGATGTGTTCAATGTGATGCTGCAAATCCTTGATGATGGCCGCGTCACCGATGGCCAGGGCCGCACGGTGGATTTCACCAACACGGTGTTAATCCTCACCAGCAATATCGGCAGTCAGTCGATTCTGGATTTGGCGGGGGATCCGGCCCGCCATGGCGAGATGGAGGAGCGGGTGAATGGGGCCTTGCGCGGCCACTTCCGCCCGGAATTTCTCAATCGCCTCGATGAATCGATCATCTTCCACAGCCTGCGCAGCGATGAATTGCGCCAGATCGTGATCCTGCAGGTGGCGCGGCTGCGCCAGCGGCTGGAGGAGCGCAAGCTTGGCCTGGTGCTCAGTGAGGAGGCCCTCGATTGGCTGGCCCAGGCCGGCTATGACCCGGTGTATGGCGCCCGGCCTCTGAAGCGGGCGATCCAGCGGGAGCTGGAAACGCCAATCGCCAAGGCGATCCTGGCGGGCCAGTTCCTCGCCGGCAGCGCCGTGGCCGTCTCGGTGCAGGAGGGCCGGCTCCACTTCCAACCTCAGGAGCCGGCCCGGCTACCGGTGCTGGTTTGAGCGTTCAGCTGGCTTGATCGGCCTAGGTCAAGCACTGGGCTGATCAAGCCAGCCGATGGGGTGGTGGGGTCGCCTGGATCGTTGGCCTGGGCGATCAAAGGGCCAAGGGCGCCAGGTTCACGCTGGTGCCATCGAGGCCCGAGTAGGCCTGGGGGTCACAGGTGAGCACGATCACCTGGAGCCCCCGGGCCACGGCCAGGGCCAGCATCTGCTGGAGCCGGGCCAACCGCTCCGGATCGGCATTGGTGAAGGCGTCATCAAAAACCAGGGGCAGGCAGCCGTCATGGCCGCCCTTGAGCACATCGGCCATGGAGAGGCGCAGGGCGGTGCCGAGCTGTTCGCGCATCCCGCCACTGAGCTCATTGAAACTGAAGCGCTCCTGGCCCCGCTGCAGTTGCAGAGCAGAAAAGCCCGATTCGCTCTCGTAGCGCAACTGGCAGCTGGCCCCTGCCGGCAGCAGGGGCTCGAGATAGCGGTTGATCGAGCGGGCGAGGGGCTCGCTGTAGCGGCTCGACAGATCGGCCTGGGCTGCCTTGAAGAGCTCGCGCAGCAGGAGCTGGCCATCGCAGAGCCGCTGCAGAGACGTGTGATGGCGCTCGGCCTGCTCCAGGGCGGCCTGGGCCTGCTCCAGGGCCCCGTGGGGATCGCTGGCGCCCAAGGTTTGGCAGCGTTGGCGGGCGGCGGCCTGGCTGGCAATCAGGTGCAACACCTCGGCTTCGGCCTGTTGGATTTGGGCCCCTAGCTGGGGCAGCTGGCTGGCCCCATCACCACCGCTGACGGCAGCGAGCTCCTGGCCTAGGGCGCCCACCTGGTTGGCGGCAGCGGCCACCTGGACCTCCACTTGCTGGAGGGCTGCGGCCAGGGCGAGTTCGTTGGGGTGGCGCTGGCCCAACTCCCCGGCCCGGGCCTGGGTGTGGCTGCGCTCGCCATTCAGGCTCGCCAGGGCTTCGCCACTGCTGCTCTGGCGTTGGCGGGCGGCTTCCAGCCCTTGGGCCAGCGCCGCGAGGCTGGCCTGGCTCTGGCGCAGGGGGCCGCTGGTGGCGGCATAGCTCTGCTGAAGTTGGCGATGCAGCTGTTCAAGGGCCTCCAGCTCGGCCGGCAACTCGCCGCTGTGGAGCTGGGCCTGGCGCTGCGGCTCCAGGGGGGCCAGGTCCCGCTGCAGCTCCGCCAGCCGGCTCTCGATTGCTTGTCGCTGGCTGACCGCCGGGGCTCCAGTCGGGTCCCCAGAGTGGAACCCGGCCTGGGCGCGTCCCAGGGCGTCCAGTTGCTGCTCCAGGGCCAGGCGCTGCTGGGCCAGGCCTGCGGCCTCCTGCACACTGGCGGCCCCGAGGGACTGGAGGGCGGCCTTCAGGGCCGTTTCGCTCTGGTGGCGTTGCCTGCGTGCCTGGGCCAGGGCCTGGCCGCCACCGGGGCTGATGCGCAGCAGCACGCCGTTGCCCACCTGCAGCTCGCTGGCTTCGCTAAGGCGTAGGTCTGCCCCCGGCTCCAGGCGCTGCCCCGCCAGTGTCACGGCCTGGTCGGCGTATAGCAGCTCGACCCCGGCGGCCATGGCGCCTAGGCGGGTGTCGGCATCGCGCCGGGCTTGCTCCAGGCCCTGGAGAGAGGCCAGGGCCGCCCCATCGATCGGGGGCAGGGCCGCCAGTTGGGCCTGCAGCTCGGAGCGGGCCTGCTCCTGGCGCGCCACCTGGGCGAGGGTGGCGTTGAGCCGGGCCAGGTCCGCCCGTAGCCGGGCCTGCTCCACCAAGCGCTGGAGCCATTGGCCCCGCTCGGTGATCGCCTGGCGCTCGGCCTCCAAGCTGGCGCGGTGCTGCTCCAGTTCGATCCGTTGCTGCTCCAGCTGGACCAGCTCGGCATTGGCGCGCCCGCGGGCGGTTTCTAGTTCCAGGGCCTGCTGACCTAGGCGCGTGAGGCTGGTCGCCAGCTGGCGCCATTCGGCCAGGTCGCCGGCGAGGGCTTGCTGGCGCAACTGCAGCGGTTCAAGTTGCTGCTTCGCCAGGGCCAGGGCCGCCTCCAGCCGGGTCTGTTCCGTGGCCGCCGCCTGCAGGCGCTGTTGGCGCTGGCGAAGCTCCGGCAGGTGCTGCTGCTGCAGTGCCTGCAGGCTGGCGGCGCTGCGGCCCAACTCCTCGCTAGCCGCCCCGTAATCGGCCAGTTGGCCCTGCGCTTGCTGAACGGCTGCCTCAGCCGCCTCGAGGGCCTGTTGGGCGCTCCATAGGGGCGACTGGCGACGCAGGTTGCCGCGGCCGGGGGTGAAGGTTTCTGCCAGCAGGGCGTCGAGGCGAGTGGCGACCTGTTGGTCCTGGGGCGATTGCATGGCGCTGCCGCCGCCCTGTTCCAGCTGGCCCACCAGGGCCTCCAGGTCGTAGTGGGCCCCGCCCTGGGCGAGCAGGTCGTCGCCGGAGCGGCCCTGCATCACCCAGAGATGGGCCCAGCGGCCCCGCAGCAGGCTGCCGGCCTGGCGGCTACCCAGGGTTTCATTCACCCCCAGCAAGTCCGCCAGGTGCTCCTCCGCCTCTGGCCCCTGCCAATGGGGACCGCTGGCCGAGCGCAACAGCACCTTGCCGGAGCTGCCACTAAAGCGCTTCACCAGGGTCCAGCTCTCGGCGCGGGCGGCAAAGGCCAGCTCCACCTGGGGCTGGCCGAGGTGCAGGCGCGACTGCAAGGCCTCCACCGGCGCGCCCGTGGCCGTGGCCCGCAGGAACAGGCAGCGGTGCAGGGCCTCCACCAGGGTGCTTTTGCCCGTCTCGTTGGGGCCGCCGATCAGGGTCAGGCCCGGGCCGAACTCCAGGGCCAGGTCGCCATGGACGCGGATGTTCTGCAGGCGGCAGGAGAGCAGGCGCATGGAGGGAAGGGTCGCCCGGGCGGTAGGTGCCGGGATCGAGCGGAGTGGCTGTTGCGGGGCTGGATCGGGGGCTGGAGGGTTGGCTCGGGGCGGGGGGCTGGCCCCGGGGCTGGGGGTTTCGCCCGGTTTCGGGCTCGTCTCTGGGGCCCACAGGCCCCTAGGGGCTTGTGGCTAGCCGGAACAATTCGCAGAGGGCGGCGCGGCTGACGGCGGCGGCCTCCCCATCGTTCCCCTCCTGGCGGGCCAGGCGGGCCTGGAGCTCCTGGGCCACCCTTGAGATCAGGGGATCTTCGGGGCGCTTGGTCAGGGCCGCCAGTTCCTCCGCTTGGGGGGCCTGGTCGCAGCCGCCTTTGAGGCGGAGGTCGAGCAGTTGGTGCTCCAGGTCGGCCAGCAGGGCGCGGTAGCGGCGATGGGCTGCCAGGCTGAGGCTGCCCGTGAGCTCCAGGCGCAGCAGGTCTTGGTTGACCCGGCCCCCGATGCACCCCTGGATCCGGGCCTTCAGCTTCTCCAGATCAGCGTCGGTGCTCAGGTGCATGGCCAGGTTGTGCCAGCTGAGGTGCCCCGTGGGCAGCACCTCCACCAGGGGTTCCTGGCCCCGGCCCAGGTCGACCCGCAGCACCTGGCCCCGTTGGTTGGCCTCACCCTGGTCGTGGCGATCGGGCTCGGGGGTGCCGCTGTACCAGGCCTTGCCCGTGACCTGCTTGAGGTTGTGCCAATCGCCCAGGGCGATGTAATCGATGTCCCCCAGGGGCAGCTGGCCTAGGTCGATGCGGTTGATGACGCCATCCGGCTCCTGGGCCCGGCTCGGGCCCCTGACGGCTCCCGAGCTGGCGGCATCTGGGGCGGAACCCCAGGCCGCTTCGGCGCCGTAATCCCGCCCGGAGAAGCCCTGTATGCCGCCGTGGGCGATCACTAGACGGGGCTTGCTTGCGCTCAGGCTGGCCCAATCCAGGCCCCGGATCCAGCCGGTGGGATCGCTGGCGTCATGTTGGCGCAACAGCGGACAGGGCAAGACCAGCAGCTGGTCCAGCTCCAGGGGTTGGCGGTCCAGCAGCAGCTGCAGATTGGGGGCCCGTTCCGGCTGGTGGCGTTGCCATTCGGGACTGTCCCAGATGCCGCCGGGGGCGCCGTAGTCGTGGTTGCCCGGGATCACGAGCACCGGCAGGGCCATGGCACCGATCGCTTCGAGCACCTCCAAGGCGGTGCTGAACGCCACGGTGCGGGAGTCGAATAGGTCTCCCGATACCACCACATAGCTGGCCCCTTGGCGCCGGGCGGCGGCGTCGATGCGGCCGATGGCCCGCAGCCGCTCCTCCTGGAGGCGGAAGCGTTTTTGGGGATCGTCTACAAACTTGTAGGGCTTGCCGATCTGCCAGTCGGCGCTGTGCAGGATCCGTACCAGGCCCGGGGCCGGCCCGCCCAGGGTGGCGGCCTGGGGTCTGGCCTCGCTGGGGCTGGTGCGCTCAGCCATGGCCCAGGGCCGCCGCGAGCTGCTCGAGGCGCCGGCCATTGACCCCCAGGTCGGAGTCGCCGAGGCGCGAGATCGAGCGGGCCTGGAGCCGGCCGCCTGCTTGGTCGGCGTAGAGCTCGAGATCATCCACAAAGCCGAATAGGCGGCTGGTGGCTGTGGCGTGGATGTAGCTCGGGGTTTGCTCCTGGATGGCCACGCCTTCCTGCTCCCCGAGCAGATGGCTCAAGGACACCAGGGCGGCGCCCGGATCGGCCACGCTCCAATTGGCGCGGGCGCAATGGGCG
The DNA here is from genome assembly GCA_945861595.1 of Synechococcus sp. UW140. GTDB lineage: Bacteria > Cyanobacteriota > Cyanobacteriia > PCC-6307 > Cyanobiaceae > BAIKAL-G1. Next base: position 9,299 of record CAMAVE010000056.1, read on the forward strand.
GCTGAGGCACAGGGGGCCAGGCAGCCGGCCTGCACGCCCAGATCAAGGGGCACCGGACCCTCCAGGTGCAACAGGGAGGCCTGGGCGCCGGCGGGGGCGAGCAGCAACAGCAAGGGCAGCAGGACCAGGCCCAGGAAACGACGCAGGGGCAACACGGGCGCTCAGGCAACCATGGCCTGACCGTACCTGGATTGCCCTGTCCGATGCTGGGGCGCCCGCATTGCGCCTGCCATGGCCCTCGACCAGCTCAAGGCCTTCCTGGCGGTTGTCCAGGACGATCCGGCCCTGCGCCAGGCCATCCGTGCGGCGGCCACGGCCGACGACGTCGCCCAAATCGGCGCGGGTCTGGGCTACAGCTTCTCCGGCGATGAGTTGCTGCGCCTCTCCGGCCAGCGGGTCGGCCGGGTCACGGTGCGCAAAAACGACCTGCCCGGCGAATACAACTGAGCTCCCAACGGTGCGCGCCCCACTGTGAGAGCCCCACTGGGAGCGTCCCACTGGGAGCGCCCCACCGTTGGGCTGGGGCCCTGGTGGCCTAGGACCCGCCTGACGCCAGCAGCTCAAGCACCGCCTCGCCGTAGCTGGCCAGCTTGGCCTTGCCCACGCCGCTCACCCCCGCCAGGCCGGCCAGATCGAGGGGCCGCAGGCTTGCCAGCTCGATCAAGGTGCGGTCGTGGAAGACCACATAGGGGGGAACCCCCTGGCTGCGGGCCTGCTCGCGGCGCCAGTCCTTGAGGGCCTGCAGCAGCTGTTGATCGGCCTCGCCGGCCCCATCGCCAGCGGCGCTGCTTGAGCCAAACCGCCGGCCTGACTCCGCCCAGGGGCCGCTGCTGCCGTCCTTCGATCCTTTGGGCCGTTCGCGCTTGGCCAGGGGCAGGCGCAGCTCCAGGGTCACCTCGCCCCGCAGTAGCGGGCTGACCCGCTCGCGATCGCCAAAGCGCAGACCCCCCTGGTTGGCGGGATCGCTCACCAGCAGGCCCGTGGCCACCAGCTGGCGAAACAGGCTGCGCCACTGGCCCTTGTCCAGCTCCTGCCCGATTCCGTAGACGCTGAGTTCTTGGTGGCCCAGGGTGCGGATTTTTTCGCTGTTGGCCCCCAGCAACACATCCACCAGGTGGGCAGCCCCGAACCGGTTGCCGGTGCGATACACCGCCGAGAGGGCCTTGCGGGCCGCCTCGGTCACGTCCTGGGAGCGGTCGGGCTCGAGGCAGACATCGCAGTTGCCGCAAGGCTGCTCGAGGGTTTCGCCGAAGTGGCCGAGCAGCACTTGGCGGCGACAGATCGAGGCTTCGGTGAAGGTGATCAGGGCATCGAGCTTGCCGTGTTCGATCGCCTTTTGGCTGGGTTCGGCGCCGGAGTCCTCGATGAAGCGGCGCAGCTGGGGTACATCTCCCGGCCCATGCACCATCCAGGCGACGGCGGCCAGGCCATCGCGGCCCGCCCGGCCCGTTTCCTGGTAGTAGGCCTCCAGGCTCTTGGGCAGATCCACGTGGGCCACAAAGCGCACATCCGGCTTGTCGATGCCCATGCCAAAGGCGATCGTGGCCACCACGATCACGCCGCTGTCGCGGCGGAACCGCTCCAGCACGGCCGAGCGCCGCTGGGGATCGAGGCCAGCGTGATAGGCCAGGGCGTCAAAGCCGGCGGCGGCCAGCTCCTGGGCCAGGCGGTCGACCCGCTGGCGCGAGCGGGCGTAGACGATGCCGGCTTCGCCCTTGCGGGGCGCCAGGAACGCTTGCAACTGGGCGCCCGGACCCTCCTTCTCCCGCACCAGGTAGGTGATGTTGGGCCGATCGAAGCTGGCCAGGAACACCCGGTCGTTCTGCAGGCGCAGGCGCTCGCGGATGTCCTCGCGGGTGCGGCCATCGGCGGTGGCGGTGAGGGCCAGGCGGGGAATGGCTGGGAACCGCTGGGCCAGCACGGCCAGCTGCAGGTACTCGGGCCGGAAATCGTGGCCCCACTGGGAGACGCAATGGGCCTCGTCAATGGCGAACAGGGCAATCGGCAGTTCGGCCAGGCGATCGAGGCAGTCGCCCGCCAGCAGCCGCTCCGGCGAGAGATAGACCAGGTCCAGCTCACCGCAGCGCAGGGCTGTCCAGGCGGCCTGGGCCTGCTGGGGCCCCTGGGCCGAATGCAGGGCGGCGGCCCGGACCCCCGCCTGGCGCAGGGCCGCCACCTGGTCGTCCATCAGGGCGATCAGGGGCGAGATCACCACGCCGGTGCCGGGGCGGCAGAGGGCCGGGATTTGATAACAGAGGGATTTACCGCCTCCGGTGGGCATCAGTACCAGGGCCGAGCCACCGCCCACCACATGGCCGACGATCTCGGCCTGGGGGCCGCGAAAGGCGCCATAGCCGAATACCTCAGCGAGAACCTCGAGCGGATCGGGGGTTGGGGCCAGGGGGATGGCCGGGGCCGGGGTCATGGGGGCGTGGGCAGCACGAGGGGGCGGGGACCGCGGGATGGGGCCAGACAGACGCCAGTCCGGGGCTGAGGCAGGGGGCTGAGGCATGGGGCTGGGGCTTGAGCCCAAGGGTTCCCCTGGCTCAGGCGAGCTGGTCGGCCAACGGGCCTTCCAAATGAAGTCGTTTGACGAAGTGGGGGATGGTGATGCCCTGGATTAAGAGGTTGAACACCACTATCGAAAAGATGATGCCTTCGCAATTCTGCACAAGCTCATGGGCGATAATTGGATCAATTCCTGCAATTTTCGGGATGTATTCAGCGCCCTCAAAGCCGAGGGCCAGGGGTACGGCACCCCGGAGCCCACACCAGGAGAGCAGCAGGTTTTCCTTGGCCGAGAAGGGCGAGATTGGCGAGAGCATGGCCAGGCTCAATGGACGGGCTACAAACATCAAAATTAAGCTGGCCAAAAAGGCAATAGGCAGCACGGATAGCACCATTTGCGGTGTTGAGATGAGGCCAAAAATAAAGAAAATGGCGATCTCTGTCATTTCGTTGAATGGCAGCATGATTTCGCTAACGCATTCGGGTGAGACCAGGTCGTTGCTGTATTTGTTGTTGCCCAGAAAAACGCCTGTCACAAAGGCAGAGATGAAGCCGGCCTGGCCGGCCAGGGAACCCACCCCGTAGGCCATCAGGGCAAGCGAGAGGCCCAGGATCAGCAGCTGGGAGCGGTCCGTTACCAATTTTTCAATGCTGAGCCGGGAGAAATAGCCCATGCCGATGCCGACCATGAGGCCGATCACGAGCCGGCCTGCCAGGGCAATCATTTCAGCCCTGAGAACGGTGCCGTGGCCGTTGGTGACGGTGCTGGCCATGAAGCTGGTGGCAACCGCCAGGGCCAGAACGGCAATCGAGCAGTTCAAGGCCGATTCGAATTCCAGGATCTTGCCGAGTTGTTTCGGGATCGAGCGGCCTGTGGCTTCCAGCAC
>CAMAVE010000057.1 GCA_945861595.1 Synechococcus sp. UW140
CTAGAGCCCTTAACCCCTACTAAGACCGGGGCTCCCTGAGGAATCGCCCGCCAAAAAGGCCGCTCAGAGGTACTTGCTGATCGTGGAGGAGAGGGTGGTTTTGGGCACCGCACCAACCACCGTATCCACCTTCTGGCCGTCCTTGAACACCATCAATGTGGGGATACTGCGAATACCAAACTGACTGGCCACATTGGGGTTTTCATCCGTATTGAGTTTGAAAACCTTGATCTTGCCGTCAAATTCCTTGGCAATCTCGTCCACGATCGGGGCCACCATGCGGCAGGGGCCGCACCAAGGGGCCCAGAAGTCGACCAGCACGGGCACATCGCTCTTAAGAACGTCCTGCTCAAAGGAGGCGTCGCTGACGGCGGTTGCGCTGGACATTCTAGAAGGGACCACGATTTTCCGGAATCTAGCAAGCCATTTGGGCCCTGCCGCAAGCTCCTAGAAAGTCGTTACGGCTGCGGCCTGGACAAGCCGTGGCAAAGACAAAAAGCCCGGACGCGCCGGGCCGGGGGGTGTGAGGAGTGTGCGAGCCGAAGCCCCCACAACTTGAGACTAACGCCCCCCTTGGGGCCCGCTGTGCCGGGCTTGCCGCCAGAGGCGGTTACTTGCCCATGCCGAGCTGCTGGGCCTTTTGGTACACCTTGCCTTCGGTGAGCAGGGAGGGGGCAACCACCACTTCCACCTGTTGCATGTCCTTCAAGGTGCGGGCTCCCAGGGTGCCCATGGAGGTGCGGATGCAGCCCAGCAGGTTCTGGGTGCCGTCATCGAGGCTGGCGGGGCCCCGCAGGATTTTCTCCAGGCTGCCGGTTGTGCCCACCTTGATGCGGGTGCCGCGGGGCAGCACCGGACTGGGGGTGGCCATGCCCCAATGGAAGCCGCGGCCAGGGGCCTCGGCCGCCCGGGCAATCGGCGAGCCAATCATCACGGCGTCGGCGCCGCAGGCCAAGCATTTGCAAATGTCGCCACCGGTAACGATGCCGCCATCGGCCACGATCGGCACGTAGCGGCCGCTTTCTTGGAAGTAGTCGTCGCGGGCGGCGGCGCAATCGGCCACGGAGGTGGCCTGGGGGATGCCGACCCCGAGCACGCCGCGGGACGTACAAGCGGCACCCGGTCCAATGCCCACCATCACGCCGGCCGCTCCGGCCCGCATCAACTCCAGGGCGACCTCATAGGTGACCGTATTGCCGATCACCACGGGCACGCCCATGTCGCGGCAAAGGGCGGCCAGATCGAGCGATTGGCGACCTTCCGGGCCCACATGCTCGGTGGACACCACCGTGGCCTGCACAAAGAACAGGTCGGCGCCGGCTTCGGCGATCGCCTTGCCGAAGCGCAGGGCCGCCACCGGGGTGGCGCTCACGGCGGCGATGCCTCCCTGGGCCTTGATTTCGGCGATGCGGCTGCGGATCAGGTCTTCGCGCACGGGGGCGCTGTAGAGCTCCTGCATCAGGGGCACGAACGCGTCCTTGCCCACCGCCGCGATCCGATCCAGCACCGGATTGGGATCGTCGTAGCGGCACTGAACCCCCTCCAGGTTCAAGACCCCCATGGCGCCCAGACGGGAGAGTTCCACGGCCATGCCCACATCAACCACACCATCCATGGCGCTGGCGATGATCGGAATCTCGCGGTTGATGCCGCCCAGGCTCCAGCTGCTATCGGTCACGTCGGGGTCGACGGTGCGGCCACCGGGCACCAAGGCAATTTCGTCAATGCCGTAGGCACGACGAACGGTGCGGGAACGGCCGAGCTGAATGTCCACCGGAAGGCTGATGCAGTCGGGCCAAGCTATCAACCGGGCTTCGGAGCCCGGTTCCAAGGGGCCCGCTGATCTGGACCAGCGGACCTGGCTCAGGCCTTGCCCTGGAAGGCTTTCCAGCGCTGTTGCAGGCCCTCGATCAAGGCCCGGCGCTCCTGGCTACGCACCAACTTGACCAGGCCAAAACGGACCACGGCGATCACCCCCACCAGTTCCAGCAGGCCGGGGGCGAGGGGGAAGCTGTTGATCACGGCGAGCAGGGCGCCATAGATCTGCAGCACCACCAGCAGGGCGATCAGGCCTGCCACCAGGGTGAAGGGCGTGCGGGCGGCTTGCAGCTGGGCCTGCAGTTGGCCACTCCCCAGCCAGGCCTGCAGCTTGCTCAGCAACAGGGCCCATTCACCACCCTCGCCTGTGGGGCCAGCGCCGGTGCTGTCCCCCCGGGCCGGGAGGTCAATAGTGGTGGCCACCGTGGGCACCGCTGGCGGGGTGATGGGCAGCACCACTGGCTCGGGCAAGGGCGCCGGTTCAGGCGCCGCTGGCACAGGTTGGCTGGCCATCGCGGTGGCCGTATCGGCCCCTTCGGACTCGACGGCAGGTCCTGACTGCACCGGCTCGGCGGTCGGCTCAGGGGTCGGCTCGGGGCTCGGCTCGGGCTGGTTGGCCTGCGGCTCGGGCGGGGCTGGCGAAGCGAGCTCAGGGGCTGGGGCTTGATCAGCCGGGGGGACGTCAGGAGCCCCGCGGTCTGCCGGGGCGACCGGCTCGCCAGGGGCCTCGCTCTCGGCCATGGGCGACTCCAGGGACGCGCCCGTTTGACCTGGCTGCTGATCGTCGTCGGTCGGCAGGGCGGACGGGTCGGCCATGGATCCGGAGCGAAACGGAGGCAGGCGGGACTTTACGGCCGTTTTCGCGGCGACCCGCCAACCTGATTCCGCTTTCTGGATGGTCCCCTTGCTGGCTCCCTTGCTAGGGCCCCCTAGGGATGGCGGGTCGACCAGGCTTGCCCTTTGGCCCGCGCCTAGCCCTCCAGGGGCACCAGAGCCGGCCGGTTGGCGAGGGGCACCAGGGGCAGGCGCAGGGGGAAGCGGCCCTCCTGCAGCTGGCTAACCAGCTCCTCGGCGATCGAGGCCGCCAGCCGGGGGCTGTGGGCCGGCGCGCAGGCCACCGGCTGGCCATCCACCTGGATCTGGCCGGCCAGCAGCTGGTTGTAGGGAACGGCCCCGAAGCTGGGACGGATGCGGCGCGGGATTGAGAAATCCAGCACCGGGGCCTCCAGGGCGCTGTCGGGGACGGCGGCTTGGCGAGCCACCTCCAGGTTGATCAGGGGAACGGGCGCCGCAATCGCCACCAGCAGGGCACTGCCGTGGCCCTCAAAGAAGCAGGCCCGCAGCCACTGGGGCCTGAGGCCCTGCAACTCCACCGTCAGGGCGGCAACGGCCCCGGGGCTGCGGGCATGGCCACTGGCCAGGCGGCGCGGATGGGGCTGGTGGCCGCTGCCCGGGCCACTGACCCAGCCCAAGGCGCCCGCCACTAGCACCGGGGAGCCTGGGCCCAATAGGGCCAGCCCAGGCATGGTCAGGCCGATGCTGGCGGCCCCGGAGCAGCTGTAGAGGGCCGTGCCGTAGGGCCCGTTCAGGGGGCCATAGGGGCTGGGGGTGAGACCCTCGGCGCTGCTCACCGCCACCAGGCCGTTTTCGACAATGCCGCGGTGCAGCAGCAGCCGGCCACTGCCGATGCGTTCGAGGTCCAGGCGGCTCTCCAGCTCCCGGCGCGGATGCAGGGCGGTGGCGTCGCCGCTGGCGCTCAGGTCCAGCTCCTGGCCGGCCAGCAGGGCCGCCAGCACCTGGGCGCCGCCCCGGCGGAGCGGGTCCACCAGGCCGCCGCCGATCGGCACCACCAGATCGGTGCTGCCGTGGCCACCCCAGCCGCCCACCCCATCAAGCTGGAAGCGGCGGATGCGGATCGGCGGATCACTGGGGCCCAGGTTGAGCACCAGGCTGGCCTGGTCCGTGAACTCGGCAGTGCTGGCCACCACCACATCGGTGCTGGCATAGGCCGCCTCCAACCCTTCAGCGGCCACCTGTTGGCGGAAGGCCAGGGCGGTGCTGACGCGCAGCTGGCCGCGGCCCTGGCGGTCCCGCAGGTCGGCCTCGCTACGGGGCTTTGGAGCCATGGGCGGAACAGTCGATAAACTGGGTGGTACTAGATGTGGTCATGAATGGCGGATCCAACCGGTCCCGGCGAATCCGACGGGCGGATCATCCAGACCGACCTGCGCAACGAAATGTCGCGCTCCTACTTGGAGTATGCGATGAGCGTGATCGTGGGCCGGGCCCTGCCCGATGCCCGCGATGGCCTCAAACCGGTGCATCGCCGCATCCTGTACGCGATGTACGAGCTGGGCCTGACTAGCGATCGGCCCTACCGCAAATGCGCCCGGGTCGTGGGGGAAGTGCTGGGTAAGTACCACCCCCACGGCGACACGGCCGTCTACGACGCCCTGGTGCGCATGGCCCAGGACTTCTCAATGCGCATGCCGCTGATCGATGGTCACGGCAACTTCGGCTCGGTCGACAACGACCCCCCGGCGGCCATGCGATACACCGAATCGCGCCTCCAGGCCCTCACCACCGACAGCCTGCTCGAGGACATCGAGGCCGAAACCGTCGATTTCATCGACAACTTCGATGGTTCCCAGCAGGAGCCCACGGTGATGCCGGCGCGGGTGCCCCACCTGCTGCTCAATGGTTCCTCGGGCATCGCCGTGGGGATGGCCACCAACATCCCGCCCCACAACCTCACCGAACTGATCGATGGCCTGCTGGCCCTGATCGCCAATCCGGAGCTCGAAGACCGCCAGCTGCTGGCGATCATCCCCGGCCCCGACTTCCCCACCGGCGGCCAGATCCTGGGTCGGCGCGGCATCCGCGAGGCCTACACCACCGGCCGGGGCTCGGTGACGATGCGCGGCGTGGCGGCGATTGAAACCGTGGAGGGCAAGGGACGCCCCGACCGCGATGCGGTGATCATCACCGAACTGCCCTACCAAACCAACAAGGCGGCCCTGATCGAGCGCATCGCCGAGCTGGTTAACGACAAGAAATTGGAAGGCATTGCCGACATTCGCGACGAAAGCGACCGCGATGGCATGCGCATCGTGATTGAACTGCGCCGCGATGCCTATCCCCAGGTTGTGCTCAACAACCTGTTTAAACTAACCCCCCTCCAGAATAATTTCAGCGCCTACATGCTGGCGCTGGTCAACGGGGAGCCAATCCTGCTCACCCTGCGCAAGATGCTCGAGGTGTTCCTCGAGTTCCGCATCGAAACGATCGAGCGGCGCACCCGCTATCTGCTGCGCAAGGCCGAAGAGCGCGACCACCTGCTGCTCGGCCTATTGCTGGCCCTTGAACAGCTCGATCCGATCATTGCCCTAATCCGGGCTGCCGCCGACGCCGCCACGGCCCGCTTGCAACTGCAGGAGCGCCATGGCCTCAGCGAGGTTCAGGCTGACGCGATTCTGCAAATGCAGCTGCGCCGCCTCACCGCCCTAGAAGCCGACAAGATCCGCTTAGAGCACGAAGATCTGGTCACCAAGATTGCCGACTACAAAGATATTCTCGGCAGGCGCGAACGGGTGCTGGGCATCATCCAGGACGAGCTCCAGGCCCTGCGGGCCCGCTATGACTCGCCACGGCGTACCGAAATCCTCGATCTTGAGGGCGGCCTTGAGGACATCGACCTGATCGCCAATGAGCGCTCGGTGGTGTTGCTCACCGAAACCGGCTATCTCAAGCGCATGCCGGTGAGCGAATTTGAGGCCACCAGCCGCGGCACCCGGGGCAAGGCAGGCACCAAAAGCCAGGGCGAAGAGGGCGTCAAGCTGTTCATCAGCTGCAACGACCACGATTCGTTGTTGCTGTTCAGCGACCGCGGCGTGGTCTATTCCGTGCCGGCCTACAGGGTGCCGATCTGCAGCCGCACCGCTAAGGGCACGCCGATCGTGCAGCTGCTGCCGATTCCCCGCGAGGAACTGATCACCTCCCTGCTGGCGGTTGGCGGCTTTGAGGAACACGAACAACTGGTGATGCTCACCAGCGGCGGCTACATCAAGCGCACCCGTTTATCGGCCTTCGCCAACATCCGCTCCAATGGCCTGATTGCCATCGCCCTCGAGGACGGCGATGCCCTCTGCTGGGTGCGCCAGGCCCTCCCCGGCGACAGCGTGTTGATCGGCTCGACCAAGGGCATGACCATCCACTTCCGGCTGAGCGATGAGGAGCTGCGGCCCCTGGGTCGCACCGCCCGGGGCGTGCGGGCCATGAACCTGCGGCCCGGCGATTCGCTGGTGAGCATGGATGTGTTGCCGGCCGAACTCGCCGACCAGGTGGCCAGCTCCGCCGAGGGCGAACTCGATGGTGAAGCCGATCTCGACTCCGAAGGGCTCGAGGAAGCCGCCGCCAGTGAGGGTCCCTGGGTGCTGGTGGCCTCCGCCAGTGGCCTGGGCAAGCGGGTTCCCGTCAACCAGTTCCGCCTGCAGCGCCGCGCCGGCATGGGCCTGCGGGCGATCAAGTTCCGCCGCGATGGCGATGCCCTCGTGGGCCTGAAGGTGCTGGGCGCTGGTGAGGAGCTGCTCCTGGTCAGCGAGAAGGGCGTGATCGTGCGCATGAGTGCCGATGCCATTCCCCAACAGTCCCGCGCCGCCACCGGCGTGCGGCTGCAGAAGCTCGACAGCGGTGATCGCCTCGCCGAAGTGGTGCTCGTGCCCCCCTCGGCCGACGAGGAGGAGGCCCTGGTTGGGCCCGACCTGGAGGACGCAGGCGCCCAAGGGGCAGCCGAGCCGCTTACCTCTGACGCCAGCCTGGAGGAGACCCCCCCTGGGGATGGCCCTGAAGCCAGCGAAGCGTCCGATTGAAGCGAAGGGCGCTCAGGGGCTGGCTGTCGCCCCTGAGCAGGAACTCCCCTGGCCGGCGGTGCAGCCAAGGCAGTGGTTGCCCCAGGCGATGGTCCGCCGCTCCAGCTGCTCCCGGGTCACCGTGGCAATGGTGGGGTGCGCCTGGTCAGGGGCCCCATCCGCCGGAGCTCCGAGCCCCAGCTCGAGCATTTGGTTGAAGTCGCAGTCGTAGAGGCGCCCATCCGGGGCCACCGAGAGGGTGTCGCGGCACATCAGGCCGCAGAGGGCGCTGGGATTGAAGGCCTGGGCGAGCTGGTCCAGGTAGGGGGCCACCTGGCCCTGGTCATCCAGCTGCTGCAGGAAGCGGGCAATCGGCATGTTGTTGAGGCCGATCAGGCGATCGAAGCCCACGCCCTGCTCCGCCAAACGCCGCCGCCAGGCCGCCGTATCGCAGGCGGTGAGCTGCTGCAGGGCCGTGCCCGCCGGATTGCTCATCAAGGTGAGCACCCGATCGGGATCGTTCTGGCCGTAGCCGAGCTGGTTAAGCCGCCGCAACGTTTCGAGGGAGGCGGCCCAGGTGCCCTCGCCCCGCTGGGAGTCGGTGCCGCTGGCCTCAGGGGCCGGCAGGCTGGCAACGATCTCCACCTGGTGATCAGCCAGGAAGGCAGGCAAATCGGCCAGGGCCGGCAGCAGCAACACGGTCAGGTTGCTGCGGTCGATCACCTGGCATCCCTGCTGGCGCGCTTCCAGCACCAACCGCCGGAAGGCGCCGTGCAATTCCGGGGCACCGCCGGTGAGATCCACCACCTGGGGCCGCAGCCGCCCGATCGCCTCCAGGCACTGCTGCACCACGGACTCGGCCATCTGGCTGGCCCCCTGGTCGGGCCCGGCATCCACATGGCAGTGGCTGCACTGCATGTTGCAGAGGCGCCCCAGGTTGAGTTGCAACACCCGCAGGGCCGAGCGCCGGGGCGCGGCCAGCTGCCGCTGGGCGAGGGCAGTGCCGAAGCCCCCCTCCGGGCCCAGGGCCGATTGCAGGAGCTGGCGTTGCTGCTGGGGCGCCAGGGCCTGGGGCCGCGCCGGGGCGTTGGCAGACGGGGTCGAAACGGTGGGGGTCACGGGGGAAAGGAGGCAGCCAGTGGGCCGCGCAAGCAGGCCAGAACCCGAGAAGCCCTCCGAGGGGGCTGAAGGGGCAGCAAACCAGCCAGAGCAATGCTTTATAGCCAGGGGGCGCGCCTAGGCGATTCGGATCCAGCTGGCCCAGTCGGCGGCATTGACCAGGGGGAAGAGGCCATCTTCTGCCTGGACCGCATCCAGCCAGCCGGGGGGCGGTTCATTGCCGGAGTCGATCGCACCCATCAGGCGCCAGTAGCGCTCGAGGTGGCGATGGATGCGCTCCCGGGCCAGGTCGGTGGTGGTGCCGGCCCGCAGGATGAAGCTCCAGTCGGAGCTTTGGGCCAGGAGCAACTCCCGGGCCGCCTGGTTGAGCAGGTCCCGGGCCCGGGTGCTGCCCACCCCCCGGTTCACCTGCTCCACCATCACGGTGGAGGCCCGGTGCCACTCCGGCACCACCCAGGCATTGCTGTCGTTGAGCCAGTAGTTGTGGTAGCCGCCCTGGCCCCAGCTCGAGGGCGAGGGCTGGCAAACCTGCAGGGCGTCGCCGCGGCTGAGGGTCTCGCGCAGGGTCACCAGGCTGACGCCACTGCCGGCCGCCTGGCGGAACAGGGCCTGCAAAAACTGGGGGCCTTCATACCACCAGTGGCCAAACAATTCGGCATCGAAGGGGGCCACCAGCAGGGGGCGCCGGGCCATGGCGCCCGCCAGCCCAGCCAGCTGGGCGGCCCGGCCGGCCAGGTAATCCCCGGCATGCTCGGCGGCGAGGGCGCTGGCGGCGGCGGGGTCGTAGGGCTGCTTGCCATCGAGGGGGCAATTGCGGCCGCTCACCCGGTGCAATTTCAGGCCCAGGGGGCGGGGGCAGCCGATGCCAAGGGCGGCCAGGTCCTGGGGATCGAGATCCCAGCCCAGGTCCCGGTGGAATTCCCGGTAGGCCGCCTGGCCCGGATAGCCATCTCGGGCACTCCAAACCGGCAGGGTGGCCTCGCTATCGCGGCCGAAGAAGGCCATGCCGGCGGGCGAGCAGATCGGCGCATACACCCCATAGCGGGGCCGGGGCAGGCCATGGAGCAGGCCATGGCCATCGAGCACGGCGTAGCGCAGGCCGCAGGCCAGCAGCAGCTGGTCGAGGCCCTCGTAGTAAGCGCATTCCGGCAGCCAGATCCCCTGGGGGCGCACCCCCAGCAGGCGCTCGTGCTCCCGCACCGCCGTGAGCAATTGGCCGCGCACCGCCTCGGGCCGGTCGCGCAGCAGGGGCAAATAGCCGTGGGTGGCCGCGCAGGTGAGCAGGTCGAGCACCCCCTGCTCCTGCAGGCGCCGGAAACGGGGCAGCAGGTTGCCGCCGCAGGCCCGCCAGCTCGCCTGGGCGTGACGGAGCTGGCGGGCCAGATCGGCGCTGGCCAGGCCATAGGGGACTGGGGCCCGATCGAGCAGCTGTTGGCGTACGGCCAGCCAGGGGCCGAAGCGCGAGGCCAGCAGGGGACTGCTCAACAGCGAGAGCAGGGTGGGCGAAAGCCCCAGGCTCAGCCGGGGCCGCTGGCTGGGGTCGGCCGCCGCCGCCTCCAGGGCATCGAGCAGGGGCAGGTAACACTCGAGCAGGGCCTGGAAATACCAGTCCTCCTCCAGGGAGCCGGGCTCGCTGGAATGGACATAGGGGAGGTGGGCATGCAACACCAGGGCCAGATCCCCCCCGGCGGCTGCAGCCACGGGACGATCGGCGGACGCAGGAGTGAAGCTGGCCTGGTCGCCGGCAGCCAAGACCCTTTCCCGCATTGGGGTCACTCTAGGCGCCTCTCCTAGGCTGGTCCGATCAGACGAGGCGCCATGCAGCTGGCCTTGGCGGTCGATGGCCACAGCATGTTTTACACCCAGCAAAAACTGGGCTGGTTCTTTGACCCGCGCCGGCTGATGGAGTTGGCCTCGGCCCAGAGCGACCTGGAGGTGGGCAGCGCCTTCTGGTATCTGGGCCTCAAAGACACCACCGACCAGCGCCCCTTCCGGGATGCCCTCACCAGCCTGGGCTTCAGCGTGCGCACCAAGCCCCTGCGCGAATTCGGGCATGACCCGGAGCAGCGCCAGTACGCCCGGGCCAACCTGGAGGTGGAAATCGCCCTCGACCTGATGGCCGTTTCCGGCCGCACCGATGTGGTTTGGCTGCTCAGTGGCAGCCGCGACCTGGAGCGCACGGTGGAGGTGCTGCGGGCCCGGGGCCTGAAGATCGTGCTGATCAACACCGAGGGCATGGTGCCGCGGGAGCTGCGCAACGCGGTGGACCGCTTCTGGGACCTGGCCAGCCTCCGGCCCCAGCTGGAACGGTCCGAGGCCCTGCAGGCACCGGTGTTTAGCCGCAACACCCCCTAGACTGGTTCCAACTCATACTCATTCCGCCTTTTCATCCCATGGCCCGCGATCCCGGCCGGGTATTGATCTTCGATACCACCTTGCGCGATGGGGAGCAGTCCCCTGGCGCCAGCCTCAACCTCGAAGAAAAGCTGGCGATCGCCCAACAGCTGGCCCGCCTCAAGGTGGACATCATCGAAGCGGGCTTCCCCTTTGCCAGCCCCGGTGATTTCAACGCCGTGCAACGCATTGCCGGCAGCGTCGGCACGGCCGATGGCCCGGTGATCTGCGGCCTGGCCCGGGCCGCCAAGGGCGACATCAAGGCTTGCGCCGATGCCGTGGCGCCAGCCGTGCGGCGCCGCATCCACACCTTCATTGCCACCAGCGACATCCACCTCGAGCACAAACTGCGCAAAAGCCGCAGCGAGGTGCTGCAGATCGCCGGCGAGATGGTGGCCTATGCCCGCTCCTTCGTCGAGGACGTGGAGTTTTCCTGTGAGGACGCCGGCCGCTCCGATCCCGAATTCCTCTATCCGGTGATTGAGGCGGCGATCGCCGCGGGTGCCAGCACGATCAACATCCCCGACACGGTGGGCTACACCACCCCCGCTGAATTTGGTGCCCTGATCAAAGGCATCAATGAGCATGTGCCCAATATCGATCAGGCGGTGATCTCGGTGCATGGTCACAACGACCTGGGCCTGGCCGTGGCCAATTTCCTCGAGGCCGTCAAAAACGGCGCCCGCCAGCTCGAATGCACGATCAACGGCATCGGTGAACGGGCCGGCAATGCCTCGCTGGAAGAATTGGTGATGGCGCTCTATGTGCGGCGCAGCTACTTCAATCCGTTCCTGGGACGGCCTGCCGAGAGCAGCGAGCCGATCACGGGCATTCGCACCGAGGAGATCTACAAAACCTCGCGGCTGGTATCGAACCTCACCGGCATGGCCGTACAGCCCAACAAGGCGATCGTGGGGGCCAATGCCTTCGCCCATGAATCGGGCATTCACCAAGATGGCGTGCTCAAAAATCGCCTCACCTACGAGATCATCGACGCCCGCACGATCGGCCTGGCCGACAACCGCATCTCCCTGGGCAAGCTCTCGGGCCGTAGCGCCTTCCGCGCCCGCCTCGAGGAGCTCGGCTACAACCTGGAGCGCCAGGACCTCGATGATGCCTTTGCCCGCTTCAAGGAGCTGGCCGACCGCAAACGCGAGATCAGCGACCGCGATCTCGAAGCGATCGTTAGCGAGCAGGTGCAGCAGCAGGCCGAAGCCCGCTTCAGCCTGAAGTTGGTGCAGGTGAGCACGGGCACCAACCTGCAGCCCACCGCCACGGTCACCCTGATCGATAGCGAGGGCGGCGAACGCACCGAGGCCTCAATCGGCACCGGACCCGTTGATGCGGTCTGCCAGGCCCTCAACCAGCTCGCCCAGGTTCCCAACGAGCTCGTGGAATTTTCGGTGAAATCGGTCACCGAAGGCATTGATGCCATGGGCGAGGTCACGATCCGGCTACGCCGCGATGGGGTGCTCTATTCCGGCCATGCCGCCGACACCGACATCGTCGTGGCCGCTGGCCAGGCCTTTGTCAATGCCCTCAACCGGCTGGTGGCGGGCAGCCAACGGACACCGCTCCATCCCCAACTGGCGCCCCTGCCCCAGGCCGAACTGCCACGGCTATGAGGAAAGCGGCCGCCCCACCCCCCTCCTGGGCACCCACCCTGGCGAAGGCCCTGCAGCTGGTGCTGCTGCTGGTGCTGGCCCTGGCGATGTTGCTGCCCCTGATCTGGCTGGTGAGCACCTCCCTCAAGGGCCCGGCTGAGGACATCTTCACCAGTCCCCCGGGCCTGCTCCCCAGCCAGCCCAGCCTGGAGGCCTACGGGCGCTTGTTCACGGATAACCCGATGCTGGGGTACATCCTCAACAGCACGATTGTCAGTGGCATTGCGGTGGTGGCCAACCTGCTGTTTTGCTCCCTGGCGGCCTATCCCTTGGCCAGGATGCGCTTCGCGGGCCGGGGCATGGTGCTGGCCCTGGTGGTAGCCACGATCCTGATTCCGTTTCAGGTGGTGATGATTCCGCTCTATCTCTTGATGGTGCAACTGGGCCTGCGCAATACCTTGCTGGCCCTGATCCTGCCCCAGGCCGCCACGGCATTTGGCATCTTTTTACTGCGCCAAAGCTTTGCCGGCGTGCCAGCCGAACTCGAAGAGGCAGCCCGCATCGATGGCTGCACGCCCGTGGGCGAATGGTGGAACGTGATGGTCCCCGCGGCCCGGGCCGACCTGATCACCCTGGCCATGTTTGTGTTCATCGGCACCTGGAGCGACTTCCTCTGGCCCCTGGTGATCCTCGATGACCCCAAGCTCTACACCCTGCCCCTGGGCTTACAACAACTAGCCAGCAGTTTCTCCCTCGACTGGCGCCTGGTGGC
>CAMAVE010000058.1 GCA_945861595.1 Synechococcus sp. UW140
ACCTCCACGGGCACCGCCAGGTTGGGGGTGAGTTCCTCGGCGATCAGCAGGGAGGCGCCGATGTCTTCGCGGGGGGTGCTGACTAGCACCCGGGCGCCACAGCGCAGCCGCCAGTCGATTTCGCGGGTAAGCAGGTCGCGGGTTTGTTGCAGGGTGCAGCCGGCGTTGAGCAGGCCGTCGACGCTCTGGCGCACTTCCCGATCGATGTCGGGCATGGCCTTGCCGCGGATCCCCGGCGGCGGCTTGATTTCGCGGGGTTTTTGCTGGTCGCGCACGTAGATGCCCGAGCCGGCCATGGCCTCCACCACGCCGTCGTTTTCGAGCTGGCGGTACACCTTGCTGATTGTGTTGCGGTGCAGGCCGGTCTGCATCGCCAGCTGGCGTGTACTGGGCAGGCGGTGGCCCGGTGGGTAATGGCGAGCCGCGATCGCGAAGCAGATCTGGTTGTACAGCTGCGTCGAGGCCGGGATGTCGCTGTCCTGCTGGATATGAAAGCGCACGCCGGAGTGGGACAGAGCTGGTGCTGGCCACCTTAAGGAGCTTTGGTCATGGTGACAATTCCCCCGTTGGCATAAGAGCCTGTGCCGGGCTGTGCCGGTTGGCGTCCACGGGGTCTCGCAGACCCTCAACCGGGCGCCCTCGCCCAGACTGGAGCCACCAGCTCCTGAGCCGATGACCGAGCCTGCAGCGATGGCGATGGGGGCTGATTGGGTGACGATCGGCCCCGCTCCGGCTGGGGCATGGGATGGGTCTTCGGGCCAGGCCGCTGGCCCTGCCGTTCCCCTGCGCTGCTGGTGGGCCCGGCCGCTGGGCCAGGCGCCGCGGGCGGCGGTGATCGTGTTGCCGGAGGTGTTTGGGGTTAACGGCTGGGTGCGCAGCGTGGCTGATCGGCTGGCTGCTGCTGGCTACGCCGCCCTAGCGCTCAACACCATGGCCCGCACCGCCCCCGATCTGGAGCTCAATTACGACGCTGCTGGCCTGGAGTTGGGCCGCCAGCACCGCGATGCGGTGACCGCTGCCGGCTTCCTCGACGACCTGGTCGCCAGCATCGCCTGGATCCGGGCCCAGCCGGACCTGGCCGGCCTGCCGCTCGGCTGCGTGGGGTTCTGCTTTGGCGGCCACCTGGCCCTACTGGCTGCCACCCTGCCGGCCATTGGCGCCACCTGCGCCTTCTATGGCGCCCGGGTTTCCAGCTTCCGTCCCGGCGGCGGCCCGCCCAGCCTGGAGCTGGTGCCCCAGATCCCCGGGCGGCTGTGGTGCTTCTGCGGCGACCAAGATCCCCTGATCCCGCCCGAGGAGATCACGGCGGTGGCAGCCGCCCTCACGGCAGCCAACGGTGGCGTGCCAGCCCTATCCGAGGCTGCTCGCCACCGCCTGCTGGTCGCCCCTGGGGCCGGCCACGGCTACATGTGCGAAGCCCGCGCCGATTTCTCCCAGGATGGGGCCCGCTCCGGCTGGAGCAAGATGCTTGGCCTGTTTGCGGCCCTGGCAGAGGAATCCCCCCGCCCCCAAGACTGATCAACAGTGAGGCAGGGGGGGTCCCCAGTCATCGGCCAACTACTGCGCAACGCCAATCACCGCGCAACGCCAATCGCTGAGCAACGCCAATCACGCTTGGGCCGGTTGTTCCAGCCCGGGGCGATCGATGCTGGGCGCCTAGATCCGGGTCGGTTCGCGGCTGATGTCGCGGCTGGTTTCGATCGTGCGCACGGCCTTGGTGGCGGCAATGGCCGCATCCTTTTCCTTGGCCAGGGGGGTTTTGCGCGGGCTCAGGAACATGATCATGTTGCGGCCTTCCCGCTTGGGATCCTGCTGGATCTCGGCGCTTTCCTCCAGGTCCTTGGCCATGCGGAAGAGCAGCTGTTCGGCCAGGGCCGTGTGCTGGATTTCGCGGCCGCGGAAGATCACCGTGCACTTCACCTTGTCGCCGTCCTTGAGGAAGCGCACGGCCTGACCAATGCGCACCTGGTAGTCGTGCGAATCGATCTTGTAGCGCATTTTGACTTCCTTAACCTCGGTCTGGTGCGACTTTTTCTTTGCTTCCTTGGCCTTCTTTTCCTGCTCGAATTTATATTTGCCGTAGTCCATGATCCGGCAAACCGGTGGATCGGCCTTCTCGCTGACCAGCACCAGGTCGAGCTCCCGGTCCTTGGCAACCTCCAGCGCCTCTTCCCTTGTGATCACCCCCAGCTGACTGCCGTCGGCATCAACCACCCGGAGCTGGGGGTAGCTGATGCGGTCATTGATGTTGGGGAGCTCCCGCACAGGAGCGCGACGGTCAAAACGGGGACGGGGTGGCATTCAGGAAAGCGAGGGGACGGAAGGGTGAAAACAGGTGGTATTCACCCTTCACCCTAGAGCCTGCTGGACCGCTGCCAATGCCCGCTTCACCAGATCCGGCTCAGGCCCGCTAGTGGCGGCCCGATCAGCCCGATCGCCGGTCCGATCATCCGGCTGACCGGTGGGCTGATGGCTGTCCTGCTGGCCGGGCTGGCTGGCTGGCTGGTCAGCGGGTTGGTCCGGCCCTGGGCCCAGGGCCCGGTCGGGCCCAGACAGCCACAGGGGCCGGTGCTGGCGACGGAACCAGGTGCGTTGGCGTTTGGCGAATTGCAGAGTGCGCTGGGTTGTGAGGGCGATGGCGCCGGCCGCATCCAGGTCACCGGCGAGCAGCCGCTTGGCTTCGCCGTAGCCGATCGTCTCCAGCAGGGGGCAGGCCTGGCCGTAGCGGCGCAGCAGCCGCTCGGTTTCGGCCACGAGGCCGGTTTCGTACAGCCCAAGACTGCGTTGGCGGATCCGGTTGCTGAGATCGGCCGGATTGAGCCCCAGCTCGAGCACGCGCCAGGGGGGGCGGCGATACCCCTGTTGGGCCGACAGGGGCCGGCCGGTGGCATAGATCACCTCCAGGGCCCGTTGGGTGCGCACCGCATCGGCCGGGGCGATGCGACCGGCCGCCAGGGGATCAACCGTGGCCAGGAGCGGGTGGCACCAGGCCTGGCCCAGGGCCGTGAGCTGCTCCCGCAGCTGGGGTTGGGGCGGCACGGCCGGTGGCTCCAGGCCCTGGGTGATCGCCTTGAGATAGAGGCCACTGCCCCCCACCAGAAAGGCGACGCCGCGGCGGGCATGCTCGGCGGCGATGGCGGCTTCGGCTTCGGCGCGGAACTCCTGCAGGTTCATGGGCCGGTCCGGCGGCCGCAGGTCCAGGAGCCGGTGGCGCACCCGTGCCCGTTGGGCGGCACTGGCCTTGGCGGTGCCGATGTCCATGCCTGTGTAGATCTGGCGCGAGTCCA
The DNA here is from genome assembly GCA_945861595.1 of Synechococcus sp. UW140. Lineage (GTDB taxonomy): Bacteria > Cyanobacteriota > Cyanobacteriia > PCC-6307 > Cyanobiaceae > BAIKAL-G1. The sequence continues at coordinate 3,288 of CAMAVE010000058.1, forward strand.
CCGACAACACGGCCAGGTCAAAGGCCTCGGCGATGGCGATGGCCAGGTCGGTTTTGCCGCTGGCGGTGGCACCCAGCAGCACGATCACCAGGGGGGCATCGGCGGGGGTTAGGGCCGGATCGGAGGCGCCGGCATCGGGGCCCCAGGTGCTGGATTCGGGGCTGAAGGCGGATCCCATGGGAGCAGTCTGCCCCGGGCCGAAGCCAGGGCTGGGTTGCACCCCTCGAGCAAAAAGCGACGGAGAGGCCCCCAGAAGGCCCTCTATTGCATCGGTGGTAGATTAAGCCTGATTGGCAGGCCTCCGCTCGCCTTCCGCGCCCCTCCTGCCCCGTATGAGCGACTCCAGCAAGGTTCAGTCCGCCTACGGCGCCGAACAGATCCAGGTGCTGGAAGGCCTGGAGCCGGTGCGCAAGCGGCCGGGCATGTACATCGGCACGACCGGGCCCCGCGGCCTCCATCACCTTGTTTATGAGGTGGTGGATAACTCGGTGGATGAGGCCCTGGCGGGCCATTGCACCGATATCCACGTTTCCCTCAACGACGACGGCTCCTGCACCGTTACCGACAACGGCCGCGGCATCCCCACCGATATCCACCCGCGCACTGGCAAGAGCGCCCTGGAAACGGTGCTCACGGTGTTGCATGCCGGCGGCAAATTCGGCTCCGGTGGTTACAAGGTGTCCGGTGGTCTGCACGGCGTTGGCGTGTCAGTGGTGAACGCCCTATCGGAATGGGTCGAGGTCACGGTCTATCGCCAGAACCAGGTGCACCGCCAACGCTTTGAGCGGGGCAATCCGATCGGCACCCTGATTTCCGAGACCGAGCCCGGCGATCGCACCGGCACGACGATCTGCTTTAAGCCCGATATCGAGATTTTCAGCACCGGCATTGTTTTCGATTACCAGACCCTGTCGGCCCGCCTGCGCGAACTCGCCTATCTCAATGGCGGCGTGCGCATTGTTTTTCAGGACGCCCGGGCCTCGGCCCGCAACGCCGAGGGCGAGATCCACGAAGAGGTGTATCACTATCAGGGCGGCATTAAGGAGTATGTGGCCTATATGAATCAGGACAAGGATCCCCTCCATCCTGAGATCATCTATGTGAATGCCTTCAAGGAAGGAGTACAGGTGGAAGCGGCTCTGCAGTGGTGTGTGGATGCCTATTCCGACAGCATTCTTGGCTTTGCCAATAACATCCGCACGGTGGATGGCGGCACCCACATTGAAGGGCTCAAAACAGTTCTAACCCGCACACTGAATACCTTCGCCAAAAAGCGGGGCAAGCGCAAGGAAGCCGACGGCAACCTCGCCGGTGAAAACATTCGAGAAGGTCTCACGGCGGTGTTGTCGGTGAAGGTGCCTGAGCCCGAGTTTGAGGGCCAAACCAAGACCAAGCTGGGCAATACGGAGGTGCGCGGCATTGTTGACACCCTGGTAGGGGAGTCGCTGAGCCAATACCTGGAATTCAATCCGGCCGTGATTGACATGATCCTGGAAAAGGCCATCCAGGCTTTTAATGCGGCCGAGGCAGCCCGGCGGGCCCGGGAACTAGTGCGACGTAAATCCGTACTGGAAAGTTCCACCCTGCCAGGCAAGCTCGCCGACTGCAGTTCCCGCGATCCGAGCGAATCAGAGATTTACATCGTGGAAGGGGATTCCGCCGGTGGCTCCGCCAAGCAGGGTCGCGATCGCCGCTTCCAGGCGATCCTGCCTTTGCGGGGCAAGATCTTGAACATCGAGAAAACCGATGATGCCAAGATCTACAAAAATACTGAGATCCAGGCCCTGATCACGGCCCTGGGCCTGGGCATTAAGGGCGAGGAGTTTCAGGAGAAAAACCTTCGCTATCACCGTATTGTGATTATGACAGATGCCGATGTGGACGGCGCCCACATTCGTACCCTGCTGCTCACCTTCTTCTACCGCTATCAAAAATCCCTGGTGGAAGGCGGCTACATCTATATCGCCTGCCCGCCCCTCTACAAGGTGGAGCGTGGCAAAAATCACAACTACTGCTACAACGAAGCCGACCTCAAGACAGTTTTGAGTGGTTTTGGCGAGAAGGCCAATTACACGATCCAGCGCTTCAAGGGCCTTGGAGAAATGATGCCCAAGCAGCTCTGGGAAACCACGATGGATCCCACCACCCGCACGATGAAGCGCGTGGAGATTGAAGATGCCCTAGAGGCCGATCGCATTTTTACAATCCTGATGGGCGACAAGGTGGCACCCCGCCGCGAATTCATCGAAACCCACAGTGCCGAGCTGGATTTCGCCCAGCTCGATATTTGATGGGGCCCCTCCAGCGACGCCCGGGCTTCCTGTTGGCCTTGCCCTCCTGGCGGTTGGCAGCGCTGCTGGGCTTCGCCCTGATCGCCCCGGCGGCCCTGCCGGCCGGGGGAGCGGAGCGGAGGCAACCGGAACTGAGGCGGCGCCAGGCGGGTGATCCCTTGCTGTCCACCAGGCCCTTGGCCCTGCGAAGTGCCCCGCGGCAGCAGGCACCGGCTTTGGCGCGGTTGGAAGCGGGCGAACCGCTGGAGTTGTTGCGCAGCTGGTGGTCCCCCAGCGGTCGACGCTGGTTGCAGGTGCAAACCGTCGCCGGCCCTGGGGAGCCCCGCCGCGGCTGGCTGGCTGGCTGAGCCGCCATGGCCCTTGCCGATGGCGTGATGGTGGCCACTGGAGCCGTTCCGGGGGCCTGGCTGCGCTTTTACCTGGTTAACCACTTCCAGCCCATGGTGCCGCGTAAGCATTGGGCCACGGCCGGGGTCAACCTGGTGGCCTGTCTGGCCCTGGGGCTGCTGCTCTCCCTCGGCAATGGCTGCGGTGATCTGCATCGTCTTGCCCTGCTGTTGAGCGTGGGCTTCCTCGGCAGTTTCAGCACCTTCTCCACCTTTGTGGTTGAGCTGCTGCAGGCCCTTGGTGAGGGCCAGGCTGGGGAGGCCCTGCGGCTGGCGGGTCTTTCAGTGGGCGGTGGTCTGCTAGCGCTCGAGTTGGGCCGCTGGTTGGGGGGGCTCTGAGATGGCAAGCCCGGCGTCCGATCCCCGTCCCAAGCCGGGCTCGAACCCACATATCAACGCTATCCCCGAACGCGCCAGCCTTGCCGCTGCAGAGGGTGGGCACCAGGGGGATGGTTCGCCCGGGCTTTCGGGCACCAGAGCGGGGATGGCGGATCGTCGCTTGCGCTTTGAGCTGCAGGAGTTGGCCCTGGTGGCCTCGGGGGCCGTGCCCGGGGCCCTGCTGCGCTGGCAGCTGGTGGAGCGGTTGGGTCCCCAGCTCGGGGTCCATAGCGCTGCCAATCTGTTGGTGAACCTGGTGGGCTGCTTCCTGCTTGGCTTTCTGAGCGGGCCTGTGCCCCACCGGACCCCCTTGATGCTGGCCCTGGGGATCGGTTTCTGCGGCTCCCTCACGACTTTCAGCGGCTGGATCCTCGATTTGGCCAGCCTCGAGCAACAGGGTCAGAGCCTGGGGGCCCTGGTCCTGTTGCTCACCAGCCTGGGCCTGGGATTGCTGGCGGCCCTGGGCGGTCGGGCCTGCAGCCGCCGCCTGTTTAGGGGCCGCCAGCCCTAGCCCAGTTTCGCCGGGGCACTCAGGCCGCCAGGGCCGCCTCGATCGCGGCCACCAGGGCGGCATCACTCGGCTCGACGGCGCTCTTGTAGCGACCCAGCACCGTGCCGTCCTTGCCAATCAGGAACTTCTCGAAGTTCCAGGCCACATCGCCGGCCGGTTCGGCCTGGGTGAGCGTGTCGTAGGGAGCGGTCTTGGCGCCGGTGGCGTGGACCTTGGCGTAGAGGGGGAAGGTGGCGCCGTAGGTGGTGGAACAGAAGGTCTGGATCTCCTCCAGGGTGCCGGGCTCCTGGGCGCCGAAGTCGTTGCAGGGGAAGCCCAGCACCACCAGGCCCTGGGGCCCGTAGGTCTGCTGCAGTTGCTCCAGGCCGGCGTACTGGCGGGTGAAGCCGCAGCGGCTGGCCACATTGACGATCAACAGGACCTGGTTACCCAGCTCGCCCAGGCGCTGGGGCTCGCCGCTGGCTGTGGTTACCACCACATCGGAGACATTGATCGCCATGGGATCGGGGTATCGGGGAAGGCGGGACCCTAGCGAGGGATCCCCATACACTCTTAGTGCTCCCGCATACGGGCTTGATGACGGAGGCAACGGGCGGCATCCCAGACCAGGGGGGGCCCATGCCTGCTGGCGGATCCTTACCAGCTCCTGGTCCTGGTGGACCCGTGTTGGCCGAGTTGGTGGCCCAGCAGCTCCAGGCCCTGCTCGAGGTGGGCAACTACGACGCCGTCAAGCTGCTGCTCGCCCCCGTGCAGGAGGTGGACACCGCCGAGGCGATCGGGCTGCTGCCCCGCACCCTCCAGGCCCTGGCCTTTCGGCTGCTGCCCAAAGATGAAGCCATTGCCATCTATGAATACCTTGATGGCACGGTGCAGCAGACCCTGCTCGATCGGCTGCGCTCGGGCGAAGTGCTCGAACTGGTCGAGCAGATGTCCCCCGATGACCGGGTGCGTCTGTTTGACGAACTGCCGGCCAAGGTGGTGCGGCGCCTGCTGGCCGAACTGAGCCCGGAGGAGCGGCGGATCACGGCCCAGCTGCTGGGTTACGAGGCGGAAACGGCCGGTCGCCTGATGACCACTGAATTCATCGACCTCAAGGAATTCCATACGGCCGCCCAGGCCCTGGCGATCGTGCGCGGCCGCGCCTCCGACACCGAAACCGTTTACAGCCTCTACGTCACGGACGCCTCACGCCACCTCACCGGGATCCTGTCCCTGCGGGATCTGGTGATGGCCGATCCGGAGGACCGCATCGGCGCCGTGATGACCCGCGAGGTGGTGCGACTCACCACCGACACCGACCAGGAGGAGGTGGCAAGAGCCATCCAGCGGTATGACTTCCTGGCCCTGCCGGTGGTGGACCGGGAGCAGCGGCTGGTGGGGATCGTCACCGTTGACGACGTGATCGACGTGATCCAGCACGAGGCCACTAGGGATCTTTACGCGGCCGGGGCGGTCCAGGCGGGCGATGAGGACGATTACTTCCAGAGCAGCCTGTTCACCGTGGCCCGGCGGCGGGTGGTGTGGCTGATCGTGCTGCTGATCGCCAACACCGGCACCTCGGCCCTGATCGTGGCCGAGAAGGACGTGTTGCAACAGATGGTGGTGCTGGCCGCCTTCATCCCGTTGTTGATTGGCGCTGGCGGCATCGTTGGCGCCCAGAGCGCCACGGTGGTGATCCGCGGCCTCAGCACCCAGCGCCTGCAGGGGCTCGGGGCTGGACCCAGCATCGGCCGCGAAGCCCTGGCGGGCTTTCTGCTGGGTTGCCTGATGCTGGTGGCGGTGGTGCCCTGGGCCTGGACCCTGGGCGGCAACCCCCAAGTGGCTGCCGCGGCAGGCATCAGCCTGGTGGTGATTACCACCTTGGCGGCGGCCGGCGGAGCCTCCCTACCCCTGCTCTGTGAGCGCTTCGGGTTGGATCCGGCCTTGATGTCGACCCCGTCGATCACGACCGCCACCGATGTGGCCGGGGTGTTCATCTACCTCAGTACGGCCGCCTGGCTGCTGCACCGCTTCCCCCTGGCCTAGGGGGGCTGGGCTGCTGAGCTGTTCGGCTCAGGGATGGGCTCTAGGCGACTGGGGCTTGGCCCAAGCACCGCTCCCTTGCAACGGCTTTGGGCCTGAGCTTTCGCCCAGTCGTCGGGGCCGGTTCCAGGGTCCAACCCCAGCTTCGGCGGGCCCGATCGGCGGGGTCCCCCCGTTTGTGAGAGAGGCTTCACACTTCTTCAGGTTATGCTTCACATAAGTTCAGTTTTCAGCCGTGGTCGCCGCTTTCTCCCTGTCTGATCATGGGCTCCAGATGGTGTCCGGTGGGTCCCGTTCGGCGGCGACCGCATCGCTAGCAACGGCCCTGGCCGACTCCGGCCCTGGTCCGGTGCCCGACTCTGCCACCACGGTTCGGGTGCCGGCCCAAGGCCGCTCCATGCCTCCTGTGGATGGCGACCTGGTGCGGTCCTACCTGCGGGACATCGGTCGGGTGCCGCTGCTGAGCCATGAGCAGGAGATCACCCTGGGCCGGCAGGTGCAGGAGCTGATGGCGATCGAGGAGATCGAGCTGGAGCTGACGATGCGCGCCGGCGGCACTAAGCCCAGCGAGGCTGAGCTGGCGGCGGCAGCTGGTTTAACCCCCGCGGTGTTGAAGAAACGGCTGGGCGGCGGCCGCCGGGCGAAGGAGCGGATGGTGGCCGCCAACTTGAGGCTGGTGGTGAGCGTGGCGAAGAAATACACCAAGCGCAATATGGAACTGCTGGATCTCATCCAGGAGGGCACGATTGGCCTGGTGCGGGGTGTGGAGAAATTTGATCCCACGCGGGGCTACAAGTTTTCCACCTATGCCTATTGGTGGATCCGCCAGGGGATCACGCGGGCGATTGCGGAGAAGAGCCGCACGATCCGGCTGCCGATCCATATCACGGAAACGCTCAATAAGCTGAAAAAAGGCCAGCGGGAACTGAGTCAGGAACTGGGCCGCACGCCGACGCTGGGGGAACTGGCCGAGGCGGTGGAGCTGCCGGAGGAGGAGGTCAAAGAGCTGCTCTGCCGGGCGCGCCAGCCGGTGAGCCTGGAAACGAAGGTGGGCGATGGCGAGGACACGGAACTGCTCGATCTGCTGGCATCCGAGGGAGGCGAACCGGGGGATCTGGTGGATGGCGAATGCCTGCGGGGGGATATGCGTGCGCTGCTGGAGCAGCTGCCCGAGCTGCAGGGCCGGGTCTTGAAGATGCGCTACGGCATTGATGTGGACGAACCGATGAGCCTGAGCTCGATTTCCCGGGACCTGGGCATGAGCCGCGACCGCACCCGCAACCTGGAGCGCTCGGCCCTGGAGGCGATCCGCAACAGGTCCGGCGACCTTGAGGTTTATCTGGCCTCCTGATCAGCCAGCCTCCTGTTCAGCCAGCCTCTTGAACAGAGGGAACTCCCTTGGGGTGATGGTCTGCAGGCTGAATCGACCGGAGCAGGCTTAAAAGAATTCGTCGAAATTATCGAAATCCACCACCTTGAAGGTGCCCTTTTCCACCTGCTCCATCAGCCGCACCAGCTGCACCCAGAGGGCGCCTGTGGTGAGCAGCGACAGCAGGAACGACACCAGCAGGGAGGTGCCGCTGGCGAAGCCGAAGATCTGCAGGCAGCTGCCGATAAACAGGCTGATGCCGATCACAATCCCAATCGCCGGGGCGATCGTTTCGATCCGGCTCAAGGGCAGTAGGGCCAGGCGGTCCTGTTTCCAGCCCTCCAGCCGATTTTCGATCACCTTGGCGAAGGTTAGGCCGCAGGCAGCCGCCACCAGCAGGCCGGCGAAGGCCACGAAGTAGGGCGGCTGGCCGTAGCCCACCAGCTCGAGCAGAAAGTCTTGGGCTGATTCATCCATGGGCTAGGCGCTTGCAGGGAGTAGGGGGTTAGACGTGAGGGCAGACCTTAGAACGCGGCAGCGAGCGGGTTGAGCCTGGCCAGCAGACCGCCGGCCAGCTTGCTCGCTGAGAAGGTGCGGCCCATCAGGGCGACCAGGGCGCGCAAGTCATCGGTGTGGAGATGGTCGTTCTCCACCAGGGTGAGCAGCAGCCGCTGGCGCAGGCTGCTGCCTTCCGGCCCCAGCAGCAACTTCAATCCAGCCCCTGCCACCGGCAGCAGATCCGGGCTGGAGTCGTCCTTGCCGACCACCGCCAAGAGGTTTTCAAGCCGCTCGATCTGCAGCCGGCCGTGGCGATCGAACAGCACGTCCAGCAGCTTTTCGCGCATCTCGGCCGTGTCCCCCGCCAGCAACCGCCGGGCCACGTAGGGATAGGCGACGCCAATGATGCGAAAGCTGGGATCGAGCCGCAGCGCCAAGCCCTCCTGGCTCACCACGGCTCGGATGATTAGGGCAAAGCGGGCCGGCACCCGGAAGGGATAGGCATACATCAACTCAGAAAAACGATCGGTGATCGCCTTGAAGTTGAAGGAGCCGACACTGTCGCCCAGGGCGCCGCCGAGCACCTGCTCCAGGGCCGGAATGATCGGCTCGAGATCGGTCTTGGGGTTGAGAAAGCCGAGGGCCACGAAATCCTCGGCTAGCCCGGCGAAATCCCGGTTGATCAGGTGCACCACCGCCCCGGTGAGGGTGAGTCGGTCCCGGTCGCTGATCGAATCCATCATGCCGAAATCCACGTAGGCCAGGTGGCCCAGGGCGCCCGTTTTGCCCGGTAGGGCAAACAGGTTGCCGGGGTGGGGATCGGCGTGGAAATAGCCGAATTCGAGCAGTTGTTGCAGGCCGGCGATCACGCCGGTGCGGATCAAGGAGGTGGGATCGAGCCGTTGGGCCAGCAGCTCCTGGCGGTTTTGGAGCTTGGTGCCATTGATCCAGGTGGTGGTCAACACCCGCCGGGCCGAGAGCAGCCGGTCCACCCGGGGCACGATCACGGCCGGGTTATCGGCAAACAGGGCCGCAAAGCGCTCGGCGTTGGCCGCCTCCTGGCGGTAGTCGATTTCCTCGAACAGGCTGCGGCCGAATTCATCGATGATCTCGCCCAGGCCAAAGCCCAGGTTCAAGGGCAGCAGCGGCGCCGTGGTCACCGCCAGCAGGCGGATGATCACCAGGTCCCGGCGCAGGATTCGCTCCAGGTCGGGGCGCTGCACCTTCACGGCCACCCAGGTGCCGCCGTAGGGGCGGGCCCGATACACCTGGCCCAGGCTGGCGGCGGCCATGGGCGCGGTGGGGAAGTCTTCAAACAGCTGGTCGACCGGGGCGCCCAACTCGGCCTCGATCGTCGCCAGGGCAATGCGGTGGTCGAAGGGGGGCAGGTTGTCCTGGAGCTGGGTGAGCTGCTCGAGCCAGTCGCGTCGCACCAGGTCGGGCCGGGTCGAGAGGGCCTGGCCCACCTTGATAAAGCAGGGCCCCAGGTTGGTCAGGGTGGTGAGGATGCGTTTGCCCAGCCGTTGCTGTTCGGCCGCGTCGCTGCTGTTGCCGCGCACGGCCAACACCACCGCCAGGGCCAGCAGCTGCCAACTGATCGAGATCAGCCGGCCCACCAACACCCAGGGCTGGAGCAACAGGGCGCGCAGGTCGGCGGCCGGGTCATAGACGACCTGGGCGCTGGGGCCGCCGGGGCCACCGCTGGCAGCGGCGCGGGGGGTGGGCACGGCGATGGGGCGGGCGATCGGG
>CAMAVE010000059.1 GCA_945861595.1 Synechococcus sp. UW140
GGCCATGGCTTGTTTACAAAATGGATTTTTCGTCGATTTCAGGCGTTGGAGCAAAGCCTAGCCTTGGTTGCAGGGAGCAATATCGAAAGCTTTTGGGGGTATGAACCACTACAGCCGCCACGGGTCGCGCCTTCTGCAGGACATAAGCAGCGGTAGTCCATGGTCATCCTGGTGCCAGCCATGACGACGTAGACAAAGCGGCTCAAGGGCTGAAACCAGGGCAGCGCTAAGGCTGTCTCGCAGGTATCACTCAAGACTCATACCTTGTCCTAATCCAAGTCGATTATGAGACTTCCAAGAAAAACCATTGCTGCGCTTCTCGGGGCGAGAGCAAGGAACGGTCGCGAGACTCCGGCTTATCTCAAATGCGACTCGCTTCTAGTCTAATTCTGAGCCGCATACGGGAATAATGGGCACCGATGTTGACGGTGGCCATCGCTCAGGGTTTATCGCGGTAGAGCTCCTTGAGCAGCTGGTAGGCCTCGTTGAGGCGGCGCATCCCATCGGCGGAGCCACCGGCGTCGGGGTGGTGGCATTGGGCTTGCTCGCGGTAGGCCTCACGGATTTGGGCAAGGGAGATGGCCACATCGGGGGTGGTGGACATCTTCAAAAGCTTCAGGGCACCCAGCACCGTCATCGTGTGGTCGATCGCCTGGAAGGATTGGTGCTTGCGTCGCTTGCGCAGGCGCTGCACAAAGCGGCGGATCAGGGTGGGGATGCGCAGGGGCAGGGTTCTGGAGCTGAAGGGGTCCTCGAGAATGCCCGCGGCCACGATCACTCGCTCGAAACTGGCCGCTCCCAGGGGCCAGCTCGGAGCAACCCCCTGGATCACCTGCACCAGTAGGGACCAGGTGAACGGCCGCCCCTCACTTTGCTCGGCCTGGGGCCAGACCTCCTGGGCCATCCAAACCATGGCGGCCTCCAGCACGGCCTCGGTGGCTGGCTGTCCGTAGAGATCGAGCCAATGGTCCCGGGCTGCTGTGAGGGCTTCTTCGATGGAGGGGGAATCGATCAGTTCCACCCCCTGGAGGGTCTGGCTGGGGCCTGGGCTAGATGGCTCCAGGCTGCGCTTGAGTTGGGCCGATTGACGTCGCACAAAGCCTGGTAAGTCGATCCCCCCACCGCCAGCAGGCCTCGCCTTGACTCCGGCCCCCTTGGCACGAGCCGAACGGCCTAAACCAATCTCAGCAAGATCATCCAGGTCTTGCTCCTGGTCTCTTATTGGGACCAGGGCGCGATTAATGAGGACAATGGCACCGGTTTCGTTGAGGCCGCCCGTGAGGTCCTGGTCGCTGTGCCCGTCCTCCTCATCGGAGCTGCCATGGACCAGTTGCTCCAGCACACGCTCGAGGATGTCGCCACGGCTTCTCAGGCCCCACTCGGCCTTAAACCCATCGATCCAAGCCAGCAGTTCTGCGCTCAGCTCCAGGCTGATGCGCCGCCGGGTCTGGTCACTTTTCTCGACCACGGGGGCGTCCTGACCGTTGCAGCCTATCGGCCGCCAAGGGATTTGATCACCAATTGCTGGTTCTCGAGGGCCTGCTGATAGCGGTCCATCAGGGACTGGCTCATGCGGGCTGGAGTGCTCACCACGGGATTCGGAGCCGGGGGCAAGGGAGGTAAGGATTGCAGGACCAGGCGATCCAGCAGGGCCTGGGAGCCGGTGCCGGCGGGGTTTGCTGGCACTGTGGCCACCATGGGCTTCGGTTTAGCCGGCGCCTTGGCCACGGTGGGCTGGATCCTCGGCTTGATCCTCGGCTTGATCGCTGGCATTGCGGCGCGATCGGTTGGAGCTTGGATCGATGGCTGGGCTGGCGTCAGGGCAGCTGGCTGGATTGGAAGGATCCTTGGGGCCGTGGCGATCGTGCCCATGGCCGTGGGGGAGAGGGCCTGGCGGCTGCCGTTGCCGTTATCCCTTTCAGCGGCTGGCATCGTTCGCGCTCCGAGCTCCAAACCAGTCCCAATTCCGAGCGGATTCTCCGTTGCGATGGGCTCGGGCCCAAGGTTGGGCAAGGGAGGCTGATTCGGCTTCGAACTGGGACGGGAGGACCGGCGTTGGGCAAGGGCCAGTTGCCTCAACTGCTCTTGAACCCGGGCCAACTGGGAGGTGGGCACCACGCTGAGCAGGTGGCCTGGGGTGGCATCGGCTGGATACACCAGGGTGATCCGCACTGGATTGCTCTGGCCTGGGTTGATGTCCAAGGGAGTGAGACTGAGACTTTCACCCGATCGCATTCCCACGTGCACTTCGCGATAGCCGCTGTCCGTGGTGATGCCGATGGAGCCTCGGAAGGCGGTAAATGGGCGGCCATTAGGACTGGGATGGCTCAAGACCAGGTCATAGGGACCACTACCCCTGAGGTTGAGATTGACATCGAAACGGACCCCATAGGTCCCCACGTTGTTGAGGGATGAATCGACCATGCGACTAGCCAGCGGGTTCACCTGGATTTCGCCGGTACCGAAGTTATGGCGCACGGTGCTGGTGAGGGGCACATGCAAAGGACCATCGCTGAGGTCGTAATTGAGTGTCGCCTGATAGGTATCACCGATCGCCACTCCCGCCACTCGGGAAAAGACATAGCCAGCTTCAATTTCCCGCAGACGCCGCAGGTAGGTGCGTCCTGGCGCCAGCTGCCCATTATCGAGCACGGCCAGTACATCATTGTCGTCCCGGGGATCGCGTACAGCAACAACGGCAACCTGTAGGGGTCCATTGCTACGGCCCCGAAGCAGCCCATTGGCAATGCCATTGGCAGGAAGCTGGGTTTGGAAGAGCACACTGCGACCCCGGGGGGGAATCACAATTCGATCGGGCAGGTTGTTATCAAGCTTGCCCCGCAACATCACGATTGCAGTGGCATCGCCAGGCCCCGTATTCCAGGGCCTGGGCCCCAAGGGCTTGACTCCCATTAAATTATTGGGCAGATACGGTGCTTCGAAACTATTGCGAACCGACCCCTGGTCAAATTGAACGGTAATGGTTTGATCGCTAGGATTGATCAAAATCGCCGCCAAAGTAAGCTCATGACGGCGACCTGAAGACCCATTCCAGGCGGAGCCCATCCGGTGGTATTTATGGTGAATATGCAGGCCAAATTCACCATTAAAGGTGTAGGTGGCATTATCGAGAAACTGGTTGATTTCTGTGCTGTAGGCCTGGCCTTGCATGCTGTTCACCAAGATGCCAGGCCCTTGGACTTCCTCCGGCTGGTTCGAATGGAGCACGGGAACCGTGTTAAACGTGCCCACCAAGGGCCGGGCCTGCTGGCCTGCCATCAGGGCCACATAGGCCTGGGCCGGGTTGGCTCCCAGCACAAGCGTTGCGAGGAGCACCAGGCTCAGGGGCCGCGGGCGACCTAAGGGACTGTTTGGTCTCAACTGTCTGCGTCGTGGTGGTCTCTGGATCGGGGCTGGGTGGGCCCCCTGGAGTCGGGTGGGCTGGGGATTTGGCTTGGCTTGAGGCGACTGGGCTGGGGAGTCTTGGGGCTGGGTCGGGTCCCCGGGCTCGAGGGGGTCTGACTACCGCACTTGCGCCAAGGGGCTGGCTAGAACGACATAACTGTCACCATTTTCCCATGTTCCCGCCCTTTGCCTGTTGCGCGCCCGCCGATGGGCCCGAATCCTTCCGCCGCCGCCACCAGGAGCGCAAGTTACGCATGCTCACCTTCTGGCGGGAGGGCCTGGAGCGCCAACTCGCGGCCCTCGATGCCACCATCAGCACGCTGCGGCGTCAGATGGACACTCCAGGCGACGCCTGAGTTCGGCCAGGCCTCGGTGCAGCTGACGATGCACCGTGCTGGCACTTGTCCCCCAATCGCTGGCAACCTGCCGCAGGCTGCGCCCGGCCAGAATCACCGCCTTGATCGCTTCAGCTTGCTGGCGTGGGAGCTGCTGTAACAGAGCAACGGCCATGGCGCCGCGGTCATCGCCAAGGCTTTCCTGGTCTTGATCGGAGGCAGCAACCTCGGCGCCCTCGTCCAGGGAGACGATCCGATGGCCTGTTGGGCTCGCTTCCAGGCGCTGCCATTGGGTCAGGCTCACCCCCATCGCCTGCCGCACCGCCTCCGAGGGGGGAGCCTGGCCCAGATCTAATTGCAGCCGATTTTCACAACGGCGGCGCAGCTGGTCCAGCTCTACACGCCGACGCGGGATCCGCACCAGCGGGGCCTGGTCGCGCAGGTAGTGGAGGATGGCACCACGGATGTGCCGGCGGGCAAAGGGTTCAAAGGGCTCGCCCCGGCTTGGGACGTAGAGCTCGGCAGCGCGGAGCAAACCCAACAGGCCCACTTGGGTGAGGTCATCGGCCGATTCCCTGGTGACGCGGGCGTAATGACGGGCAATTGGGGCCACCAGATCCAGGCAGGCCTGGATTCGTAGCCTGCGGCCGAGCTGGCGGCCCGCTACGGATGGGGCGCCTGGGATTGGGACAATTGGGACTTGATCAAGTGGAACTCGATCGATTGGGGCTTGAGCGAATGGGGCTTGATGGAGAAGGGCTTGATGAAGAGGGCCTGGAAAGCCTGGCTCTTGAACGATGGAACGGCGAGAAGCGGCCATGAAATGGCAAGACAAGTTGCTGTAAAGGGGAAAGGACCGGGATAAACCAGCCCTCCCTTTTCCAAGAACTGCCCAATCGCCGTTTGGCGCCAGCGTGAAATTACTGAACCTTGCAGGCGACGCTGTCCAGTAGGGCCCAGGGCCCCCTGCTCCGCAGCCAGTCCAGATCGGCCCGATCGGTGACCAGCAGGTAACCGGCAAAGCCGAGGGCGTTGACCGAGAACCCGGCCCAGTCGTCGCGGCGGCGGCGCACGGTCAGGAACCACTGATCGTCGAAAAGCAGGTTGTAGGGGTGACGGGGCTGGGAATCGCTGCCCGGTTCGCCCAGATCGAGGGCTCGCGCATGCTGGCCATAGAGCGCCATCAGTTCATCCGGGTCGCCACACTGATCGCGGCGACTGAGTCGATAGGACCAAGGCCAGGGAGGTTGATCGCCCTCCAATTGGGCCAACAACCGGGGGGCCATCGGACAGCTGGGGCTACCGGCTTGGCGCGGCAACAACTGCAGGTGGCGATGGGGCTGGCTAGCACCGGCGGCAGGGGAACTGTTGAAAAACCACAGCCCACCCGTATCCCCGTCCACCTCTGCCACGGCCCCCCAGTCCGCGGGCCCCAGCCAGCCGTGCTGGGGTTGCCATTGCTGGGGGATCACCAACACGTGGCCAGCCTGAACCGGGTATTTATTCAGCAGCAGCAGGTGGCTCGATCCCAGGGGGGTCACGGCCAGCTCCTGATCCCAGGGCAAAAAGGGATTGGGGCGCGGGCCCGCCCGGGTGAGGTGTTTGGGCGTAGCCGAGAGCAACCGGCGCACCACAAATGGACTCCAATCCCCAGGGCTGGTGAAATCAACTACAGGGACCTGGGGGCCCTGTCCGCAAGCGTTGGCATTCGCTACCAGCCCCAGGTCAAGGATTTCGGTGTCCAAGGGCACCAGGCTGCCGCTGGCCGCTGCCGTCTGGCTGCGCTCGAGGGCCGATTGCCAATACCGTTCAGCCCGCACCGTTCTTCAGTCGCGCCAGGGACGCCCCCTGGTAGTAGTGGCCCAGGATCAAAGGGTAGGTCTGGCCCTTGTTCGCCAGGCCATTGGCGCCCTCCTGGCTCATGCTGGCGCCCAGGTGGCGATGGGCTTCCCAACTGATTTGGCTATTGGCCGCATAGAGGCTCTCCACAATCCCCCCCTGGTAACTGAGGATCAGGCCCGCCGTGGCGGCCGTGGCAGCCCGGGTGCGTCCATTCACCGTGTCCAGGCCCCGGTAGGCCTGCCATCGGGTGGTGTTGCCCAGGTGCCAGTGCTGGCTTGCGGGCCGGGCCATATGGGCCAGGGCGTAGGAACGGGCCGCTACGGCTTGGGCCTTGAGGGCCTCCAGGTTCCAGCTGCTGGGCATTTCCGAGCCGACCACGGAGGCGATGTAGTCCTCCAGGGGGAGGTGGTTGATCAACAGGAGCCCGGACCCTTGCGGCACCAACCGCAGGCGACCGGCGTAGGCCCGGCCATTGACCAGAACGGCCCGGCCGTGGGCGGGCTCGAACCAAAGCTCCGGTCGGCCCTGGACTACACCCTCCAGGGAAACCGGCTGACCGGGGCCTCCCTGGTCGAGGACGCGGCCGTCACGGCTGCGCAACCACCACCCGCCGCTACTCCCTAGCTGGAGGTCCTGGGGCCGATCCAGCAGGGCGATGCGGATCTCCAGGTTCGGACCAGGGGCCCCCTGGGGACCGGCCAACTCCGGGGCGGCCAGGCTGGCCAGACCATGCCCCTTGCCAAGCCGTTGGGCGGCTACCCCCTGGAGATCCTGCTTGGCATCGGCGCGCACGGGTTTGGCCATCGGCGGGGTCTCCTGAAGGGCCGTGACCATGGCCGCGCTAAGGGGCGTGGGCGCCGGAATCAAGCCTTCGGCGGCAAAGCCAAACGCCAGGGCCCCCAGGCCCAGGGGCAGGCCAATCAGGAGGGACTTGAGGGGAGGCGGGGGTGCTGCCATCGTCAGGGACCACAAACGCTCCAGTGGGCCAGGTCCGGGGCGCAGGAACCGCCCTCAAGACTCCCATCCCAAAGCAGGTGGCCCCTGCCCGTCAAGGCAATGCGACCATCTGCCGCCGCACTGCAGACCATGCCACCGGGGCTGGGGGAGGGTTGCCAACCCACGACAGTCGTCTGCGCGAGGCGTTCCTGCCAGTAGGGCGCCACCAGGGCGTGGGCTGAGCCGGTGACGGGGTCTTCGGCGATCCCGAGGCCCGGGGCGAAGAAGCGCAGTTGGTAATGGGCCGGCTGGCCCAGAACCTGGGGCCAGAACGCTGGTCGAGACGGCTCCCCGGCTTCGAGTTGCGATAGGCCGCAGGCCTGGGGAAGGCCAAGGGCTTGCATCACCACCAATCCCTGGCGGTCCTCGCGCCCTAACTGGGCCGAGGGCAGGACCAAGCCCGGTAGGTCGAACCGGTCCGCCATCAGGGCCACCCGGTAGCCCAGGGGCGAACTCCAGTAGGCCAGGGGAGCGTCCCCCAAGAGCTGGGCCAAATAGGGGGGGATTGGCTGGGGTTCCAGCCCAGAACTGGGCAGCACGATCCGGGCACTGGCAGGGTCCGAACCCTCTAGGCGCACGGCCAGGGGTCCGCTGCGACTGTGCAGGACTAGCTCTTGGCCAACGGCCAGCTGGCCCCAATGGCCCAAGGCGAGCACCGCCGCCAGGGTGGCGTGGCCGCAGAGGGGAACTTCACAACTGGGGGTAAACCAGCGCAGCCGCCAGGCCCCATCGGGGCCTCTCCAAAGGAAGGCGGTTTCCGATTGCTGGAGCCGAGCGGCCACGGCCTGCATCCAGAGGGGTGTTGCGGGCTCCCTCAGCAGCACCACACCGGCCCCATTGCCCCCCAAAGGAGCCTCCGTAAAGGCTTCCACGAGGGCGGCCTGGAGGGGGCCCCCATTCATGGTGTGGCGCTGGCTGGCCTGGCGGCACCAACCAGGTCGGGCAGCGTCTCCTCCCGCAACTGACGCTCCATCAGCCGCCGAACGGCTGCCGCCGCAGGAGTGGTGCCATCGACCAGATTGAGCACTTCGGCGCTGATCGGCAGGTTCCAGCCCCGCTGCTCGGCCAGTTGCATCACGGCCCGGGCGGTGGGCACCCCCTCCACCGTGGCTCCGATCCGCTCGATCGCCGCGTCACTGCTCAGGCCCTCGGCCAGGAGCAGGCCAAAGCGGTAGTTGCGGCTCAAGGGGCTGGTGGCCGTAGCCAACAAATCGCCCAGACCGGCAAGGCCATAGAGGCTGCTCGGATGGCCGCCGAGTTCGGCCAGCACGAGGCCCATCTCGACCAACCCACGGCACAGCAGGGAGGCCTTGGCGTTCGCGCCGAGGCCTAGGCCATCACTGACCCCAGCCGCTACGGCCATCACGTTTTTAAGGGCGCCAGCCACCTCGGTGCCGATCGGATCGGAACTGGTGTACAGGCGTAGGCGCTCCGAACTGAGGTCCTGCTGCAGCCTGCGGGCCAGGTTCCCATCGCTGGCCGCCAACACACTGGCGGCGGGCAATCCCGCGGCCAGTTCGCTAGCCAGATTGGGACCGCTCAGCACTAGCAGGGGGATCGCGGGGTTAGCCCGCTGCCAAAGGCCCGAGGCCGTGCAACCCAACTGGAGATCGATGCCTTTGCTGCAGCTCAGCAGGGGCAGACCGGTTGGCCATTGGGGAGCCAGCTGGCGAGCTAGCTCGCCCACGCCAGCCATGGACATCGCCGCCACGATCAGGTCTTGGCCCCTAACCAGGGCAAGGGGATCGCCGCCATCACGGCGGCTCCAACCCTCAACCCGGTGGCCCCGGTCACGCCAAAGCGATGCCAGGGTGCCGCCCCAGGCACCCAACCCCAAGATGCCGATGCGGAGCTGGCCCATGGGGGCATCATGCGGCATCAGGATCGCCAGTCCCTTGCGCGGCTAGGCCCTGGAGCACCTCCAGAGGGATCACCTTGAGGGTGCTCTGCTCACAGGCCTCAAGCCGCACCGGCGGAGCCATGCCGTCTTCGTAGGCCTGGAGCCAGCGGCGGGCGCAGAGGCACCAGTGGTCTCCCGCCTTGAGGCCGGGGAAGCCGAAGGCCAGGACCGGTGAGGAGAGGTCGTTGCCCTGGGCGCGGCTGTAGGTGAGGAAGGCCTCGCTGACGATGCAGCAGACCGTGTGCATTCCCTGATCCTGGGCATCGGTGCGACAGCTGCCGTCCCGATACCAACCGGTGACGGGCGCACAGCTGCAGATCTCCAGCGGTTGGCCGAGGACGTTGAGGGCTGGGGGGCTTGGGGTCGCGTCGGGGGGGGGCGCTTGGCTCATGGGTGGGGCGGGCGGGCGACGCCCGGTTCGGGCCGATTCTGGCGAAGCTCTGGCACAAATTCTCGCCAAGAGGTTGACGGATTCGGGGGGGAGCGCGTTAAAGGTCATTCAGCAGACCCCCCTAAATGAGCTGGGAATTCACCGAAGACGCGGCCTTCATGGCCCTGTGCGACGCCTTCAAAGAGAGTGGTGAAACTTCCGCCATGGAATTTTTGGCCAATGGCGAAGGTGCTTTCCACTTCCAGGAACTGAGCCAGAACGCGGCTGGAGAAGGGATTGACCTCAGCGACTCCACGGATCTCGAGGAGTTCCAACAGGAGGTGATCGACACCCTGGAGCAGATCTGCTTGTAGCTCGGCCAGGCGGTGGGTCCAACGGCCCCGCCCCTTCCACCAGGGCTTGGCTTGATCAGCGAACCCTGGCCTGGGAAGTGCGCTGCGTTACGGGATTGTTGCGTTACGAAGCCCCATCAAAGGCCCGATTCAGGGGTTTGCCTGAACGGGCCGCCGAGCCAAGGGAGTCGATCCAACGGAAGCGGACGATGCCCTGGAGCCTCAGCCGTAGAAGAAGGCGATCTCCTTCGCCTTGAGGCCTTCCCAGCCAGCTGCCTTGAGGCGAGCGTCCAGGGTCTGCTGGTCGAGGTGCTTGGAGCCGGTCTTGACGATGCGGTTGCGCATCGACTTGGTCACCCCACTGCGGGCCCGGCGGCTTTCCAGTTCCATCACTTCGTTGTAGAGGCTGAGCATCTCAGCGGGGATGGGGGACCCATCGAGGTCGAGACCTGCGGCAATGGCGTCATCAACGCCTCCGGGACCAGCAATGGCCATGGATTCAGGGGGGTGGGGTGATCCAGACGAGCCTGCCACGGCTCCAGGAGCGGCTAGACGGAGGGGGGGTGGAGGCGTGGATCGACCCGATCAGGCGCTGAAGTAACGGGCCTGGCTGTGCAAGGCCACCAGGGCGGTGGTGCTCTGTTCCGGTTCGAGCTGGTCGCTCTCATCCATGCGCAGGCCGATGCGATCGGCCCCGAGCCAGGCGAGCTGTTGGCGGGAATCGGCCACATTCGGGCAGGCCGGATAGCCAAAGGAGTAGCGGCTGCCCCGGTAGCGCTGGGCCAACACATCCCGCAGCTCGGCCGGCTCGCTGGCGCCAAAACCCAATTCCCGGCGAATGCGGGCATGGGTCCATTCGGCCAGCGCTTCGGCCATCTGCACGGCCAGGCCATGGAAGTAGAGGTAATCGCTATAGCGATCGCCCTGGAACAGCTCCTGGGCCACCCTGGTGGCCCGTTCGCCCATGGTCACGGCCTGCATCGGCAGCACGTCTGATGGCCAAAGGCCAGCGGGAGCCTGGTTGCGGGCCCCTTGCTGGCTTGGATCGACCTCGACCAGATCGCGGTAGAAGTCGGCGATGCAATAGCGGTTGCCCGCCCGCTGACGGGGCAGTTGGAACCGACCCAACTCCGCCCCTGGCCCTGCGTCGCTGCCGTGGGGTGCCGCAAACACCACCAAGTCATTGCCGCTGCGGCCGCAGGGGAAATAGCCATAGGCCATCCGGGGGGTGAGCAACCCTTCCTCCAGGCAACGGCCCATCCAGTGCTGCAGCACCGGTTCGGCCTTCTCGGCCAGCATCGCCTCGTAGTCGGGGCGGCTTTGCTGCTGGGTTTTGCGCAGTTGCCATTGGCCGGCAAACAGGGCATTGCGGTCGAGGTAGCCGAAGACCTCGGCCAGGTCGATATCCGCCTCCGTGAGGATGCGGCTGCCCCAGAAGGGAGGCGTGAGCGCCAGCTCCTCGGGCACGGCGGCGGAGCGGCTGATGTCGAGCGGTGCAGGCGCCGCGGGAGTCGCCAGCTCTTCAGCCTCGGAGGTCCCGCCAGGCTGGTCGGATGCGTGGGCTGGATCCTCCGGGGCAGGGGTTGCCCCATCGGTTGCCTCCGGCTCACGGGTTAAACCGAGACCCTCGGGGGCGCCCTGAAGAAAGCCCTGGCCGTTCTGCCAATCGCCGTTGGCCCGGGCCGCCACGAAGGCATCCATGAAGCGCAGGTCGGCAAAGGCATCGCGGCCATAGATCACCTGGCCCTGGTAGACCTGGCGGCAGTCATTGTTGACAAATCGGGGGGTGAGGGCCGCTCCGCCCAGGATCACGGGCACATCGATGCCGGCCTCATTGAAGGCCTGCAGGTTGTCCTTCATGAAGGCCGTGGATTTCACCAGCAAACCGCTAAGGGCAATGCAATCGGCCTGGTGAAGTTTCTGGGCTTCGATAATTGCCTCTACAGGCTGCTTGATGCCCAGATTGATAACTTCATAGCCATTGTTGGTGAGAATAATATCCACCAGGTTTTTGCCAATGTCATGGACATCGCCCTTAACGGTTGCAATCAGGAACTTGGCCTTGGCGCTGCTTTCTCCTTCAGCCCGCTCCATCATGGGCTCGAGGAAGGCCACGGCCGCCTTCATGGTTTCGGCGCTTTGCAACACAAAGGGAAGCTGCATCTGGCCCGAGCCAAACAACTCACCGACGACCTTCATGCCATCCAATAGGAAGGTGTTGATGATTGTTAAAGGGGCATGGTTGACCAGGGCTTCCTCTAGGGCTGGCTCAAGGCCAATGCGTTCGCCATCGATGATGTGTTGCTTGAGACGCTCCTCCACCGGCAGGTCCGCCAAGGACGGGCCCGATTCGCGCGCCTGCTTAGCGCTGACGCCTTCGAACAGCTTGGTGAGCTCGGTCAGCGGGTCGTAGGTGCAAACAGCAGCCTCGAAACGGCGCCGGTCGTAGATCAGATCGCGGCAGATCAGCTGGTGCTCTTCAGAAATTTTGGCCAGGGGCAAAATCTTTGCTGGGCTGATGATTGCTGCGTCGAGGCCGGCCTGAACGCAATCATTCAGAAATACGGAATTGAGAACAATCCGGGCCGCCGGAGACAGGCCGAAGCTGACATTGCTAACGCCAAGCACCACATGGACACCAGGCAAGTCGCGGCGGATCCGTTCGATCGCTACCAAGGTGGCGGCGCCGTTGTTACGGTCTTCCTCAATGCCGGTTGAAATCGGTAGGGCTAGGGGGTCGTAGAAAATTTCGTGGGCGGGGATGCCGAATTCGAGGGCATCGCGGTAGGCCCGTTGGGCAATCGCAAACTTGCGCTCGGCGGTGCGCGCCATCCCCTCCTCATCGATGGTGCCGATCACCACCCCGGCGCCATAGGCGCGGGCGAGTTCCAAGACCTTGAAGAAGCGTTCATCGCCATCTTCGTAGTTGGTGGAGTTAAGGATGCATTTGCCACCGGCAACCTTGAGCCCCGCCTCCATTTTCTGCCACTCGGTGGAATCGAGCATCAGGGGCAGATTCAC
>CAMAVE010000060.1 GCA_945861595.1 Synechococcus sp. UW140
GGCAGTAGGGATTCCTAAGCTGTCCAACAAGGGACAGCGCTCGCTGTATGGATCTCACACCCTTTCTGTCCACGGCCGACAAGGGGACCCAAGATGAAGGACTGGAATCGATCCAGATTCCCGGGCGGATTGCGGTTGTTGCCAAGGGGGCGCTTTCTGTTGCGCGCCCTGTGCCGGAGCTTCGGCGGCTATTCTCGTATCACCTGCGCCGTGACCGATCAACAGGCCTGTTTGCAGTATCTGGCCGCCGAAGCCGATGATCCCTACAGCCTGCTCATCTGTACCGATTATCTCGAAAGCGGCAATGGTTTTGATTTAGTGCAGCAGGCCCGACAGGACCATCCCCACCTGCACGCGGTGATCCTCTCCCTGGGGGACGCGATTCCCGCCGAATGTGCTGAGGCTCCCTGGCTTGAGGCGGTTGTTGCCGAAGCCGATTTTGTGGAAGACCAGCAACCACTCCAGGCTGCGGTGATGGCCGTGCTGGGCGGGCACTCCTATCGCAGCCCATCCCTACGCACCGGAAGCCTGCCGTACCTGAGTGGCCCCAGGCTCACCCAGCGCGAGTATGAGGTTCTCGATCTGCTCGCCAGTGGCCTCAGTGATCGGGAGATTGCTAATCGGCTGGGTGTGAGTGATCAAACGGCCCATACCTACACCAAGCGCTTGCTGCAAACCCTGAATGTCCATAACCGACTCCAGGCGGTGCTCAAGGGCATGCGATGCGGCATGGTTCAGATTTAAGGGCTCTCGATAAAAAGACCTATCGCACAGAAAGACATCGTGGTCGTGTTGCTGATGTTTGAGTCAGCTGTTGGCGGATTTAAGCCATGCCCCGGTTCTGATCGGGATCCTCCGGCAGCCCTTTCCAGTGCAGGGCCATGCGCCGGGCCAGGAGCAGCAACGGATAGATCCGTTTGGCTCGGTGGGGCTCGCTAAAGAGGCCCCGCAAAAGGTCCAGCAAGGGGCCGCTGGGGGCTAGGCGCCGGCAAAGTTCAGCGATGGCGTCTGCCCCGTGCCAAGCCTGTTCGCCCTCGAGCAACACCGCCCCGTTGGCCAGGTTGAGCCCCCTGGCCTTGAGGGCAGCCCGCAGAGCGTGATCGGCCCTGCCATCACGAAGCTCCAGCAGGGGGATCCCTCCTGTGAGCTCGGCGGCGAGGGCGAATTGGCGGCAGAAGGGGCAGCCGCCGTCGTAAACGAGAGCCAGGGTCATTCCGCCATCATGTCCATCACCACGCCCACCCCGTGACTCGCCTGCTCTCCCTGGTCTTGGTTCTGTTGATGCTCGTCTCAGCCCCAGCGGCCTGGGCGGCGCCAGTGCCAGAGCGCTACCTGTGCGATGGCGATGGCCTCGAGGCCACGCTCCATAACGGTGCCGTTGATGCCAGCGAGATTCCCAATAGCGAAGCTGGCACGGTGCCCGGGGCCTTCATCGTGGTGCAGTGGCGAGGCCTCAGCCTGCAGTTGCCGCGCACCAATAATGCCGGCATCCCCAGCTACACCGATGGCCGCTGGTGGTGGCAGGCCGTGGATCCCGATCGGCCTATCTTCAAGGAGTATCGCGGTAGCGTCAAAACCTATGCCTGTTCCCGCTAAGGCGTAGGGGTCCGGTTGGATTGCGTTTGGGCTCTGCAGCCCAAGGAGATCTAGCCACCGCCATGGATGTCGACTTGCCCGTGGTGGAGTTCGATCTGGTCAGCCGTCACGGCGAGACGGTTCTGCTCCAGTAGGTCCTGCTCCAGTAGCTCCTGCGCTCCAGCCTGATTCCACTGGATCTGGTGGTCACGAGCCCAGCATCCAACAACCAGCTCTGCGAGGGAGCAGCCCCATCGCGATTGGCTCAGCTTTGGATCTATGTTGTGAGATTGCGCAAGCATCCTCTCGCTAGAAATTATTTTCAACGCAGTGGATTGTCCCTGGTTGATGCTTTGGTGTTGTCCGATTCCTGAAGGCCTAGTTCAGCCCAGTACGGCCTCAATCGCGATGCTTCTAAAAGCCGGCTAACGGATTTGAACCGATGGCCTTCGCTTTACAAAAGCGCTGCTCTACCACTGAGCTAAGCCGGCATGGGATCGCTGCGATCCACTGGCGGAGTCTATCGTCTGGCTAGGGCCCAGAGCAGCAGCTGGGTGCGACTCTGGCAACCGGTTTTGGCCAGCAGGTTGGCCATGTGGCTCTCCACCGTGCGCCGGCTGAGCAGCAGGGCCGCCGCAATGGTCTTGTTGGAGGAGCCCAGCAGCAGCTGCTCCAACACTTTTGATTCACTTGGGGTGATCGGTTCGGTGGTGGGGCCCATGGCCTGCTTCCAGCTTGTGGCTGGAGTGTTCCCCGCGCTGGGGTTGGCGGTCACCAACTTGGGAAAGACCACTCCGAAGGGAGGCGTTGCCCAGCCCCAACCCCATGGCCAGTCCCGATCGGAGCTTGTCGCGGCGATTAGCTCAGGCTTTCCGAGCCCTCCAGGCTCGCCGTTTCCGCTGCAGGCTCAGGTTGGATGGCTTGGGCCGCAGGCTGTTCAGCCTCTGCTGCCGTGGCGCCATCGCTGGTTGCTTCGGCGCTGCTTGCCAGCTCCGGCTCCGGGCTACTAGGGGCGTTCCCTGCTGCCAGGCCAGCGCCCTTCACCCCAAGGGAGATGGTGGCTTTAACGCCGGGTTGGGCCACGGCCTTGGCGCGCCGGATCGGCAGGTTGGCCACCAGGGCGGTGACCCGGTCTTCCGTTTCCAGGCTCACATCCACCTCGTCGAGGTCGATTTCCACGTAGCGGGACACCACCTCCAGGATTTCCCGGCGCATCTGCTCCAGCAGCTCCGGATTGAGGTCGCTGCGGTCATGGGCCAGCACCAGCTGGAGCCGTTCCCGGGCCGTGGTGGCGCTGGCCGGTTGCAGGCCCAGCAAGCGATAAATGGTGTCGCGCAGGGTCATTGCTGTCGGAAAATCTTGGTCTTGATCAGGCGGCGGAGCTTGGCGCGCAGGCCCCGGCCCATTTTTGCGGGATCGGGCAAGGGCACGTCCTCGCCCTGCAGGCGCCGGGCCACGTTGGTGTAGGCCTGGGCCGCCGGGGAGCCACTGCCGCTCAAGGTGAGCGGTTCACCCCGGTTGGTGGACACGATCACCTGCTCGTCCTCCACCACCAGCCCCAGCAGGGGCAGGGCCAGGATGTCGGTCACGTCGTTGACCGACAGCATCTCC
This sequence comes from Synechococcus sp. UW140, assembly GCA_945861595.1. Taxonomy (GTDB): domain Bacteria; phylum Cyanobacteriota; class Cyanobacteriia; order PCC-6307; family Cyanobiaceae; genus BAIKAL-G1. Next base: position 3,187 of record CAMAVE010000060.1, read on the forward strand.
TGGTTAGCCATCATCTTGGGCCGCACCCGGTTCAGCACCAGCTGGATCGGTTTGATCCCGTGGATATTGAGCAGGCCGATCACCCGGTCGGCGTCCCGCACGGCGGACACTTCCGGGGTGGTGATCACGATCGCTTCCTGGGCCGCCGACACGGCGTTCTTGAAGCCGTCTTCGATGCCGGCGGGGCAATCGATCAACACCACATCAAAGCTGGGGGCGAGCATGCCCACGATCGCCTGCATGTCCTCGGGCTTCAGCCACTCGAGCATGCGCGGGTTGCCAGCCGGCAGCAGGGCCAAGTTGGGCTCCTGTTTGTGCTTCACCAGGGCCTGCTCAAGCCGGCAGCTGCCTGCGAGCACTTCCTGGGCCGTGAACACAATCCGGTTTTCCAGGCCCAGGAGCAGGTCCAGGTTGCGCAGGCCAAAGTCGGCGTCCAGCACGGCGGTGCGCACCCCCTGGCGAGCCAGGGCAATGCCGAGGTTGGCGGTCAGGGTCGTTTTGCCAACCCCCCCCTTGCCGGAGCAGATCAGAATGTTGCGGGTCCGATGCGGGGTCACGTTGCCAGTTGGGGTGCAGCGAGATTAGGCCCAAGCGCTTGATTCTCCAGGCCCAAGCCGCCACTGTGGCAAGGGGCCCCGCTGGCCCTAGAACAACTTGACAGATTCCAATCGTCATGGACGAGAGCCCTTCCCCCCATCACCAGACATTGCTTGTCATGCCCGATGACGGGGCCGAAGCGGTTGTCGAGCTGATCGACCAGGCCCGCGAGCAGCTGCTGCTCAAGCAGTTCAAACTCCAGTCCGAGGCGGTGGAAGCGGCCCTGCTGCGGGCCCATCAGCGCGGGGTTCAGGTGCGGGTGATGCTCAACCCCCACACCTCCGGCGGTGACCGCTGGAACGACGACGCCTACGCCCTGCTCACCTCCATGGGGATCGCGGTGGCCTGGACCAGCGAGGCCTTCCCGGTGACCCATGAGAAATCGATGGTGGTGGACCAGAGCCACGCCCTGATCGCCACCTTTAATCTGGCCGATAAATACTTCACGGCCACGCGGGACTACGGCGTGGTAACCAGCAATCAACGGGCGGTTCAGCAGGTGATTGCCGGCTTTGAGGCCGACTGGCAGCGGCAGTTTTTCCAGCCCGATCTCAGCGCAGGCCTGGTCTGGAGCAGTTCCCACAGCCGCGGTCAGATGGCCCGCATCATCGATGCCGCCGCCAAAACCCTCTGGATCCAGCACCCCAAATTCGTCGATGCGGTGATTCTCGATCGCATCGTCATGGCCCGGGAGCGGGGGGTCAAGGTGCGGGTGCTCTGCGGCGGCAAGCACGGCATCAGTGATTGGGACATCTACGACACCTTCAGTTCCCTGCGGTTGATGGAGCGTTTTGGGGTTAAGATCCGCCGCCAAAAACACCTAAAGCTGCACGCCAAATTGATTTTGATTGATGGTGCGGAGTGCCAGGTGGGTTCCATGAATATCGACCGCAGCGCCTTTGATCTGCGCCGCGAGTTGGGCATTGAAAGTGATGCCCCTGATGTGGTGAATCGCCTGCGCGAAACCTTCCAAGCCGATTGGGATCAGGCCGCCCGCTACCAGCCGCCCGATCCCCTCGATCCGAGCCTGCACGAGGAGGGAGAGCTGCCGCCCGATCCCCATTTTGTCCATGATTGAGCCCCAGGGAAGCGTTGCCGCCATGGCCTCGCCCGAGGCCGAAGCCCTGGCTCCTCCACCAGATCACCGGCAATTGTTCTTCGGCATGATGCAGGTGGCCCTCTCCGCCTTTGGCGGTGGGCTATCGGCCTGGAGTCAGCGCATCATTGTGGAAGAAAGGCGCTGGATGGATAACACCAGCTTCCTCACCGGTTTGACCGTGGCCCGCCTGTTTCCAGGGCCGAATCAGATCAATATGGCCGTGTATATCGGCGCCCGTTTCCAGGGGCTCAGCGGCGCCCTGGCGGCCTTGGCGGGGATGCTGCTGGTGCCCTTCAGCCTCTTGATGCTGGTGGGCCTGGCCTACTTCAGCTTCCGCAGCCTGCCCCTAGTCGATCGCCTGCTGGCCGGGGTGGTCACCGCCGCGGCAGGCCTGGCCCTGTCGATGGGCTTCAAGATCCTGCATCAATACCAGCGGGATCCCGTCGCCCTGCTGTTGGCTTTGGCCACCTTCGTGGCGATGGCGGTGTTTCACATCCGCCTGATTCCTGTGGTCTTGGTGGCGGGTCCCCTGGCCATGGCCTGGTACTGGCCCCGGGGCGCCGCTGGCCCGGGGGTGGATCGATGACGGACGCCCTGCTGTTGGTCAGCACCTGCACCCCCAAGTCCCTGGGGGATTGGGCCAATTTGCTTGCGGTGATCCGCGATTTTCTCTCCCTATCGCTGTTTTCCCTCGGCGGGGGCAACACCTTGCTCTCGGAATATCACCATCTAAGTGTCAGCGAATACTGCTGGATCAGCTCCGATCAGTTCGCCGATCTCTATGCCCTGGCCGAAGCCGCCCCGGGCCCCAGTTCGATGCTGGTGGGCTTGCTCGGCATGGGCGCGGCCTGGCGGGAGGGGCCTGGCTGGGCCCTCCTCAGTGCAGTGGTGGCTGAAATCGCGATTTTGCTGCCCTCCACCCTGTTGATGGTGATCGCCGCCTTGAGTTGGAACCGCTTCCGGGATTCCCCCTGGCGGATCGCCTTTGAACGGGGCCTGGGGCCGATCACCCTAGGCATCCTGTTTGCCGTGGGCCTCAAGATTCTCCACACCGCCGACCACGGCGTTCCGGCCTACCTGGTGTCGATCGTGGTCTGTCTGCTGACGCTGCGCACCAAGATTTCACCCCTCTGGTTCATGGCGATTGCGGGCCTACTCGGTGGTTTTGGCCTGATCAATCGCTAGTGCCCTAATCGGGCAGGCCCCAGATTGGTTCGGCCGGTTCGATCGCGATCGCGTCCGCCACCAGCAGGGCCTGTTCGGCGTAGCCCAGGGGCGGCAGATCTTCGGGCCCCCGGGCCACCGCCTCGGCGATGCGCAGCTGCAGGGGCCGCAGTTGCAGGGCCACGATTCGGGCCTGGCGGTTGCCCTGGCAGCCGGCATGGGCCACCCCGCGCAGGCGGCCCCACACGCGCACGTCGCCCGCGGCGCTAATGCGCGCCCCCGGATTGACATCGCCGAGCAGCAACACCGAGCCCTCCACTTGGAGGTGGTCGCCGGAGCGCAGGGTGCCCTGGTGGATCGTCAGGCCCTGGGCTGCCGTTGGGCCGGCTGGGTCGTTGGCGGCGGATGCGGCTCCCTCAGCCGGCCGCTGCAGCTGGGTCACCAGTCCCAGGCTGGCGGCGGCCACCAGGGCTTCCGGGGCCGGCGCTTCCACCCGCGCCAGACGCAGGCCGCGCTCCAGCAGCAGCGGTTCGAGGTCCCGTAGGTCCGCCACGGTGAGCACCCAATCGCCGCAGGCCAGCACCAGCTCCTCGCTGAGCCATTCCCCCCTGGGCGGCAGGGCCCCGAGGGCATAGCCCACCTCCGCCACCAGGCTGCCGGCGGCGCTGGTGGCGGAGGCAAGCCGCAGCCGGTGGGGCTCGCCGGTGGCGGTGGCCAGCAGCAGTTGGGAGGCCATGGCTGGAAGCCTGTCGGTGGGCAAGCCCGTTATCCCAGCATCCGGCCGGCCCTGGCAACTGGCCCCCGCTGCCTGGGCGCAAGCCCACTGTCTTGGCGTAGGCCCTCAGCTCTTGGCGTAGGCCCTCAGCTTTTGGTGTAAGCCCTCCTGCCTGGGCGCAGGCTCTCAGGCTGTGGCGCAGGCCCTCAATCCGGCCGATCGGCCCCCGCAAGCGCGGCGCCAAGGGCTTCTCTCAAGGGGCCACTCACCTCCTGGGGGTGGATGAGCCAGGCGATTTCCACCGGCTGGATCAGGCTGCGTACCAGGGCCGAACTCTGCTCCAGGGCCCGGAGATTACGGCCATCCCAGAGCCGCAGCCCCCCCTTGTAGGGGTGGTAGCCGCGGCTCTGGTGTTGGTGCAAGCCGCAATGGAGCGCCGCCTCCAGGCCCTGGGCCTGGCAGAGCTGGCGCGCCTGGGCCAGCAGTTCCAGCCGCTGGGCCGGGGCCAGGCCGCTCACGTCACTGGCCTTGAGCAGGCGCCGATCCAGCAGGCGTTCGCACAGGGTGCGCAACCCCGCCGGACCCTCTTCGCGCCAGCGCAGCAGGTGGTACCCGGTGCGCAGGTCATCGTTGGCGAGGAAGTCGTCGACGCCCAGCTGATCGGGCTGCCAGAGCCAGCGGGCCATCACCCGATCGGCGTCCACCTGGGCTGGCCCGAGCCGTCGGGCGGTGGCGATCGTTTGGCTCAGCAGCCAGTTGCACACCATGTTGAGCCGGTGGTTGTAAACGCTGCGGTACATCAGGTTGCGCACCACCAGGTAGTGCTCCACCGCCATTAGGCCCTTGGGATGGATGGCGATGTTGCCATCGGCGGCCAGGGTCAGGGCGGCAAGAATCCGCTCCAGGTCAAGCTGGCCGAAGCGGGCGCCGGTGCTGTAGCTGTCGCGCAGCAGGTAATCGAGTCGGTCGCAATCCAGCTGGCTGCTCACCAGGGCTTTGATGGCGGGCTCCGGGTGCTGGCCGTGTTCGAGCAGGTTGGCCACGGCTTGGGCGGTGCCGGGGGCGTAGGCCTCGAGCCGATCGCGCAGGGCGGGGTGCTGGCGCACCAGGCGCGCCGACCAGGCCTCATGGCGCAGGCCATACATCTCCTCGCCGGAATGGCTGAGGGGCCCGTGGCCCACGTCATGGAGTAGGGCAGCGGCCAGCAGCACGCCGCGGTGCTCCTCCAGGGCGGGCTTGAGGGCTACCAGGCCATCAAAGGCCTGGCGGGCCAGGTGCAACACCCCGAGCGAATGGGTGAAGCGGCTCGATTCGGCCCCATGGAAGGTGAGAAATGCCGGCCCCAGCTGGCGGATCCGCCGCAGGCGCTGGAAGGGGGCCGTATCGATCAGGTCCATGGCCAGGGCCTCGGCCGGCCGGCGGCGCTCGAGCCGGATCCCCCCATGCAGGGGGTCGTGGTAGGTGCGCTGGCTCATGGCTGCATCGCCGGGGCTGGTTGGGCTTTGCTGGACGCTTCCAAGCGGGCCACCAGGCTGGTGGCGGCGCACTCCAGCCAGGCGTCGTTACTGCCGCCGGGATCGAGCGGTTCCGGGCCCGCCAACCGCTGGTCTGGCTCGATGCCCTGGTTCTGGATGTCTCGGCCGCTGGGGGTGGCGTAACGGGCCACGGTCACCGCCAGGCCGCTGCCATTGCCCAGGCCGATCAGGGTCTGGATCAGGCCCTTGCCAAAGGTGCGCTCGCCCAGCAGGGGGGAGCGGCCGTCGTCCTGCAGGGCCCCGGCCAGGATTTCGCTGGCGCTGGCGGTGCCGCCATTCACCAGGGTCACCATCGGCCCCGAGTAGAGGCGCCCGGGGCTGGCCTGCTGGGGCGACTCCAGGCCGTCGCGCCCCACGGTCGCCACGATCGGCTGGCCATCGAGCAGGTCGTCGGCGCTGGCCAGGCCCGCGGCTACCAGGCCGCCGGAGTTGTTGCGCAGATCGAGGATCACGCCTTCGACGCCGCTGCGTTCAAAGCCGCCGAGGGCCTCGCGCAATTGGGAGGGCACGGGCTCGCTGAACTGGCTGATGCGCACGTAGCCGAGCCGATGGCCATCGCGCTCCAGTAGGCGCTCGCGCACCGGCTTGATCGCCACCTCCCGCCGTTCCAGCTCCACTTCGCGCTCCTTCCCATTGGCCAGGCGCAGTTGCACCAACACCCGGGAGCCAGCGGGGCCCCGCAAGCGGGCCGCCGTGCCCTCCAGCCCCAGGTCGCTGGTCAGCACCCCATCCACCCGCAAGAGGTCGCTGCCACTGACGATGCCGGCCTGGTCGGCGGGGGACTCCTCCAGGGGGGCAATCACCACGATCGCCGCCTCACCGTCCTGGCCAGCCGGCTGGGGACGCAGACCCAGCTGCAGGCCCACGCCACTGACCGTGCCTTCGGTGTTGGCCTTGAGGCTGGCGAAATCGGCTGGCCGCAGCAGGCGGGTGTAGGGATCGCCCAGGGGCGCCAGCATCGCCTCAATTGCCGCGTAGGCGTCTTCACTGCTCTGGATCGATTTCTCCAGGGCCTTCTGGCGCAGCCGCCGCCAATTCACGGCCTCGAAGCGCTCCGGATCCACGTAGCTCTGGTTCACCAGGCGCCAGCTCTCCACCACCAGCTGCTGGGCATCGTTGAGGGCCCAGCCGGCGGCAGGGTGGCCCAACAGCAGCACCAGGGCCAGGACCCCCGTCAGCCAGCGGCCTGGATGGGTTGCCCTGGCCAGCACAAGGGGGGCGGATCTGGGACCGCCAAAACGCCCGATCGCCGTCCTGAGCCTGTTCAGGAGCTCAGCTAGAGCTCCCGGGGCCAGGGCCTGCCCCTTGGTGTCCTCCAGCCGCGGGGCCACTCCTGGAGCCCCTTTGAGGGCCCCTTTGGGGTTCACTGTTGCAATCGGTTGAGCCAGGGGCGGATGGGGTGTCACTTGGCTCACGGCCGGCTCGGGGCGATCGGTAGACTCTGCCAACCAACCCACCTCGCTGCATGGCGAACTCCTCCCCCGCTTCCGGCGGATCGTCCTCTCCGGTCTACGACTGGTTTCAGGAGCGACTGGAGATCCAGGACATTGTTGACGACATCGGCGCCAAGTACGTGCCCCCGCACGTCAACATCTTTTATTGCCTCGGTGGCATCACCCTGGTCTGCTTCCTGATCCAGTTCGCGACCGGGTTCGCGATGACCTTCTATTACAAGCCCACCGTGGCCGAGGCCTACGCCTCCGTCCAGTACCTGATGACCGATGTCAGCTTCGGCTGGCTGATCCGTTCGGTCCATCGCTGGAGCGCCAGCATGATGGTGCTGATGCTGATCCTCCACGTGTTCCGCGTGTACCTCACCGGTGGCTTCAAGCGCCCCCGCGAGCTCACCTGGGTCACCGGCGTCACCATGGCCGTGATCACGGTCTCCTTCGGAGTCACCGGTTACTCCCTCCCTTGGGATCAGCTGGGTTACTGGGCCGTCAAGATCGTCAGCGGCGTGCCCGCTGCCGTTCCCGTGATCGGCGATTTCATGGTTGAGCTGCTTCGGGGCGGCGAGAGCGTTGGCCAATCGACCCTCACCCGCTTCTACAGCCTGCACACCTTCGTGATGCCCTGGCTGCTGGCAGTGTTCATGCTCATGCACTTCCTGATGATCCGCAAGCAGGGCATCTCCGGTCCCCTTTGATCGCTAAAGCACCCTTTCGTCTCACCTGACCACCACCCCCATCCCCATTCCCCAGGGCCAGCCATGCACGTCCTTAAGAAGCCTGATCTGAGCGATCCCAAGCTGCGGGCCAAACTGGCCAAGGGCATGGGGCACAACTACTACGGCGAACCCGCCTGGCCCAACGACCTGCTCTACATCTTCCCGGTCGTCATCCTTGGCACCATTGCTTGTGTGGTGGGTCTGGCCGTGCTTGACCCCGCCATGCTGGGCGACAAGGCCGATCCCTTCGCCACTCCCCTGGAAATCCTGCCCGAGTGGTACCTGTACCCGGTCTTCCAGATCCTGCGGGTCGTGCCTAACAAGCTCCTGGGCATTGCCCTTCAGACCATGATCCCCCTGGGTCTGATGTTGATTCCTTTCATCGAAAGCTTCAACAAGTTCCAGAACCCCTTCCGCCGTCCGGTGGCCATGGCCGCCTTCCTCTTCGGCACCGTGTTTGCGATCTATCTGGGCATTGGCGCTGCCATGCCCATCGATAAATCCCTTACCCTCGGCCTGTTCTGAACCCATTTGGGTTCCCCAGTTCGTCTGGAGCCAACGCTCACCCTCAAACCCCGGCCCTTGGTCGGGGTTTTTTTGTGGGGAAAGCCCAAGCCACCGTGGGCCTTGGCGGCACCGTGTCCAACAGGTCAGGGAAGCCCCTTGGGCGGCCGCTGGAGCCTGGCCGCGAACCAGTCTCTGCAAGCTTCATGAGCCGCTGTAGTGCTCGACACCGTTGCTTGACATGGACTGGGTTCCAGGGCTCCGGAAGGCCTAGATCAGGGCCTGACCGCCGCAGCACCAGCCGCTGGGGATCGTGTCGCCTCCGCCCTGCGTGCGCCGCACCACTCCGGCTCGTTTGAACTGGCGAGCCTGCCCTGGTTCTCCTGTCAGCTTGGGCCGCTCCAACCCGGACCAACGCCTGCCCATCCCGCCATCCCTTGTTTCGGTTTACAACAAGAGATCGGCCACGGCCGCAGCCGAAGTCCTTTGCCCCAACTGGGCTCTGGCCCCCGACTGCGCGCTGGAGGGCTTCATCCAACAGAGCGAACCGCCCCTGCCCTGAGGGGTTGCTTGCAGGTTGGGAGGCGGAGGTGGTATGGTTTTGGACTGCGCAGGAGCAATAGGGTTCACCCCCTAGGGCTGCTGTTAGCGGGACCGCTGAGGAGCCGAAAGGCCTTGATGTGGTCGGACCAACGAGCTGAGGGAGGCGCGAGCCGCCGATGCTGTAGGTTCAAAAGGCGGAACCGAGAGGGTCCGCAGCCTGAAAGGAGAAGGAGAGGCCAAGAGATTGGCTTTGAATTTTTTCGGAAGGGCGCACCTGGACAACTAAAAAAGTTTAGGAACTGACGCTTTTGCTGCGTCATAGACCTGGGGCTGAAGCGACCCACTTGATGTGGGCCACGCAGCCTTGAGTTTGTGGCCGAATAGCAGCAGAGGTGTGAGGTCCCGTCAAAAGAAACAAGCAATAGAGATCTGTTGCGGTTGTCTGTGAAACCTTCTCACGAGGTGGAGCAGATGAAAGGCTGCGATGGGTTGAATTGCGACCGGATCT
>CAMAVE010000061.1 GCA_945861595.1 Synechococcus sp. UW140
AAGGGGGCGCCACCGGCGGCTTCAGCCTTCTGACCGGCCTGGTCTGCATGGCCGCACTGGGCCTGTACGGCTTCATGAGCCGTGACCAAGAAAACAACGACGACGACGACTCCAGCCCCGGCGGTGGCCTGATGCAGCCGGTGGCTTAACTCGGCCCCACCTCCGTTGTTGAAACAATAAAGACCTATCATCAATTTTGAATCGATAACAGGTCTATTCGCTTCGGTCGATCAGACTCGAGATGGTTACTAGTTGAGCAATAAATAGCAGCGCTCGAAGCAAACTTCTAATTATCGCAATATCTCATTATCATTTTCACTTAGTCCCAATTCCTTAAGTAACCACTGGGAAAAGCCTTGTATAGCTGCCGCATCAGCCTTATTTGGCAGCCTTGCCTGCCCCCAGGGACGCCGGCAAGTTGCTACTTCCCGGCTTGAATGGCCGTTGGGCCACCCCGGCCTCGCGGAGCAGTTTGAGCAGGCTAGTTTCGGCTGCCACGAACTGGCTGTCCTTTTGGGTGGCGATGTCTTCGAGCTTAAGTTTTTGGGCATCAGCATCGGAAAGTTTCGCGACCACATCGGGCTCAATGCCGCGGTGATGGATATCACGGCCGCTGGGGGTCAGATATTTGGCGATCGTCACGGTCATGCCGGACCCATCGGAGAGCCCCCGCACCGATTGCACCAGACCCTTGCCAAAGGTTTTCTGGCCCACCAACAGGGCCCGGTGGTTGTCCTGCAGGGCGCCGGAGAGAATTTCGCTAGCGCTGGCTGATCCCTCATTGATCAGGATCACCAGGGGGCGCTTGGTGAGGGCATTGCCATTGGCCCGCTTGGTGTCCTGGATGCCATCGCGGGTCTTGGTGGACACGATCACGCCCTCATCAAGCCACTGGCGGGCGATCGCCACGCTGGCCATCAGGAGGCCACCGGGGTTGCTGCGCAGGTCCAGCACATAGCCCTGAACGCCCTTGGCCTCCAAGTCCTTGACCGCCGCAGCCATGTCCCGGGCCGCATTGGCATTGAATTGTTTCAGGCGGATATAGCCCAGACGCTCACTATCGGGGCCGGTTTTCACCTGGTGCTCCACCGTATGGAGCTCGATGCGCTCACGCACCAAGGGCGAAGTGATCAGGGCGCCCTTGCGACGCAGCTCAATGGTCACCTTGGTGCCGGCTTCGCCGCGGATCAGCTTGACCGCCTCTTCGGTGGACATGCCCTTGGTGGGTTTGCCATCGATCGCGACGATGACGTCCTTCGGTAAGACGCCAGCGCGGAAGGCAGGCGAGCCTTCGATTGGGGCGATAACCACCAATTCCTTGCTGTCCTTATCGATGCTGAGTTGGATGCCGACCCCGGTCAATTGGCCCGAGGTATCAATCTGCATCTCCTTGAACTCACGGGGATCAAGGAAACGGGTGTAGGGATCACTGAGGGTGGACAACATGCTGCGGATCGCAGCATAGCCTTGCTTCGGAGTATCGTAATTCTTGGCAAGAAGTTGGCGCCTTAATTCACGCCAACGTTCGGGCGTATATTTACCAGTAGTATCGAGATAATCGCGAAAAACAATCTGCCAGGTTTGATCAATCACCTCCTTGGGGCTGTCACTGATCAGGGAGGCCAGGCTGGGGGCGTTCAGCAACTCACTACCCACCAGCATGGTGGCGGCAAGAGCCCCTGTCCCCATCAACACCACTACGCCGGTGCGAGCCCTGCCCATCAATAGCTCCTGTAAAGCTGGAGATTGAACTCAAGGTAGCTCGCCAGAGCTGATCCGCGGCAGCGGGGAAAACCGGAATGGGACCAGCCTGGCGACCGAACCCTGGCCGGCAGCTTGACAGGGATCAATCTGGCGGAGCGCTTTGGATGGGCTTGGGCCAGAACCACTGCAGCCAATGCCCCGAGCAGCCAATGCCCCAGGCAGGCAATGCCCCAGGCAGCCATGGCCCCAGGTTGCCGCCACGGCAGCTCCCGCCCAAAAGCCAGACCGCTCTCAATTCTGCCCCGTTAGGGATCAAGCCAACGCCCGTCCTCCTTGATGAGGGCAATCAGGGCGGCTACCCCATCGGCCTCCGGCACCCGACGGATTTCGTCGCGGCCCCGGTAGAGGGAAATGGTGCCGGGGGTCTTGCCGACATAGCCGTAGTCGGCATCGGCCATTTCGCCCGGGCCGTTGACGATGCAGCCCATCACGGCGATATCCAGGCCGGTGAGGTGGGCCGTGGCGTCGCGCACCTGATGCAGCACGTCCTCCAAGTTGAACAGGGTGCGGCCGCAGCTGGGGCAGGCCACGTATTCGACCATCGTCTTGCGTAGGCCAAGGGCCTGCAGGATCGAGTAACAGACTGGGATCTCCTTCTCCGGGGCCTCGGTGAGGGACACCCGAATTGTGTCGCCCAGGCCATCGGCCAGCAGGGTGGCGATGCCCGCGGTGCTCTTGATGCGGCCGTAATCGCCATCGCCGGCCTCGGTGACGCCGAGGTGCAGGGGGTAATGGAAACCCTCTCGGTCCATGCGATGGGCCATCAGCCGGTAGGCGGCCAGCATCACCGGCGCCCTTGACGCCTTCATCGACACGACGATGTTGTGGAAATCGAGCCGATCGCAGATGCGAATGAATTCGAGCGCCGACTCCACCATCCCCAGGGGCGTGTCGCCGTAGGTGAAGAGCATGCGCTCCGCCAAGGAGCCGTGATTGACGCCAATGCGCAGCGCCTTGTCCTGGCTTTTGAGCAGACTCACCAGCGGTTCGAACGTATCAACGATGCGATCACCGATTTGGGCCAGCTCGGCCTCGGAAAAACTGGTGCGATTGGGATCGGGTTTGTCAAACACAAACAGGCCCGGATTGATGCGCACCTTGTCAACGTGGTGGGCCACCTCCAGGGCGATCTTCATGCCGTTGTGGTGCACATCGGCCACTAGGGGCACGGGCTGGTAGGTGTCTTCGAGGCGCTTGCGGATCTCGGCCACGGCCTTGGCATGGGCCAAGCTCGGCACGGTGAGCCGCACAATTTCACAGCCCGCCTCATGCAGACGGCGAATGCCAGCGGTGGCCCCTTCGATATCGAGGGTGTCCTCATTGATCATCGACTGCACCACCACCGGGTGCTCACTGCCGATCTGGATGGGCCCCACCCGCACGCTGCGGGTCTTGCGGCGGTGGATCACCGAATCAAAGCGGGGATCGCTGGCCCAATCGGCGCCACTGCCGCCTAGGGAGGGGTCAGGATTCACCCCCGGGGTGGCGGCATCGGGGCGGGCCAGGGTGCCGGACATGGGGCGGGGCCGGAAGGTGTCGCAAGCCTGTCACAGACCGCCACGGACCGGGCGGCGATCGCCTAGCGGAGGGCCAGCAGGTGCTCCCGCACGGCCACCAGATCCGCTCGGGTCAGATCCCTAGGCCGGCCTGGCTGGCTGGAGCCGTTGCGCAGCAGGTAGGCCGGGTGGAAGATCGGCATGCAAGCGCGCCCCTCAAAGAACTGCCACTGGCCGCGCAGCTGGCTGATCGGCCCCTTGAGCCCCAGCACCGCCTGGAGGGCCGTAGCCCCTACCAGCACGAGCACCTGGGGCTGGACCAGGGCGATCTGGTGCTGGAGCCAGGGACGGCAGGCGGCCAGTTCCAGGGCCGTCGGTTTGCGGTTGCCGGGGGGGCGGCACTTCACCCCGTTGCAGATGTAGGCGTCCTGGTTGCTGTCGAGGCCGGCCGCTGCCAGCAACTGATCCAGGAGCTGGCCCGAACGCCCGACAAACGGTTGGCCCAGCTCGTCCTCCTGGGCCCCTGGGGCCTCGCCGATCAGCATCAGCCGCGCCAGGGGGTTACCGCGACTGACCACCACCTGCTGGCGGCCCTGGGCCAGGGGGCAACGCTGGCACGTGCTGCACTCGTGGGCCAAGGCCGCCAGGGCGGCCTGGAAGGCCAAAGGCGAGCCCTCAGCCGGGCTCGCCAGGCCGGAGCCGACGCCATCGCCGGGAGCAGCGTTGGCGGCTGGACCGATGGCGGGTGGCGACGCAGGCAAACTGTTGATGGCGCTGGACTGGCGGGCATGGCCAGAGTCCCATGGCCCCAGGGCCAGGGTCCGGCCTTGCCCCAAAAGGTGTGCGAGGAACCTTTGGCTTGGCTGGCGTAGGGCAGGATGCAAGATTGTCCAGGCATTCCTTGGAATGCCGCCCCCGACGCTGCACCGATGCTGCGCCCGATTGAGCTCTCTGCCCGGGCAGAAGCGTTGCAGCCCTCCTTGACCCTGGCCATTGCCGCCCGGGCCAAAGCCCTGCGCGCCGATGGCCACGACATCTGCAGCCTTAGTGCGGGGGAGCCGGATTTCGACACTCCGGCCTTCATCCGCCAGGCCGCCACGGCGGCCCTTGAGGCCGGCCACACGCGCTATGGACCCGCCGCCGGCGAACCGGCGCTGCGCCAGGCAATTGCCGCAAAACTCAGCACTGAAAATCAGGTTCCCACCACCGCCGACCAGGTGCTTGTCACCAACGGCGGCAAGCAGGCCCTCTACAACCTCTTCCAGGTGCTCTTGGGGCCCGGCGATGAATTGCTGTTGCCGGCGCCCTACTGGCTCAGCTACCCGGAAATGGCCCAGCTGGCCGGCGCCAGCGTGCGCCTGATCCCCAGTGCCGCGGCCAACGGGTTCCGGCTCGATCCCCACCAACTGGAGGCGGCGATCACCCCTGCCAGCAAGTTGCTGGTGCTCAACAGCCCCTCCAACCCCACCGGCATGGTGCTCGCCCTGGAGGATCTCGAGGCGATCGCCGCGGTGTTGCGCCGCCATCCCCAGGTGGCGGTGGTGTGTGATGAGATCTACGAATTTCTGCTGGCCCCTGGACTGAGCCACCACAGCTTTGCGGCCGTGGCCCCCGACCTGGCCGGGCGAATTTTCACCGTGAATGGTTTTGCCAAGGGCTGGGCCATGACCGGCTGGCGGGTCGGCTGGCTGGCGGGGGCCCAGCCCGTGATCGCCGCCGCCAGTGCCCTGCAGAGCCAGAGCACCAGCAACGTCTGCAGCTTCGCCCAATTCGGCGCCCTGGCGGCGATCAGCGGCCCCCGGGACTGCGTGCTGGAGATGGCGGCCGAATTCAGCCGGCGCCGCTGCCTGCTCAGCGATGGCCTGATGGGGCTTGACGGGCTGGCCCTGGTCCCACCCCAGGGGGCCTTCTATGCCTTCGCCGACATCAGTAGCAAGGGCCTCGATTCGATGACCTTCTGCAACCGCCTCCTGGAGGAGCAGGGCCTGGCGGCCGTACCCGGGGTCGCCTTTGGCGATGACCGCTGCATCCGCCTGTCCTGCGCCGCCTCGCCGGCCACAATCGAGGATGGCCTGGCCCGGCTTGGGCGGTTCCTCGCCAGCTGTTGACGGCCTACAAGCCCCTCAACCCCTTCCCTACCTTCATTCATGGCCATTCGAGAACGTTGGGCCGCCGTCCTGGCAGGCCTATCCCTGGTCCTGCTGCCGGCGGCCCTTCCCGGGGGAACCCCCGGCGGCCCCAGCCTGCTCCCCCCCGCCCAGGCCGAACAGCCCCAGGGCCAGGCCAAACCGGTGTTGCGCATCGGCGCCATCCCCGACCAGAAACCAGAAAAACTGAACCGCCTCTATCCCTTAGTGGCAGCGGAATTGGAGCGCCAATTGGGCGTGCAGGTGACCTACGTGCCCGTGGTTGACTACACCGCCGCCGTGACGGCCTTCCGCACCGGAGACCTGGATCTGGTCTGGTTCGGGGGCCTCACCGGCGTGCAGGCGCGCCTGCAGAAACCCGGCGCCCAGGTGCTCGCCCAACGGGACATTGATGTCGCCTTCCACAGCATCTTTATCGCCAACACAGGCAGCGGCCTCAAACAGATCCGTGACGTCAAGGGCCTAACGGAACTGAAGGGCAAACGTTTCACCTTCGGCTCGGAAAGTTCCACCTCGGGCCGGCTGATGCCCCAGTACTTCCTGGCCAAAGGCGGCGTGAAACTGGCTGATTTTGCCGGCGGCGCCCCTGGCTTTAGCGGCAGCCACGACACCACCATCGCCCTGGTGCAAAGCGGCGCCTACGACGCCGGCGTGGTCAACGAGCAGGTGTGGCGTACCAGCCTGCGTGACGGCCGGGCCAACCGGGCCAAGGTGTTCGCCATCTGGCGCACACCGGGCTATCCCGATTATCACTGGATCGGCCAACCCAACCTCGACCAACGCTTCGGCAAGGGCTTCAGCCGCAAGCTGCAGGGGGCGATCATTAGCTGGCGCACGACTAATCCCCAGCAGAAACAAATCCTGACCCTGTTCGGCGCCCAGCAGTTCAGCAAATCGACTGCGGCCAATTACAAGCAGATCGAACTGGTGGGTCGCCAGATCGGCAAGATCCGCTGATGGCCGAAGCGCCTGCCAGGGAGCCAGGCCAGCCGAGTCCAGGGCTAGGAGCGCCATCCCATGACCTGCCCTGGCTGGAGCTAAGCCAGATCACGGTGCCCGGCCGCGGCCGGCCGCGCCTCGATCGGGTGTCGCTGGCGATCGGGGGCGGCGAACGGGTGGCCCTGCTGGGGCCCAGTGGGGCCGGCAAAAGCAGCCTGCTGGCGGTGGCCAACGGGCTGCTCCGTCCCAGCTCCGGGTCCCTGCGCTGGCTAGGGGCCCCGCCGGCGCGGTCGGGCCGGCCCCGGCGCCGCCAGCAGGCCCGCATCGGCACCCTCTGGCAGGACCTGCGCCTGATCGAGGAGCTCAGCGTGCAACAAAACCTCAATAGCGCCCGTCTGGCGGCCTGGGGCTGGCCCCGGGCCCTGCTCAACCTGCTCTGGGCCGTGGACACGGCCGCCAACCGGGAGGCCCTCGCCCAGGTGGACCTGGGCGCCGAGCTGCTGGCCCAGCCGGTTAGCGCCCTCTCCGGCGGCCAACGCCAGCGGGTGGCGATCGCCCGCCTGCTGCGCCAGGACCCGGAGTTGCTCCTGGCCGATGAACCCCTGGCCAGCCTCGATCCCCGCCTGGCGGCGGAGCTCCTGCAACTCCTGCTCAACCAGGTGACTCCGCGGCGGGCCCTGCTGCTCAGCCTGCACCGTCCGGACCTGCTAGCCGGCTTCGATCGGGCCATCGGCCTGCGCCAGGGCCAGGTGCTCTTCGACCAACCCGCCTGCAGCATCGGCCCCGCCGACCTGGAGGCCCTCTACGGCGGCGACCAGCCGGGCTTCGGGCCGTGATTGGGCTTGGGCTCCCCGCCGTGATTCGGTCCAAGCTCCGCAACGCCTGGACGGGGCGGGTCTGGACAGGGGGCAACCCGAATGGGACCAAAACCGGTCTGAACTGGCCAACCGGCATCGCCGCGCCCCTGGCGATGGTGGCCCCGGCGCTGGTGTTGATCCCGGTGCTGGGGCTGCTGCCGGGCCTGGTCCATGGCGGCGGTTTTGACCTGCTCGCCGAGTTCATCCAGGCGGCTTTTTCCCCTTCCCTTGATCCCCTGGTGCTGGGCTCGGCCCTCAAAGGCCTGGGCACCACCGTGGGGATCGCCCTGCTGGGCTGGGCGGCCAGTGTCCTACTCGGGCTGGTCCTAGCCCTGGCCAGTTCGCGCCAGGTGTGGACGAGCTGCTGCGGCCACGTTTGGCCAGCCAACCTGCTGCGGCGGCTCTTGGCCCTGCCGCGCTCGATCCATGAACTGCTTTGGGGCTTGCTGCTGCTCCAGGTCGTTGGCCTGCAACCGGCCGTGGCGATCGCCGCCATCGCCATCCCCTACGGAGCCCTGGTGGCCCGGGTGCTGGGCGACCAACTCGATGGCCTGCCATCGGGCGCCCTGGCGGCCCTGCGCTGCAGTGGCGTGCCGGCCCCCCAGGCCCTGCTCACCGCCCTGGGGCCGCCGCTGCTGCCCGGCCTGCTCAGCTATGGCGGCTACCGGCTCGAATGCGCCCTGCGCAGCGCCACCTTGCTGGGGGTGTTCGGCCTGGGGGGCCTGGGCACGGAGCTGAAGCTGTGCCTGCAATCCCTGCAATTCCACGAACTCTGGACAGGCCTCTGGCTGCTGCTGGCGGTGATGCTGCTCCTGGAAACCGGCCTGGGCGGCCTGAGGCGCCGCTGGTTGATGCCCCGCCGCCTAGGCCTAGGGAGCCCGTCCTCCGGGAGCCCTCGGCTCGAACCCGGGGCAGCGCAAGGATCCGGTTCAGGGAGGGCCCTGGCTGCGTGGGCGCCAGCGGGCCCTGGGCTGGCCAGCCCGAATCCAGCCCGCCCCTGGCCCCTACCCTCCAGCCCTTTGGCCCCCGAATCAGGGGCCGGGCACCGGGACCAGGGCAGGGCGCCGCGGCCGGACAGCTTGGGGCGCCGCGGCCGGGAGATGGTGCTCGCCCTGGTGGTGATCATGCCGCTGCTGGTCTGGCTGGCCCGGGCCATGGGCGTACATCCCCTGGGCCTGCTGCACTGGCAACCCTTACCGAACCTGGGCGCGGCCTCCTGGGCCAGCGTCCTGGCCCTGCCCTGGCCCCAGCTCGTGGGAACCACGCTGCTGCTGACCCTGGTGGCTGCGGCCCTGGCGGTGGGGCTGGCGCCCCTGCTACTGCTGGTGATTGCCCCCTGGCCCTGGGCCCGGCCCCTGTTGCAACTGGCTTGGGCCCTGGCCCGCCTCTGGCCGCCTCCCCTCAGTGCCCTGCTGCTGCTGTTGCTGCTTAAACCTGGCCTGGTCACCGCCGCCCTGGCCCTGGGCTTCCACAACCTGGGCGTCCTGGGCCGGCTGCTGTTGGAGGCCAGCGACGACTGCCCCGCCCCGGCCGAGCTGGCCCTCAAGGGAGCTGGCGTTGGCCCGCGGCTGGCCCTGCTCTATGGCCGGTACAGCGGCCTAGCCCGCAGCTACCTGGCCTATGGGGCCTATCGGGCCGACGTGATCTTGCGCGAAAGCGTGGTGGTGGGCCTGGTAGGGGCGGCGGGGCTAGGCACCCAGCTGCTGGAAAGTCTCAGCAGTTTTGCCTGGGACCAACTGCTGGCCCTCCTGGTGGTCTACGCCCTGCTCACCCTGGTGGGGGAAGATCTCAGCGACCGGGCCCGGCACTGGCTCCTGGCTCCAACCTGAGCAACCTGCCTGACCAGGCCTGAGCAGCCCTCCCCGATCAGCCCGGTCGACCGCCCCCCTTGGCGCCCTTCCAACGCCTGCACCGCCTAGCCCCCATGGCCCAACCCATCCCCCGCAAGCTGATCGTGATCGGGGATAGCGGCGTCTTGGGCTGGGGCGATCCCGAGGAGGGCGGCTGGTGTGAACGCCTGCGCCGCCATTGGATGGGGCTGCCCGGCGGGCCCGTGGTCTATCCGCTTGGGGTCCGCGGCGATGGCCTCGAACGGGTCGCCGCCCGGCTCGAGCGAGAGGTGGCCTGCCGCGGTGAACTGCGGCGCCAGCTGCCCCAAGGCATCCTGCTGGCGGTGGGCCTGAACGACAGCGCCCGGGTCGGCCGGCCCGATGGCCGGGCCCAGCTCGATGGCGACGGCTTCCTCTTTGGGCTACAGCAGCTGATTCGCCAGGCCCAGGCCCTGGCGCCGGTGTTCGTGCTCGGCCTGACCCCGGTTGATGAGGCCGTGATGCCCTATGCCGGGCTGCTCTGGTATGCCCAGACGGCCGTACAGCACTACGAGGGGCTGCTGGAGCAGGCATGCCTGGAGGCCGATGTGCCCTTCCTATCGCTGCTGCCGTCCTTGCTGGACGATCCCGACTGGCTGCAGTGGCTTGATGCCGATGGCCTCCATCTCAATAGCGAGGGCCATCGCCAGGTCTACGGGCGCGTGCGCCAGTGGCCTGCCCTATTGCAATGGGCCGGCCTGGAGCCGGTGTCGCTGGCCACGCCGCTGGCTTGATCACCGGGCTGGATGAACCTTGGTGCGATGGGGCGATTCTCCCGGGGGCTGGGCCGGCCTCCCCCAGGTGGGGGACGGGTCATCCCCCAGGCCTGGGAAGCGGATTGATCGAGGGCCGGCAGATCCTGTGGGGCCCGATTCCATGTCCCCATGGCAATCCCCCGGCAAGTTTCAGGCCCAATCAGCCCCATCGGCAGCCAGAACCTGGCTCCCCTGGTGGCCTATGCCCTCAACCGCAGCCGCGAGCAACGCAACCAGCTCGTCAAAACCAACCTGCCCTTGGTGAAACAACTGGCCCGGCGCGAAAGCCAGCGCACACCCGTGCCCATGGAGGACCTGGAGCAATCCGGCTGCCTCGGGCTGATCAAGGCCCTGGAGGCCTTTGATCCTTCCCGCAGCACGGCCCTGAGCAGCTTCGCGGTCCCCTACATCCGCGGCGCCATCCGCCAACACCTGCGCGACCGTTGCCAACCCCTGCGCACCAGCCGCGGCCTGCGCGAACTCCATGGCCGAGGCCAGCGGCTCCAGCTGGAACGGCAGCAACGGGGGCTAGGGGCCCTGGCCGAGGCCGACCTCGCCAGACTTCTGGGCGTCAGCCTTGGGCGCTGGCGCGAGGCCTGTGCGGCAGAGCGGGCCCTGAGCGTCACCAGCCTGGATCAACCCAGGCCAGGGTTCGAAGGGGACGGCGATGGCCTGGCTCCCAGACGGAGCCAGGGATTGGTCGATGCCTTGGCCGATCCAGGCGGCGTCGATCCGCTCGAATGGGCCTGCGGCCTGGAACGGCGGCAACGGCTCAGCCAGCTGCTTGGCCTGCTCAACCCCCAGGAGCGAACCCTGCTCCTGGGGAGGGTGCTGGGAAACCGATCCTTTCACGACCTGGGGCTAGCGATCGGGGTGAGCGGCAAGGTGGCGCAAAGGCGCCATCAGGCCTTGCTCGCCTGGCTCAGGCCCCAGCTCGATCCGGCCTTGTTGCCTTAACCGCCGAACAAGGGCACCTGCCTAGGCGATTTGCACTTGAAGAGCCAGGCCGATGGCCAGCAGGGCGGCAATCAGGGTTTGGAGGCCATTGACCAGCTCATTGCTGAGCCAGGCGATGCGGCCTTGAAGGGTGGCGCCAATCAGGCTTTCGATCAAGGTGGCCACCAGGCCCACCAGGGTGACCAGGAGCCAGGCGCCGCCGCCCTGCAGCAAACCCAGTTGCAGGGCCACCAGGGCCATCAGGGCGCTGCCCGCCAGGCTGGCGAGACTGCCCTCGAGGCTGATGGCCCCCTCGGTGCCGGGGGGCACGGGCCGCAGGCTGGTGACGAGCACCGTGTGGCGCCCCCAGCGCTTACCGATCTCACTGCCGCAGGTATCGGCGAGCTTGGCGGAGAAACTGGCGGCAAATCCGATCAACAGCAGGGGCACGGGCGCCCAGGGCAGGGTGCAGAGCAGGGCCAGGCCAGCGCCTGTGGCGGCCGAGCCCCAAACGTTCTCGGGCCCGCGACGGCCACCGCGGCCCTCAGCCAGGCCCAACTCCTGCTTGCGGCGCAGGCCCAGGCGGGTGACCAGGGAGCCGACCAGCAGGTACAGCACCACCGCCAGCCAGCCGGCCCAACCGAGGCTGCCCCAGAGCAGGGTGCCGAGGATGCCGGCATGGACCCAACCCGCTTTCGTCAGCAGGGGCGCCCGCTGGGCCAGGGCAATCAACAGCCCGTTGAGCAGTAGGGCATCGCGCCACTGCAGCAGCCGCTCCGGCGACTCGAAAAGCAAATACGCCAGCACGACCGGGCCCCGACTGCACCCCTAGCTCAACACAGGCAACGCCGCGGCGAGGCAGGTTCAAGGCCCGCCCGGGCTCCCGCCCTGAAACCAACCCAAAACCGGATCCCGCCCATCACCGCGATGCCAAAGCCAGGCGACCGTTCCGACGGGACGCAAAGGAAAGTCTGGCCAACCACAGGCAAGGTTCTGTTGCACTGCCCTAAGCCCCAACCCAGGAGGGCCACCGCCAGCGGATAATCCAGGGCATTGCCTGGTCTGCCGCCGTCATGGTCTTCAACCGCAAGGGGTCGTTCTTCCTCAACCTCGACGACAAGGCCCCCACCCAGGCCGCCCAGGTGGCTCCAATGCGGGCCCCTGAGCCCGAAGCCAAGGCCGACAAGGTTTCAACAACCGTGGCTGTCGC
>CAMAVE010000062.1 GCA_945861595.1 Synechococcus sp. UW140
CATTGCCTGGTCTGCCGCCGTCATGGTCTTCAACCGCAAGGGGTCGTTCTTCCTCAACCTCGACGACAAGGCCCCCACCCAGGCCGCCCAGGTGGCTCCAATGCGGGCCCCTGAGCCCGAAGCCAAGGCCGACAAGGTTTCAACACCCGTGGCTGTCGTCGCCGCCGCCGCCGCCGCCGAGCCCAGCCCCGCAACCAGTGCCCCAGCCCCCAGCACCGGCGTGACCACGGCCGAAGCGATTGCCGCCGAGCTGCGCGCCGCCCAGGAGGCCCGTCCCGCCCAAACCTTCGTCACGTTTGCCCCCGAGCGGGTGAGCGCCGGGGGGGCCCTGCCGATGGCCCGCCGCAAGGGCGGCGCCAACCTGGCTGGCTTCAAGGCCATGGCCGGCAGCCTGTTCGGTCAATAAGGCCAGTCCCCCCCATTAGGCGAACCCAGGGGCCCCTGGAGGCCCAAGCCGGAACAGGGCCCCTGCAGGACCTAGCTGAATTGAGGCGCAAGGCCGTTCAGCAGCCCCAACGGCGGTAGCGCCAATCACTAAGCAAGCCCAGGCCGGCCACGGCGGCGGTGGAACTGCGCAGGATGCGGGGCCCCAGGTCCACGGCGATCCAGCCCTGGTCTTGGGCCAGGGTTTCCTCGGCCCCACTCCAGCCCCCCTCCGGTCCGCAGGCCAACCACAGGCTCGCCGGCGGTTCGCTGGCGGTCCAGTGCTCCAGGGCCTCCAGCAGGGGCAATGCCCCGCTTTGGCGGGTGGTGGCCAACAGTTTTAAGGCGGCGGGGGAGTCCGCTCCTGGGGGGCCCGGGGCCCTTTCCTGAGGGGTGCCTCCCACCGCCGGCAGGGGAACCATTCCCCCCAGCCAATCGCTGGCGGGCCGGGACTCGTGCAGCTGGGGCAGCCAGGGCCGCTCACACTGCTCGGCAGCCTCCCGGGCAATCGTGCGCCAGCGCTCCAGGTTGGGCTGGCCTGCCACGGCATCGAACTCGGCCCGGCAGGGCAGCAACCAGTCGGCCCCCAGTTCCACGGCCATGCGCAGCAGCACCTCGTAATCCCGCTTCACCAGAGCGGCCAGCAACACCAGGGGCGGCGTTGGCGGCGGCTGCCAGGCCAGGGGCGCCTCCAGGGGCTGGCGCAGCTGGGCCCGGAGGGGCTCCACCAGCTCGGCCTGCCACAGTCCACCGGCCCCATCGCTGATCGCGAAGACCGACCCGGGGCCGTAGCGCAACACCTTCACCAGGTAGCGACTTTCCGCCGGGGTGAGGCCCACCAACCCAGCGGGCGCCTGCCGCAGGCGGCCGGGATCAATGAGCAGCCGCCGTTGTTCCCGCCCCATGGGCTAAGGCACCCGCCCGTCAAAGCTGCTGATGCCATTGCCCCGGCGCGGGTCCGGCCGGGGACCGCCCCCATCGGCCGGGCCCTGGCCGCCAAAGCCCTGCTCGTCCTCTTCGGGGTCCGCCTCAAGGTCCTGATCCCCGTCGGGGTCGTCCTCCACGGGAAACAGGCTGTCGGGATGCTGCTCCACCGGCCAATCGTCATTTTCGCCGCCGATCAGCAGCTCCTCGATCTCCACCACATCGCGGTTGAGCTGGCCGAGGGAATTAATCAGC
The DNA here is from genome assembly GCA_945861595.1 of Synechococcus sp. UW140. Classification (GTDB taxonomy): domain Bacteria; phylum Cyanobacteriota; class Cyanobacteriia; order PCC-6307; family Cyanobiaceae; genus BAIKAL-G1. The sequence continues at coordinate 1,603 of CAMAVE010000062.1, forward strand.
ACATCAAGGCTGAAGGCATCACTGGTGCCCAGATCCAGCCAGCAGCGGGCCCAGTCCTCGCGGTATTCCATCACGCCCATGTTGTGCATCAGGGCCGGCAGGGCCCGCTCGGCAGCCTCCAGGTCGTAGCCCATCCAGCCCAGCTCAACGCCCTCCTCATGGCACTGCAGGTTTTCGGCATTGAAGCCGCCCAGCTTGCCGAGGAAGAACCAACTGTCCAACAGGGTTTCGACGTAGCCGCGCTCGGCCGGTCCCAGGGGAGCGCCAAACCGCATCCAGATCCAGCAGTTGAAGGGATTGAGCTCGCGAAAACGGATTTCCATGGACGAATCAGCCGGCTCAGGTCAGGGCAACAGCCCTATCCAACATCCCCCCCAGCATCACCCAACCAGCCAGCCGCCGATCCACCATGCTGGTGGCGCCGCCCGGTCGACCGTGCTCGAACTCCGCGACCTGACCTACCAGGCGGCCACGGCCCCCGAACCAATCCTGCACGGTCTCAACCTGCGCCTGGCACCGGGCCGGCCCAACCTGGTGGCGGGCCAAAGCGGCTGCGGCAAAAGCACCCTGCTGGAACTGATCGCCGGCCTGGCCGAACCACGCCGGGGCTCGATCCACTGGCAGGGCCAGCGGCTGAATGGCCGCCAGCGGCGTTGGCTTTGCGGCCTGGTGTTCCAATTTCCCGAACGCCATTTCCTCGGCCTAAGCGTGGGCCAGGAGCTGAAACTGGGCCAACGTCGTCTCAGCAGTGAGCAGGCCGAAATGGCCCTGGCCCAGGTGGGTCTGGCGGGCCTGCCCATGCAGCAACCGCCCGAACGCCTCAGTGGCGGCCAGCAGCGGCGCCTGGCCCTGGCCGTGCAGCTGCTGCGCAATCCCCAGGTGTTGCTGCTCGATGAACCCACCGCCGGCCTGGATTGGTCCGTGCGGGCCGAGGTGCTGGACCTGCTGACCCAGCTGGCCCGCGAACGGGTGCTGCTGGTGGTCACCCACGAACCCGAGCTGTTCACCGATCTGGTGGAGCACTCCTGGCAGCTGGAGCAGGGCCAGCTGCGGCCCCTCAGCTGAGCCGATCCGGGCCAGGCAGCCCGCCAAAGCCCTGTGGAACCAGGGCCCAAGAGTTGATTGCAACGGCACCCGATCCTGCGGGTCCTGGGAGCCCCCTAACCGGATCAGCGAACCCTTGGGCCCCTGCCCTTGCCCGGAGATGCGTCCTCAACCCGGCCAGGGAGGCCCTTGGCCGAACCCTGATCACCTCGTGAAAACCGGCCAACGGGCGGCGGCGCCCTGCATACGATGGCTCCAGTTGGGCCCCGCAGCGGGGCCGTTGCGATGCCCGATCAGCTGGTCCGAGCCACCGCCGCCGGAGGCGGCATCCGCCTGGTGGCGGTGAACAGCACGGTGGCCTCCCGCTACGCCCGCCGGCGCCATGGCCTGTCGTTTCTCACCACCGCCCTGCTGGGCCGGGCGATGACGGCGGGCCTGCTGCTGGCCAGTTCGATGAAGGTGCGCCATGGCCGGGTCAACCTGCGCATCCAGTCCGATGGGCCGCTCAAGGGCCTAATGGTGGATGCCGGCCGCGACGGCACGGTGCGCGGCTACGTGGGCAACCCCGGCCTGGAGCTCGACCTGCTGGAAGCGGCCGATGGCTCCCACCAATTCGATTTCCGCCAGGCCTGCGGCACCGGATACCTGCACATCGTGCGCGACCTGGGCCAGGGCGAACCCTTCAGCAGCACGGTTGAGCTGGTCAGTGGCGCCATCGGCGAAGACGTGGCCTCCTACCTGCTCCATTCCGAGCAGACCCCCTCAGCCCTGTTCGTGGGCGAGCAGCTGGACAGCCATGGCGTCCGCTGCGCCGGCGGGGTGTTGGTGCAGGTGCTGCCCAAGGCAGCCCAGGAACCGGCCCTGGTGGCCCTGCTCGAAGCGCGTTGCCGCGAGGTGACCGGCTTCAGCCAAAGGCTGGGCGAAGCGGCGGGCAACCTCAAGGCCCTACTCGAAGACATCTTTCCGGATCTCGATCCCCAGCTACTCGAAGACGCCGAAGCCGATCAGGAACTCACCTTCCACTGCCCCTGCAGCCGCCGCCGCAGCGTCAATGCCCTCAAACTGCTGGGCCGCGATGAACTGGGCTCCATCCTCAATGAAGACGGCAAAGCCGAACTCAACTGCCATTTCTGCAACGAGACCTACCGGGTCGAAGCCCCAGAACTGGCAGAACTGATCGCGGAACTGTCCAGCCCCACCGGCTAGGGACCACCTGGGCCTGGCCCAGGTCACCAGAGCCAAGCCCAGGTCACCAGACCCAGGCCTAAGCGACGGGCCAGGATGCACAAGCACCTGTTGGCACTGGCGTGGCCAGGCCCGAAAAGCTGCACCTAACCGGAAAGCTGCACCTAACCGATCAAGAGGGCACCCAGGAGAAGCAACACCAGGGCTGGTAGGGCCTGCACCTGTTGGACCGAAAGGGGCAACCCCATGGGCAGGCTGGGATCGAGCAAGCCCTGCAGCAGGCCGCCAAGCAGCAGGCCCAGGGTGAGCAGGCCGAAACTCCAGGCCACAGCCCCCAGGAAGCGGCGGTGGCGCCACTGCAGGGTCACCACGGTCACGCCTGTGGCTAGGGCCAGCAGCAGTTCCGCCGAAGGGCCCGGCAAGACCAGCAACAAGACCAGGACCAGCCCATCGGCCGCCAGGGGAAACCAGCGCTCACGCCCCTCCGCTAGGGCCAACACCGGCAGGCTGAACTGGGGCACCGAGAGGGACGGCCTGGGCAGGGACGGCAGCGAGGGCAGGCTGGGCCGGGCCAGGGGCTTGGGGGGCGGACTGGCGACGGGCCGCACCGCTTCCCGCTGGGAGGCGTTGAGGGCCGCACTGCTGACCTTGCCCTGCTGGCGCTCCTTGAGCCGGTCCATCAGCACGGCGTCATAGGCCGCCTCGATCTGGGCCCGGGCCTGGGGATCGTCACCCAACTCGGCCAGGCGCGCGGACTTCGCCGCCTGCACCTGATCAAAACTGGAGTCAGGGCTGACGCCAAGACGCTCGTAGGCCGATGGCCGCTCGCCGGCTGTGGCTGAATCCGTACCCTGGGTCATCGCCTCGTGCCGACACTGCGCTGTCGTTCCTTGAGCGTATCGAGCCACGGCCCCACCTGGGGTGGAATGAATCAGGAGTTCTGCTCAGCGCGCCCCAGGGCAGGGCAAACCAGGGGCCCGCTCGGGCGATTCAAAAGAGGGGTTCGCTGCGCCGGTAGCCGCCCTCTTCCTGCAACCGCAACCGCTGGGCTTCAGCTTCTTCGAGGGGCAACCAGAGCCGGCGCTTCAGTAAAGGCATCTGGGGTGGCAGATGGCAGCCCTCGCGCATCTCGATTGTTGCCTCGGAGGGTGGTGCCTCAGAGGGTGTTGCCTCGGAAGGGGTGGCAGCACTGGGGGTGCCGGAGCCCGGCAGGAAACTCACGTAGTCGCAACCTCCGTCGGCACGGGGGCGGACCAGCCAGAAGGGTCTTGGCATGGCTGTGACCTTTCGTTGTAAAGCAGTCTGGCGCCGTTGGGGCCTAGCCGTGGGCGCCAATCGGCGAACCCTGAGGGGCCATCCGGACGCCAGTCCCAGGCCCCAGGCCGGTAGCGGCTACGGGGCAAAAACCAGCGAACCAAGCCAGGCCAGGGACCCGACGCCAGAGCCAACGCCGGGACAGGGGTCCGCAGGCGCAGCAGTTGAAGTAGCCGTGGCCGTGGTCGTGGCAGTGGCAGTAGCAGTGGCAGTGATCAGAGGGCGATCGGCTCCACCCCGCTCACCACCGGCGCCACGGCGCCCAGCTGCAGATCGGGGTGATCTTCGCTGAGCTGGTTGAGGTTCCATTGGTTTTTAAACAGCAGCACCGGCCGGTCCCAGGCATCGCGCACGGTCTTGCAGTTGAAGATGCGGCCCACTGTTTCTAGGGCCGGCCATCCGCCGATCACCCAGCGGGCCACCGTGAAGCCCAAGGCCTCAAGCCGGGTCTCCACCCCATATTCATGCTCCAGCCGGTATTGGACCACCTCCAGCTGCAGCTGGCCCACGGCCGCCAAAATCGGATCTCGCTTGCTCTGGTCGGTGTCATAGAGCACCTGAACGGCCCCTTCCTCGCGCAGCTCATTGACCCCCTTGCGGAAACTCTTGAAGGCCGAAGGGTTGGGATTGCGCAACCAGGAAAAGATCTCCGGGCTGAAGCAGGGAATTCCTTCGTATTCAATGCGCGGCCCCACATAGAGGGTGTCGCCGATGGCAAACATGCCCGGATTGTTGAGGCCGATCACATCACCTGGATAGGCATCTTCCACCACTTCCCGGTCCTGGCCAAACAACTTCTGGGGCCGCGAGAGGCGAATCGAGCGGCCGGTGCGGGCATGTTGCACCGTCATGTCCTTTTCGAACTTGCCACTGCACACCCGCACAAAGGCAACCCGGTCGCGGTGGCGTGGGTCCATGTTGGCCTGCAATTTGAAGACAAAGCCACTAAAGCCCGGCCGCAGGGGATCAATCGCCCCCTGGCTGGACTGGCGTGCCACTGGTTTTTGGGCCAGTTCCAAAAAGGCATCCAGAAAGGGACGCACCCCAAAGTTCGTCATGGCCGAGCCAAAAAAGACCGGGCTGAGTTCGCCGCCATGGACCAGGTCCAGATCCAGGTCAGCACCGGCGCCATCGAGCAACTCCAATTCTTCTAGGGCCAGGGCCAGGAGGTCCGGCTCTACCAGTTCGGCAAGTTCGGGATCATCCCAGGCCAGGGAGCGCTCGACGCTCTGCTTGCCGCGCTCGGCCCGGGCGAAGAGGATCACCTGCTTGCTGCGCCGATCAATCACGCCGCGGAAGCGATCGCCACTGCCGATCGGCCAATTCACGGGCCAACAGGCTAATTTCAATTCCTTTTCGATTTCATCAATCAGCTCTAGGGGCTCGCGCCCGGGCCGATCCATCTTGTTGATAAAGGTGAAAATCGGGATCTGGCGCATGCGGCAGACCTCGAACAACTTGCGCGTCTGGGGCTCCAGACCCTTGGCCGCATCCTCCAGCATCACGGCGTTATCGGCGGCGGCCAGGGTGCGGTAGGTGTCCTCGGAAAAATCCTGGTGACCCGGCGTATCGAGCAGGTTGATCGTGCTGCCGGCGTAGTCGAACTGCAACACGGTGGAGGTGATCGAGATGCCCCGCTGTTTTTCCAGCTCCATCCAGTCGGAGGTCACCTTGCGCTGCTCGCCCTTGGCCTTGACCGCCCCGGCCTGCTGGATCGCACCGCCGTACAGCAGCAGCTTTTCGGTGAGGGTGGTTTTGCCCGCATCCGGGTGGGAAATAATCGCGAAATTGCGGCGCCGGGACACCGCCTCGGCCAGGCCCGCCAGCCCCTGATCAGGGGCTAGCTCAAGGGCTAAATCGATGGCCTGGCCATCCGCCAATCGGGCGCCAGCGGGCACCGACTCCAGGGTGGATGGCCCAGGTGTGGCCACGGCCCCCAGGGCGGACTCGGGGGGACCACTGGTCGGGGCGCTACTGGAGGAACGGCTGCTCATGGGCTCCAGCCTGCCAGGCAACGGCGGCCCTGGCCTCAGCCCAGCCAGCCGGCGATCTCTAAGTAGCGATCGTCCAGCTCCCGAACCTCGAGCTGGGGGAGGGCGGCCTCCCGTAACTGGTCCTGGACTTCCGCAAGGGTGAAGGCCGCCGCCAGGGAGTGGCCGTAGTCCCGTTGCAGCAGCTCAGGGGCACCGCTGGCGTGGCGCTGCACCAACTGGCGAACCGCCTCGGGATTGGGAGGACGGCGCAGGTCCCGCATCAACACCAGGGCCCCTGGGGAGGCCAGCTGGCGGACCGTGCGCCAAAGCACCTGGGGCTGATGGAGATGGTGCAACAGGCTGTTGCTCACCACCACCCCAAAGCCCGCGCCTACGCCGCCTGCCAGCTGCTCAGCCAGGCCAGGATCCAGGGGCAACAGGGCCTGGCGAAAGGTCAAGCGAAGGCGCCCATGGGGATGGCGCTCGAGGCCCTGGGCGGCGAGATCCACCATGGCCGCTGACCCATCTAGGCCCAGCACCTGGGCCTGGGGGAAGTGAGCCACAAGGCGAAAACTAATGTTGCCAGGCCCGCAACCGAGATCAACGATCCGCAGCGGCTGGCCAACGCCAGCGGGCCCCACCAGCTCCGCGAGCCGCTCCACTAGGGCCTGGTCAGGACCACTGAAGTCGGCCGCCCCATAGGCCTGGGCCTGGGCGAGGCCCTCCATTAATTCCGGCTCACAGATGCGTTCCATCGCCCAAGCCTGGCAGCGCCTGGGTACAGGCGGCCCACAGGGGCCAGCCACCGCCGATGGTGCCCCCTGCCCCTTGCCGCCCCCACCAGTGGCGTTAGCCTGCCCCTACCTTGCACCCAACGCCCCAGTGACCCTGTCAGCTCCGTTGACGGCATCAAGCTCCACGGCCGCTGGCGAAGCTGCCAGCACTGGCCCAAGCGGGTCTTCCCCCAGTACCAATCCCGGGTCCGGCCAGGCCACCTTTGCCGCCACCGCCCCGGCCGCCAACCCGGTTTTCTACCGCACCTATTCCCGTAAAACCGTCACTGGCCGTGAGAGCTGGCACGAGGTGGCCGAACGCAACCTGGGCGGCCTGCGCAAGCTCGGCAACCTCAATGAAGACGAGGTGTCCCTGCTGCGCCGCATGCAGGAACAGCAAATGGCCCTACCCTCGGGCCGCTGGCTATGGATCGGCGGCACCTCCTGGATTGAGCAGGAGCAAAATTTTTCTGGCGCCTATAACTGCACCTCCACCAATCTGGTCGATTGGGAAGCCTTCGGGCTGATGATGGACCTGGCGATGATGGGCTGCGGCACCGGCGCCATCATTGAACCGCGGCTGATTGAACGGTTGCCGGCCGTGCGCAACCAGCTGGTGATTGCGGGTGTCACCGACATCGGCGCCACCCCTGCGGGCCAGCGCCAAGAGATCACCACGAGCACTATCAACGGCAACCGGGTGCAGATCAAGGTGGGTGACACCCGCCGCGGCTGGGTCGATAGCTACCAACTGCTGCTCAACCTCTGCAGCGACGAACGTTTCGATGGACCGATCGACATCACGGTCGACCTCTCCGATGTGCGGCCCGTGGGCGAAACCCTCAAGGGCTTTGGCGGCATGGCCAATCCGGTGAAGCTGAAGGATCTCTATGGCCGCGTCGCCCAGATTCTCAACAAGGCCCAGGGCCGCCAACTGAGTTCGGTGGAATGCTGCCTGTTGATTGATGAGGCCGCCGTCACGATCGTGGCCGGCAACATCCGCCGCAGCGCTGGCATGCGGCAGTTCGCCGCCGAGGATCAATCGGCCGCAGGAGCCAAGGAAAACCTGTGGCAGCAAGACAGCGAAGGCAACTGGCGCATCGATCCCGAGCGGGATTCCCTGCGCATGGCCAACCACACCCGGGTGTTCCACAGCCGCCCCGATCGGGCCACCGTGCTGGAAGCGGTCACCAAGCAGTTCCAAAGCGGTGAAGGCGCCATCCAGTTCGCCCCCGAGGCGATTGCCCGCTCCAACGCCGACCTACTCCCCACCCCCGAACTGCGCAGCGAGTTCATCGCCATCTATTGCGACCAGGGCCGGGACGAAGCGGGCCGCTGGCTGACCACCCACAACCCCGAGATCAGCGCGGCGGAACTGGAGCACCGGCTCAACCGTTACGGCCTCAACCCCTGCGGTGAAATCCTGGGCGCCGATTTCCACTGCAATCTGGCCGAAATCCATCTCAATCGGATTGATCCAAGCGACCTAGGGGCCCAAGACGAAGCCTTCAGGGCCGGCGGCCTGGCCGTGGCCTGCCTGCTCAACCACCGCTTTGAGGTGGAGCGCTATCGCCAGAGCAGGGCCTGGGATCCGATCGTGGGCGTGAGTTTCACCGGCCTGTTCGACTTCTTTGTGCATGCCTTTGGCACCCCCTGGCTGAAGTGGTGGGAGGCCGGCCGGCCCGACACAATGGAGGGACTGGACTTCAAGGCCAAGGAAGCGGCCTACCTGGCCCGCTGGAAAGAGAGTGTCAACCGATCGGTGTGGGACTACTGCGATCGCCACGGCCTGCGCCGGCCCAACCGCTGCACCACCGTGCAACCGGCCGGCACCAAGAGCCTGCTCACCGGCGCCTCCCCCGGCTGGCATCCCCCCAAGGCCCAACGCTTCATCCGCCGCATCACCTTCCGAAAGAACGATCCGGTGGCCTTAGCCTGCATGGACTATGGCTACACGATCGTCCCGAGCCAGTCCGATAAGGATGAGCAGGGCCGCTTGCTCGATGATGCCTTTGATCCGCGCTGCACCGAGTGGCTGGTGGAAATCCCTACTGAAGTGAGCTGGGCGAACATTCCGGGGGCCGATGCGGTAGAGATCAACAACTTCTCGGCCTTGGCCCAGTTCGATTTCTACATGCAAGTGCAGAAGCACTACACGGCCCACAACACGTCGGCCACCGTTGAATTTCGGGAGAACGAAATCGAGGGCCTCACCGATGCCATCTTCAAGGCAATCGATGGCGGCGAAGGCTACATTTCAGCGGCCCTTCTAGCCCGCTTTGATGCCAATGCCACCTTCCCCCGCCTGCCCTTTGAGCCGATTGATCAAGCCACCTACAGCCAGTTGCAAGCAGACGTGGAAACCAGGCGTCGTACCATTGACTTCTTTGAGGCACTGCAGCGCTATGACGGCGGCGAATTGATGGAAGCCGGTCCGGCCGGTTGTGATTCCGACAAATGCCTGTTGCCCTTGGCCAAACCGTCCGCCTCCTGAGAACCGACCAACCTTGGGGCGCTGGTCATCAAGCCATGGCCAGCGCCCCTCACAAGTGATGCGCTCGACTTAATCCCTAAACCACAATGACAAGTCCTCTCAAAACCCTCGCCTTCGCGACTCTCTCAGCCGCAGCCTTACTGGCCGGCGCACCGACGGTGAACGCTGTCACCCTGGATGAAGCCTGCACCAAATTTGCCAGCAAGATGGGCGAAGCCCAGGCTTCAGGCGATCCCGACAAGGCCAAAATGGTCTATAGCAAGGGCAGCCAACGCATTGCCTCCAGGTTCAATGGAGCCACTTGCCCCAACATCAAAGCCCCCTAAAGCAGCTCCCCAGCGGAGCAAATGCTTTATGGGATAATTCCCATGGGTCCTAACGGACCCACCCTGGAGGGGTGGTCGAGTGGTTGATGGCTCTGGTCTTGAAAACCAGCGTGCCGAAAGGCACCGTGGGTTCGAATCCCACCCCCTCCGTTGAAATTGAGTCCTGGGACGACCAAGAGAATCCAGCAACCTAGTCACTGACTAGGTTTTTTAATGCCAAAAGTCCAGGCGAGTCTCAAAAAAACCAGGGAAGCACTGAGAGAGTGTTGGTGCAAATGTTGGTGTAGGATGCAAGAATGTTGGTGTAACGGGTTTGCCCTTAAACGACGCACAGGTCAAAGCAGAAAAACCAGGCACCATCAGACGTCGTGTCTCAGATGGCGCTGGACTCCTGCTTGAAATCGATCCTGCGGGCGGCAAGTACTGGTTATGGAGACATCGCTACCCACCCACCAAGGACGGCAAGCAGCAGGACTACAGGATAGGAACCTACCCAAAAATCTCCCTGAAGAAAGCAAGACAAATCAGGGATGAGCAGAAGGCAAGGATGCTTATGGACGGGATCAATCCATGCACGGCAAAAAAACAGGAGAAAATCGAACGCTTTGCCGCCCATCAAGCACTTACTACATTTGAAACAGTTGCTCTTGACTGGCACAAAATCAAGGCAGAAGGAACCTGGAGCAACCGACATACAGGGGATGTACTGTTAAAACTCCAGAAAGATATCCTGCCAGCAATTGGAGTTTTGCCGATCAAAGAAATAACAACTCAAGATTGCCTGGCAGTACTTAGGACAATCGAAAAGCGTGGGTCGCTAGAGCAAGGGAAAAGAACACTCGGAGTAATCTCACAGATCATGGATTATGCAACTGCTCTAGGTTTTTGCACATTCAACCCTGCGACATCTCTAAATCGACATGCGCCTATCAAACAAACCGTAGAACACTTTCCATGCATCACCTGGGAAGAGTTCCCTGAGTTGCTTCAGGCGATAGAAAGCAACCCAGGCGGTGCAGACCCAATGACTCTTGGGGGTCTGCAATTGTTGATGCTGTGCTT
>CAMAVE010000063.1 GCA_945861595.1 Synechococcus sp. UW140
CAACTGGCCCTGGTGGTGTCCAGCCTGGCCCTCGCCCTGGTGGTGGGAGCCATCACCAACCTGTTTCTGGGCTGGATTCTGGGGCCGGGCTGGGGCACCAGCATGGGCCTGATCGCCGTGCTGGCCGGCCTGGTGCTGGCCCTAGGCAATCGCAGCGAAGACAGCTGACGCGACGCTGCCAAGGGGACGGGCCGACGCAAGCCAGCGCACCAGGCGCTCCCAGCGGGGCGCCCAGCAGCGCCGGGCCTAGGCCCGCAGGCCCTTAATGGCGCCAATCCAGCCAGGGCAGGCCGGGAAGGATCGCTGGCGTGGTGGCGCGGTAGGCGGGGTAATCGGCGTGGAGCGGCAGGAGGCGTCCCTCCTCGCGGCGCGCTTTACCGCCCAACACGGCCACCAGGGCCAGCAGGAGAGCGAGGTGCAAGAGGCTGCCCAGGGCCAGCACCACCCCAAGGGAGCAGAGCAGGATCGCCTGGTAGAGGGGGTGGCGGCAGCGGCGGTAGGGACCCCGCGTCACCAGGGCGGCCCCGGGCTTGGGATCGGGCAGGGGCGTGAGGTTGGCGCCCAGGCCCCAGAAGGCCTGCAGGGCCAGGGCCAAGCCCACCAGCAGCAGGGCGACCCCCCCGATGGCGAGGGGCAGGGGCCAGGCATAGCCCCAGCTCCCCGGCGCCGGCCAGGGCGGCAGCAGGTGCAACCCAATCAGCAACAGCTGGGCCAGCAGCCACCACTCGCCGTGGCGGTTATCGAGCCAGCCGCCCCAGCTGAGGCCCCAGCCGCGCCAGGCGGCCCAGGGGCCCGGGGGCTGGGAGCGGGTTTGGGCTTGGGCTTGAGCTTCAGTCTGATCAGCTGCTTGCTTCGGCAAGGGTCCCCCGTCCGGCCAGCACCAGTCTGAGCAGCACCGGCGCCAGGAAGGTGGTGCCAATCACCATCAGCACAATCGCCGCCTCCAGCGACGGGCTGAGCAGGTGGGCCTGGGTGCCGAGCCCCAGGAAGATCAAACCCACCTCACCGCGGGGCACCATGCCCAGGCCCACCAGCCAGCGGTCCGTGGGCTGGGCGGAGAGGAAGGCCCAACCGGCGGCGATCTTGCCGGCGATCGCCGCCAGCAGCAGGAAAACAGCCACCACCAGGCCACTGCGGTTGGCCGGATCGGTGGGATCGAGCACCGAGAGGTCGATGCCGGTGCCAATCAGCACAAAGAAGATCGTGGCGAACAGGGCCACCACCGGCTTCACCGCCTCCTGGATCGCCTTGGTGTGGCGGGAATTGCTGAGGATCAAGCCGCCGGCAAAGGCGCCCAGGGCCGCCTCCAGGCCGATGGCCGTGGCCGCAAAACAGCAAAGGCTGAGCACCACAAACGAGGCCACGATCACCTCGCCGGGGGCCTTGAGCTGGTCGAGCAGCCAATCGAAGGCCGGCGCCGCCGTGCGGCTGAGGCCGATCGCCACCACCACAAACAGCACCGCCGCCCCCACCAGCCGCAGGATCGGACCAACGCTGAGGCTCTCGCCGGCGGAGAGGGCCACCACCACCGCCAAAATCACGATGCCGAGGATGTCATCGAGCACGGCGGCGCCGATCACAATCTGGCCTTCGCGGCTGCGCAACATCTTCAACTCACTGAACACGCTGGCCGTGATGCCAATGCTGGTGGCCGTCATCGAGGCGCCGGCAAAGATCGCCGGGATCGGTTCCACCCCAAACAGGGTCATCAGCCCGAAGGTGCCCAGGGCAAAGGGCAACAGCACCCCCGCCACGGCCACCGAAATGGCCTGGCCCCCCACGGCTACCAGCTCATCGAGTTCACTCTCCAGGCCGGTGAGGAAGAGCAGGGCATAGAGCCCCAGCCCCGCCACCAGTTGCAAACTGGGGAAGGTCTCGTTGTAAATCTGCTGCACGACCGGAATCGGCACATCGGCCAGGGAGCCGAGCAGCTGCAACAGGCCCCCGCTGAGCTGGGCCTGGGTCTCCGGCGGCACAATCCAATGGAGGCCGGAAAGGCCCAAGAGCACGCCGGCTAGCAACTCGCCCAGGATCGTGGGCAGTTGCAGGCGCACCAGCAGTTCGGCAAACAGCCGGGCCGCCACCACGATCACCAGCAAGCGCCCGACCCAAACCAGGGTTTCGACCACCTCCAGCTGGTGGGCCCCCAACTCGAGCAGCAGGGGCGGCAAGGGCAGGGGCAGCATGCGTGTCGAACAGATCTTCCGAGAGTCTCGGGCCCAACGGCGCCCCCCGGTGACCATCGCTACGGTCGAACCAGAACGCGGATGCTAAAAGCCATGGTTTCCCTCCCCAGCCCGGCGGGATCGATGCAGGAGCAGGGGAGCGATCTCGAGGCCGACCTAGGGCTGGTCGATCGCTGGTGGCGGGCCGCCAACTATCTGGCGGTGGGGATGATCTACCTGCAGGCCAACCCGCTGCTGCGCGAGCCCCTGCGGCCCGAGCACATCAAGAACAGGCTTCTTGGCCACTGGGGATCGAGTCCGGGCCAATCCTTCCTCTGGGCCCACGCCAACCGGATGATCCGGCGCCATGGCCTCGACATGATCTACCTGTCGGGGCCCGGCCATGGCGCCCCCGGGGTGCTGGCGCCCACCTATCTCGATGGCAGCTACAGCGAGATCTACCCCGACAAAAGCATGGACCTGGCCGGCCTGGGCCGCTTCCTCAAACAGTTCTCCTTTCCCGGCCACATCGGCAGCCACTGCACCCCGGAAACCCCCGGCTCGATCCATGAGGGCGGCGAACTGGGCTACGTGCTCTCCCACGCCTGCGGCGCCGTCTTCGACAACCCGGACCTGATCGCCCTGGCCTGCGTCGGCGATGGCGAGGCCGAAACCGGGCCCCTGGCCACCTCCTGGCACATCAACAAATTCCTCAACCCGATCAGCGACGGGGCGGTGCTGCCGGTGTTGCACCTCAACGGCTACAAGATCGCCAACCCCACCCTGCTGGCCCGCATTCCCCGGGCCGAACTGGAGAGCCTGCTGCGCGGCTACGGCTGGTCGCCCTTGGTTGTGGAAGGCCACGAACCGGAGGCCATGCACCGGGCCATGGCTAGCGCCATGGAGAGCGCCATCAGCGCGATCCTGGCGATCCGCGAGGAAGCCCGCCGCACCGGGGTGGCCAAGCGGCCGGCCTGGCCCCTGATCGTGCTGCGCTCCCCCAAGGGCTGGACCGGCCCAGCCGCCCTCGGCGACCTGAAGCTGGAGGGTTTCTGGCGCTCCCACCAGGTGCCCCTACCGGACCCGCGCCACGACCCGGGCCAGCTGCAGCAACTGGAGGACTGGCTCAAGAGCTACCGGCCCTGGGAGCTGTTCGACGAGGACGGCCGCCTGGTCGAGGAGCTCCAGGCCCTCGCGCCCCTGGGCCCCCGGCGCATGGGCTCCAATCCCCACGCCAATGGCGGCCTGCTGCGCCGCAAGCTGCGGCTGGCCCCGATTGCCGACTACGCCGTTGCCGTTGGGGCCCCGGGCCAGGTGATGGCGGAGAACACCGCGCCCCTGGGGGCCCTGCTGCGGGACACGATCAGCCGCAACCCGAATTCCCTACGGGTGTTTGGCCCCGATGAAACCGCCTCGAACCGGCTGCAGGCCATCTATGCGGTGAGCAAGAAGGTGTGGATGGAGGAGCTGCTGCCCGAGGACGCCGGGGTGAACGGCCAGGGCGGCAGCGAACTCAGCACCGAGGGCCGGGTGGTGGAGATGCTCTCGGAACACACCCTGGTGGGGATGATGGAGGGCTACCTGCTCACGGGCCGCTACGGCTTTTTCCACACCTACGAGGCCTTCGCCCATGTGATCGCTTCGATGTTCAACCAGCACGCCAAATGGCTGGAATCCTGCATCCACCACGCCCCCTGGCGCGCCCCCATCGGCGCCTGGAATTGCCTGATCTCCTCCACCGTCTGGCGCCAGGATCACAACGGCTTCACCCATCAAGACCCGGGCTTCATTGATCTGGCTGGCAACAAAAGTGGCGAGGTGGTGCGGGTCTATCTGCCGGCCGATGCCAACTGCCTGCTGGCGGTGGCCGAAGAAGCTCTGCAGGAAACCAACGTCTGCAACATCATCGTGTCGGACAAGCAGAAGCACCTGCAATACCTAGGCCTGGAGCAGGCCCGCCAGCATGTGGCCAAGGGCATCGGCCTGTGGAGCTGGGCCAGCAATGACCACCTCCACAACAGCCCCGACGAACCGGATGTGGTGATGGCCTGCGCCGGAGATAGCCCCACCAAGGAGACCCTGGCGGCCGTTGCGATCCTGCGCCAAGAAATCCCGAGCCTGAAGGTGCGGGTGATCAATGTGGTCAAGCTGTTTGCCCTGACCAACCCCTCCGAGCATCCCCATGGGCTGAGCGATCGGGATTTCGATAGCCTGTTCACAAGCGATAAACCAGTGATCTTTAATTTCCATGGCTATCCCTGGCTGATCCACCGCCTCACCTATCGACGCACAAACCATCCCAATTTCCATGTGCGCGGCTACAAGGAGAAGGGCAACATCAACACGCCGCTGGAGCTGGCCATGAACAACCAGATCGACCGCTTCAACCTGGTGATCGATGTGATTGATCGGGTGCCATCCTTGGGCTCCCGCGCCGCCCATGTCAAAGAACACATGAAGGAAGCGATCCTCACGAACCGCAGCTATGCCCACGAACAGGGCATGGATGCGGCCGAAGTCACCAACTGGCGTTGGCCCTCCACCGAGACCCCCTAACCATGACGACGATTGTGCCGAACAACCTGAAACTCCCCACCCCAGGGTGTTACACCGATCCAATCCGCAGTGGCCTCAGTGCCGAAGATCTCTTCGATGGCATGGCCGGCCATCTCTTTTACACCCTCGGCAAAATCGCCCCCAACGCCAGCCGCCGCGATCTTTACCTGGCCCTGAGTCATACGGTCCGTGACCGGATGATGACACCTTATCTCGCTGGTATTGAAGCGATTCAAGCCACCCCAAAACGGGTGGTCGCCTACCTTTCAGCCGAGTTTTTGATCGGTCCCCAGCTCGGCAACAACTTGCTGATGCTCGGAATTCAACAGGCTGCCGACGAAGCGCTCCAGCGCTTTGGCGTTACCAGCCTCGCTGAGATCCTCGAGTTGGAAGAGGAACCGGGCTTGGGCAATGGCGGCTTAGGCCGCCTGGCGGCTTGCTATCTCGAATCCCTCGCCTCCCTAGAGATTCCCGCCACAGGCTATGGCATCCGCTACGAGTTTGGCATCTTCGACCAGCTGATTCGTGATGGCAGCCAGGTCGAAGTTACAGACAAATGGCTTAACTCCTCAGACTGGCCCTGGGAGATTCCCCACCCGGAGCAATCGATTTTCGTCGGTTTTGGCGGCCGCACCGAAACTTACCTCGATCACCAGGGCATCCAGAGGGTGCGCTGGCTGCCTGCCGAAAATGCCATTGGCATTCCCCATGATGTGCCCGTGTTGGGCTATCGCGTCAACACCTGTGATCGACTGCGGCTCTGGCGAGCCGACGCAGCAGAATCCTTCGATTTTCATGCCTTCAATAGCGGCGATTATTACGGAGCCGTGGAAGAGAAAATCGGTTCAGAAACGATCTCGAAGGTGCTCTATCCCAATGACGGCACCGATGAGGGCCGGCGCCTAAGGCTCAAGCAGCAACACTTTTTCGTGAGCTGCAGCCTGCAGGACATGCTGCGCAGCCTCGATCAACGGGGCATTCCCGTGGAGCAATTCCCCGACAACTGGGCCGTGCAGCTGAACGACACCCATCCCGCGATCGCCGTGGCCGAGCTGATGCGGCTGCTGATCGATGACAAGCACCTGGGCTGGGATGCGGCTTGGGACATCACCAGCCGCTCCTTGGCCTACACCAACCACACCCTGCTGCCGGAAGCCCTGGAGAAATGGGGGCTGGCGCTGTTCGCCAGCCTGCTGCCCCGCCACCTGGAACTGATCTATGAGATCAACCGCCGCTTCCTGGCCGAGGTCAAGCTCCGTCACCCCGGTGATAACCAGATCCTGGCCAAGCTTTCGATCATCGACGAGGAGGGCAGCAAGGCCGTGCGCATGGCCAACCTGGCTACCGTCGCCTGCCACCACGTCAACGGTGTGGCCGCCCTGCATAGCGACCTAGTCAAAACCCAGCTGTTCCCCGAATTCGCCGAACTCTGGCCAGGCAAGTTC
This sequence comes from Synechococcus sp. UW140, assembly GCA_945861595.1. GTDB lineage: Bacteria > Cyanobacteriota > Cyanobacteriia > PCC-6307 > Cyanobiaceae > BAIKAL-G1. The sequence continues at coordinate 6,167 of CAMAVE010000063.1, forward strand.
ACCAATGTCACCAATGGCGTCACCCCGCGGCGTTGGCTGGCCCTGGCCAACCCCCATTTGCGCGGGTTATTGAACGACAGCATTGGCGAGACCTGGGTCCGCAACCTCGACGAACTACGGCGCCTCGAAGCCTTCCAGAACGATGCCGGATTCCTGCAGCGCTGGGAGCAGATGAAGCTGGCCTGCAAGCGGGATCTGGCCCAGTACATCCAGCGACAGAACGGCCTACTGGTGGATCCGGCCTCCCTGTTTGATGTGCAGGTGAAGCGGATCCACGAATACAAACGCCAGCACCTCAATGCCCTGCAGGTGATTGCCCACTACCTGCGCATCAAAAATGGGCTGGCCGATGATGAGGCGCCGCGCACGGTGATCTTTGGCGGTAAGGCGGCGCCTGGCTACTACATGGCCAAACTGATCATTCGCTTTCTCAATGGCATTGCCGAAACGGTCAATGCCGATCCGGCCATGGATGGGCGCCTGCGGGTGGTGTTCCTGGCCGATTACAACGTCAAGCTGGGCGAGCGCGTTTACCCCGCCGCCGACCTCTCCGAGCAGATTTCCACCGCCGGCAAGGAGGCCTCCGGCACCGGCAACATGAAGTTCGCCATGAATGGGGCCCTCACGATCGGCACCCTCGATGGCGCCAACGTGGAGATCCGCGAACAAGTTGGCGCCGAAAACTTCTTCCTCTTTGGCAACACCGAATCGCAAATCACGGCGCTTTACGCAGGGGGCTATCGCCCCTGGGAACTCATTCCCACCGTGCCGGAACTGGGCGAGGTGCTGAAGTTGGTGGAACAGGGCCATTTCAGTGGCGGCGATGGCAACCTGTTTCGGCCCCTGCTCCAAAACATCACCGGCAGCGATCCCTACTTCGTGCTGGCCGATTTCAGCGACTACCTGCGGGCCCAAGCGGCCGTCAGCCGCGCCTGGGCCGACCGCGAGCAATGGAACCGCATGTCGCTGCTAAATAGCGCCCGCTCCGGCTTCTTCTCCTCCGACCGGGCCGTTCGTGACTACGCCGAGCGCATCTGGGGCGCCGCCCCCTTCCCCATCACGATCGCCTGCAACATCAGCTGAGCTGGCCGGCACCCCAAAGTGCTACTCCAAGGACACGCACTTTGAGGTACCGAATCGATCAAAAGGCCTGGTTACCAGGCCTAAATCATCTTGGAGAGTCGGGAGACTCGTCTCCAAATCCATTCAGCTGCGATCGGGCAGGTCGGGGGTTTGGTGCAGTAGGCGGTTGAGCCGCAGGCGGTCGGCATTAAGGGGATCGGGGGCCAGTTCGCCGGCCATCTCCTTGAACTTCTGCTCCACCTCATCGGGCACGCGCACATCAAAAATGCGCTCCATCAGGGCCTCGATCGAAAACAGGTGGGCATTGATGTTTTCCAAATCGCCAATGGCCTGCTGAATCGCATCCTCCTCGGCCCCCTCGCCATGGCCCGATCCCGGCGGCACGGCTGGAGCCATCGATGCGGCCGAAGGGGGCGCGGACTCGCCGTCGCCATGGATCTTCTGCAGCTCCTCAAGGGCCCGACCGGCCAGGGTGCGGAACGACTGCAAGGCGGCCCAATTGAGTTCCTGCTGCTGGCGCAGCGTCGGGTTCTCACGGATTAGGCGGTCATGCTCTCGGTAGAACCGCTGGCAATCAGGGCATTGGCAGGGCTCTTCCGGCACCGCAGTCCCTTATCTATTCAAATTCCATCATGGCACCAAGGGCGCCCCAGCTGGCGGGGTCAGGCCGCCATGGGCCCGAAGAAGCCATCGCCTTCCCCGTCCCCCTCCCATTCACCGTCCTCGAGCTGGTCGTGGGCGCCGGGCAGGGGGATCTCGATCGAGCTCACTACCTGGATCACGTCGCGCAGCCGCATCGAATCGGCAAACCAGCCCATGGCCTGTTCCACATCACCGCGGCGCTCGGCATCACTGGCCTGGTCCTCATGGGCCTCGGCCAGCAGGGCCAGCCAACAGAGGCAGCGGGCCTGCACCACCGACAGGTCGAGATCGTCGGGCTGGGACTCGGCGATCCGCTCGCTCTCCTGTTGCACCAAGAGCCGCAGGCGCAGGTCATGCAACTGGGCCATGGGGGCGTTTCATCTGGCGCCACGCTAGCGACAGGGGCTGGAAAGGGAAGGGCACTAGCCGTAGCGCAAGCTACGGGTCCACGCCATCACCGCCCTTGACCACCCAGGGGCGGTCGTTGCCCCCAGCCTCATCGGGCCTGAAAGTTGCCGTGGAAACCAAGGGGCAGGGACAGCTCCAGATCGCAGTGGGCGATTGGCCGCATCTGCTCGGCGTCGAGGATCACGAGCGAACTGCGGGGCTCGCCCAGGTGGCAGCCCACGCTCAGAAGCACCCCGTCCGTGGGGCCCTCTGCCTGGGGACGGGGCACAAAGATCGGTTCGCCATAGACCATCCCCTCCTCCTCAAAACGCCGCACCTGGCCGGCCTCGACCCGCAGCAGTTGGCTCTGCCAGCTGCTGCCTGGGAACGACGCACCCCAGGCCACCGAGTAGGGCTGGCCGTGCTGCTGGCGGTAGGCAATGGCGGGAAACTCAAAGCCCTGGGGGGACAGGGGTTCCAGCTCGACGCGCCCCCCGCCCGGCCGCAGCCGGGCCCGCAGATAGCGGGGAGTCAGGGCCGGGCGCCGACCGCAGGCCAACGCCTCGGTGCCCAGGGCCCCAACCACGCTGGCGTCGCCATAGGCGAGGACATCGAAGACCACGTCCTCGCCGTCGTCGAAGCAGTTGACCGTGTGGAAGCAGAAGCAGGTGTCCGTCTCGTAGGTCGTCCAGCGGCCGCTTTGGCGATCGAGCACCCGCAGGCAAGTGCCCTGCTCCGGTTCCCAGCGGTGGTGCTCGATCAGGGGCCGGTTCGAGAACAGCATCGAAAGACCACTGAGCCGCAGCGGGTGGTCGATCAGCACCACATGGCGCTCGCTGACGCCGAAGTCGTGGAGGTAGGGCGAGCGCTCCAGGCTGAGGCTCCCCTCGATCTGGCGCTTGGACTCGCCAGGCTTCTGGCGGAACACCAGGATCTGGTTGCGGCGGCCCAGGCTCGTGCCGACGTTGACCAGGGCCTTGCTGGCGTGGTCGAAGTGGGGGTGGGCCGTCATCATCAACCCGGCCGGCAGGCCGTCTTCGTATCGGTAAAGGCCCCGAGAAGCCAGGTCGTCCGGGTCGATCACGTGCTGGTGCTGGCTTTCGGTGAGGGCCAGCCAGGCGCCCTGCCAGGGGATGACATTGACGTTGGTGTTGTCGGTGGCCTGGGGTACGGGCTGGAGCAGGCGCTGCAGGCGGCTGCGCCGGGTCCGGGTGCCGAAGCTGGCCAGGCGGCTCTGGCCCTGGGCCGCATCGGCCGCCACCTGGGAGGCCAATAGGCGCTGGCGGAAGCTCACCCCTGCAGCGTCAAAGCGGAAGCCGTAGAGCAGGCCGAGCCCGTCGAACCAGTGGTCGGCCCGCCAGCCGTTCTGCTCAAACAGGGCCGGGGCGGTGCGCACCAGGTCGCCCCGCAGCCAGGACGGCACCACCCCCCGCAGCCGCACCGGCAGCTGGTCCTGGCCTGGACCACTCCAGCGGAACGGGGCCCGATCCAGGCCTGCCAGGGACGGGGCTTGGCCGGGGCGAACGCCCCCAGAGGGGGCGGCCGAGGGGGCTGAAGAAGCAAGGCCTGGGGCAGGGGTCGCAGCCATCGGCAGCTCAAATCTTGACAACGCCAAGATGATGGTCGCCTATCTTTCTTCTGTCAAGACTGAGCCTGGTCGATGCCGGCAGCCAAGCGGGACTCCCCAGCCGCAAAGCGCAATTACCACCACGGCGACCTGCGTCGCGCCCTGCTGGATGCCGCCTGGCGCCTCGTGGCCGAGAAGGGTCTGGCGGCCCTGACCCTGCGGGAGCTGGCCCGGGCCGCTGGCGTCTCCCACGCCGCTCCCTACCACCACTTCCCCAGCCGCACGGCCCTGCTCGACGCCCTGGCCGAGGAGGGCTTCGCGGGTCTGGACCGGGCCATGGGCGAGGCCAAGGCCGGCCCTGCGACTGGGGAGCAAGCGGCCGAGGCGGCCACCCCGGGTCCTGGAGACCCGCTTCCTAGCCCAGCCGAACCGGGCCAAACCCCCCGGCCGGTTGAGGGGGCCGAGGTGATGGTTCGCCTTGGCCGGGCCTATGTGGATTTCGCCTGCGCCCACCCGGAGCAGCTGCAGGTGATGTTCAGGCCCCGCCACCACGAGAGCGAAGGGCCACCGCCCCCAGCCCTGGTTGAGATCGGCGCCCAGGCCTACGGCCACCTCGCCGATGCGGTGCGCGTCTGCCAAGCGCAAGGCTTGGCCCCGGCGGGCGACCCTGACGAGCTGGCCCTCAGCGCCTGGAGCCTGGTGCACGGCTTCGCCAGCCTGTGGAGCCAGGGCCAGCTCGGGGCCCTGGTCCCCACCCCGGACCAGTTCGCCCGCCAACGGGATCGGCTGCTGCGCAACCTGCAGGCGGGTTGGCAAGCCACCGCCGCAGCCCCAGCTGCGCCAGCGACCCAGATGGGTAGCGGTCCAGATGCGGGTGCACCCCAAACCGTATAAACAAACCCAGAAGAGTCAGCTATACTCAAAGCTGCAACTTTTTTGCCATGGCCCTGCGTCGATCCACCCTCCTATCCGATTTCAAAGATTTCATCAATAAGGGCAATGTGGTGGACCTAGCAGTGGCGGTGGTGATCGGCGCCGCCTTTGGCAAGGTGGTGGACGCGGTGGTGAGCCTGGTGATGACCACTGTGTTGCAACCTGTGCTCAAGGCCATCCAGGTGGAGTCGATCCAGGCCTGGCCGGCCGGGGCCGTGATCGTGGCCCTGATCAATTTCCTGGTGATCGCCTTCGTGGTGTTTTTGATCGTGCGGGCCATCGAGGCGCTCAAGCGCAGCGAAAAGGCGGTGGCCCCGCCCGACACCCAGGCCCAGCTGGCCTCGGCGGTGACGCGCCTGGCCGATGCCCTCGATCGCAAAGGGCTCTAGGGACCTGGGTTCCCCAGCCAACCACAACGGGGCGGCGGCCAGGCCTTAGGCAAGAGCCAAAAGCCCAACCCCACCGCCCACGCCCCTCAGCCCAGGGCCCGCAGGCGACGGCAGAGGGCCTGGGCGGCGGGCAGGGTGTCGGTGACCCACTACTCCTGGGGGCGCTGATCGACGGCCACCAGCAGTTGGCCACTGGGCTCCTGGTAAATGGAGCAGCCATCTTGGGAATCGACCAGGTCAAAACTCTCGCCAGCCTCCCGATCACTGGAACCAAGGGACATCGTCTTCACCTCCGTTTTGATCGAATCCTGGAATCTCCAGCTCCAGAAAAGATTCTGCTACGGCCCATCAAGGCCATTGCTGCCGCACAGCCTGACAAAACGACACTGACGATTGGTGATCGTGGCTTGCAAATCTGGCCATGGAAGTTGGCCTACCCCCTGGAAGGGCAAGCCCAACCTAGGGCCCGTCAAAGCGATGGATCATGGGCAATCGGGATCAAGAGCGAGCGGGGCCACCAACCGGTCGCATGCCCACATTGAAACTGACTGAGATGCGGGCGCCCGCCTGGCTG
>CAMAVE010000064.1 GCA_945861595.1 Synechococcus sp. UW140
AGGGAGGCCAGCTGGGGGAGCCGTTCGAGCCCATCGGCCAGGGCCACCAGGTCCCGGGCGGAGGCGCTGCCGGCCCCGGCCCGGCCTGCTAGCCGTTCCAGGTCGCCCATGGGCCGCAGCAGCCGGCGTAGGGCCTGGCGCAGGGGGCGCTGGCCCACCAGTTCACTCACCCCCTCCTGGCGGGCGCCGATGGCGGCCCGATCGACCAGGGGCGCCTCGATCCAGCGGCGCAGGCAGCGGCCGCCCATGGCCGTGACGGTGCGATCCAGGGCCCAGAGCAGGGACCCCTGCACGCCCCCGCCCAGCTGGGTGCGGGTCAGTTCCAGGTTGCGCCGGGTTTGGGCATCGAGCACCAGCTGGTCACCCGCATGCCAGGTGGTGGGCAGGTCCAGGGGGATGGCGGCGCCCGGTTGGGTGTCGTCGAGATAGCGCAACAGCCCGCCCGCGGCCCGCTGGCCCAGGGGCAGGTCGGCCAGGCCCAGGCCCGCCAGGCTGGCCAGCTTGAAGCGCTTGAGTAGGCAAGCCTTGGCCTCAGGCGCGGCGAAGGGGGTGAGGGCCGAGGGGGTTAGCCGCAGGCTTTCGGGACACCAGCCGGGGCGGTTCCCCTCGCCGGGCCAGACCACTTCGGCGGCGTCCAGTTGCAGCAGCTCCTGGTGCAGCAGGTCGCTGCCCTGGCGCTCCGTCACCCGGAATTCACCGGTGCTCACATCCGCCACCGCCAGGCCCCAACGGCTGCCTTCAACAACGACTCCGCAGAGCCAGTTGTTGCGCCGCGCCGAGAGCATCCCCTCTTCAATCACCGTGCCGGGAGTCAGTACCCGGGTGATGTCCCGCTTGAGCAGGGCCCCCTTGGCGGCGGTGGCTTCCAGCTGGTCGCAGAGGGCCACACACAAACCGCGGCGCACCAGGTCGCCGCAGTAGCGCTCGGCCGCATGGTGGGGAATGCCCGCCATCGGCACCCGCCCGTGGGCCTTGCCTGCCTCCTTGCCCGTGAGGGTCAGCTCCAACAGCTGGGAGAGCGTGATCGCGTCTTCAAAGAAGCATTCAAAAAAATCGCCGAGGCGGTAGAGCAGCAGCCGCTCGGGATGGGCGGCTTTGAGCTCCACGTAGTGGCGCAGCATCGGCGGGAGCTGCTGGGGATCCACCAGGGAGTGGTGGTGCCAGGGCGGCAGGTCGGACTCGGGGGCCGCGGCGGAGGGGGGCTCGGCTTCGTTGGTTGGGCCTGGGGTCTCAGGGGGGTCTTGATCAGTGGTAGCTGGATCGTTGGGGCCAAGATCAGGAGCGGCAAGACCGGTTGGGGCTTCCCCTTCCGGGGCAGGAGCGGTGGCATCGGGCCCAGCCGCCCTTGCCATGGTCTGGCGCCGGCGCCGGGGCCGGCTGCTGGCATCGGCCTCTAGGGCGGCATCGTCGAGCTCGCCGGGATCGGCCAGGGCGCTTGGGTCGGCCAGGGATTCCGGCCGGCCCCCTCGGGACGCTGCCTTGGACTGCTCGGGGGCCCCAAACAGGTTGCCCTGCAGGGCGATGTCAGCCACGAGCGAAAGCTGCTGGGGGGCTTCCGCAGCCACGGATCCTGGGGGCAGGGGGCCCGATCGTAGGAGGGCTGGCTGGGCTGCCCGGTGGGCGCTGGCCCCACTCCCGACAACTTGTGAAGGAACCAGCCAGCGCTGACCCGAGGGGCCGGAGCGGCGTGGGAGAATCCGCCCACTGACCGACGCGGGCCCTGGCCAGCGGGCCGGCCAATCCCGACGCTGATCCATGCAGATCCTCAACACCCTCACCGTTTTGGCCCTGGTGGTGCTGTCGTTCGCGCTGATCGTGGCTGTGCCCGTGCTCTACGCCAGCAACGAAGACAGCGGCCGCTCCAATCGGCTCATCCTCCTGGGCGGTCTCGCCTGGGTCGGGCTGGTGCTGCTCAACTGGGGCGTCAGCTTCTTCGTAGTCTGATCCCACTCGCGAGTGCAGGCGCTTGACGGTCTTTGAAGGGTTCTTCACCGCTGCTAGCAGCCTGAGGGTCGCCATCGTGGTGGCCCGATTTAATGATTTGGTGACGGGCAAGCTGCTGAGCGGTTGCCTTGATGCGCTTACCCGCCACGGCATTGACGTGGGCCCCACCAGCAGCCAGCTGGATGTGGCCTGGGTGCCCGGTTGCTTTGAAATTCCCCTGGTGGCCCAGCGGCTGGCGGCCAGCGGCCGCTACCAGGTGGTGATCACCTTGGGGGCCGTGATCCGTGGTGACACGCCCCATTTCGATGTGGTGGTCAACGAGGTGAGCAAGGGCGTGGCCGCCGTCGCCCGCGACACCGGCGTGCCGGTGATCTTCGGCGTGCTCACCACCGACACCCTGCAGCAGGCCCTGGAACGGGCCGGCATCAAGGCCAACCTGGGCTGGGGCTACGGCCTGCAGGCCATCGAAATGGGATCGCTGATGGCGGCCCTGCCCGCCTGAACCGATGGGCTGGAGCTGAGCCATGGGCTGCAAGGGCATCATCCTGGCCGGCGGCAGTGGCACGCGCCTGCATCCGATCACCCAGGCGGTGAGCAAGCAGCTGCTGCCGGTTTTTGATAAGCCGATGGTTTATTACCCGCTCACCACCTTGATGTTGGCGGGGATTCGGGAGGTGCTGATCATCACCACCCCCCAGGACCAGGCCGCCTTTGAACGGCTCCTGGGCGATGGCAGCCGCTGGGGCATGGCCATCACCTATGCGGTGCAACCCAGCCCCGATGGCCTGGCCCAGGCCTTCCTGATCGGCGATACGTTCCTGGCCGGCTCGCCGGCGGCCCTGGTGCTGGGCGACAACCTCTTCCATGGCCACGACCTGGTGCCCCAGCTGCAGGCCAGCAACGGCGCGGTGGCCGGCGCTCACTCCGCGGAGACAACCGGTGCCACGGTGTTCGCCTATCCGGTGCGCGATCCGGAGCGCTACGGCGTGGTGGAATTCGCCGCCGATGGCCGGGTGCTCAGCCTGGAGGAGAAGCCGGCCAAGCCCCGCAGCCGCTACGCCGTTACGGGCCTCTATTTCTATGACGACTCGGTGGTGGAGCGGGCCCGCCAGGTGCGCCCGTCGGCCCGGGGCGAACTGGAGATCACCGACCTCAACGCCATGTACCTGGCCGAGGGCCTGCTCAAGGTGGAGCTGATGGGCCGGGGCATGGCCTGGCTCGATACGGGCACCTGCGATTCCCTCCATGAGGCCGGCAGCTACATCCGCACCCTCGAACATCGCCAGGGCCTCAAGGTGGGCTGCCCTGAGGAGGTGGCCTGGCGCCAGGGCTGGATCAGCGCCAACCAGCTGGAGCAGCTGGCCGCCCCCCTGCGCAAGAGCGGCTACGGCGATTATCTGATGAAGTTGTTGGAGGAGAGCACCAGCGACCACAGCCTGCTGCAGGCCAGCCTGGGCGGACGCCATGCAGGCTGACCCACTAATTGGCAATGGCGGCGTGGCCCTAGAGGGCCCCTTGCTGCTCACCCCCAGGCTGTTTGGCGATGGTCGTGGCTTTTTCTTCGAGAGTTGGAACCAGCGCACGTTTGAGGCCCTGGTCGGACCCGTGGCGTTCGTGCAGGACAACCATTCGCGTTCGGCCCAGGGCGTGCTGCGCGGCTTGCATTACCAGCTGCCGCCCCAGCCCCAGGGCAAGTTGGTGCGCTGCGTTCTGGGGGAGATCTTTGATGTGGCGGTGGATCTGCGCCGCAGCTCGCCCACCTTCCGCCACTGGGTTGGTGCCCGTCTGAGCGCCACGAACCATCAACAACTCTGGGTGCCTCAGGGCTTTGCCCATGGTTTTCTCACCCTCAGTGACCAGGCCGAGGTGCTTTACAAAACCAGCGACTACTGGAGCAAGGAGTGCGAGCGGGCGATCCGTTGGGATGACCCGGAGCTGGCGATTGCCTGGCCCCTGGCAGCCCTGGGCGGCACCAGCCCCCAGCTGTCCGAAAAGGATGGGGATGCGCCCCTGTTGGCGGAGCTGGCCCCAGGCGCGTTGTTCCCATGACGGGGCTGCTCTGATGACGGTTCTGCTGCGATGAAGGTGCTCCTAACAGGTGCGGCGGGCCAGCTGGGCCAGGCCCTGATCGCTTCGCGGCCCGAGGGGGTTGAGCTCATGCCCTTGCGTCGCAGCGACCTCGATCTGGCCGATGCCAACGCCTGCCACGAACTGGTGCGGCAGCACCAACCCGATTGGGTGCTCAATGCCGGTGCTTACACCGCCGTGGATCGGGCCGAGGGCGAACCTGAGCTGGCCATGGCCGTGAACGCAGGCGCCCCCCAGGCCTTTGCCGAGGCCCTGGCCGAAACGGGCGGCCGGCTGTTGCAGGTGAGCACCGATTTCGTCTTCAACGGCCAGCAGGGCAGCCCCTATCGGCCCGAACAGGCCCCCGAGCCCCTGGGGGTTTACGGCGCCAGCAAGGCAGGGGGCGAACGGGCCGTGCTGGCGGCCCTGGGCCCGGGCCGGGCCCGGATTTTGCGCACCAGCTGGGTCTATGGCCCCGTGGGGGCTAATTTCTGCCTCACCATGCTGCGGCTCCATGCCCTGAAGGCAGCGGCCGGTGAACCCCTGGGCGTGGTGGCTGATCAGGTCGGCTGCCCCACCGCCACCTTTGGCCTGGCGGCTGCCTGCTGGCGGGCGATCGGGATCGGGGCCGATCCAGGTGCTGCAGCTGTGCTGCATTGGAGCGATGCCGGTGCCGCCAGTTGGTACGACTTCGCTGAGGCGATCGGCGAGCTGGGCGTGGCCGCCGGCTTGCTCGGGCAAGCCGCCCGGGTGCGACCGATCCCTACGTCCGCCTATCCCACCCCGGCGGCCCGGCCCCCCTATTCGCTGCTGGATTGCATCGCCAGCCGGGAGATGTTGGGGTTAGAGCCCACCCATTGGCGGGTGGCCCTGGCCCATGTGTTGGGCCAGCTGGCGGATTTGCGGGCCATCCCGGGCACTCGCGCTTGAGGGCGAGGGCCCCAGGGGCCAAGCACGCCCTTGAAGGGCGCCCCTTACTCTGCGCCAACCGTTGACTGAGGCTTGATGGACCAGCTGCTCCCTCCCGGCACGGACCGGGTCCTGGTCACCGGCGGCGCCGGCTTCATTGGCGGGGCGGTGGTGCGGCGCTTGCTGCGCGATAGCGGCGCCACGGTGTTCAACCTGGATAAATGCGGCTACGCCAGCGACCTGGCCGGCATCGAGCAGCAACTGGCCGCCCTGGGGCCGACGGCCAACGGGCCCGGGGGCCTGCGCCACCAGCTGCTGCGCGTGGATCTGGTGGATGGGGCCGCCACGGCGGAGGCGGTGCGGCGGGCCGATCCCGACCTGGTGCTGCACCTAGCCGCCGAAAGCCACGTGGATCGCTCGATCGATGGCCCGGGGGCCTTCATCGAGAGCAATGTCACCGGCACCTTCCAGCTGCTCCAGGCGGTGCGTGCCCACTGGGAGCAGTTGCCGCCTGAGCGCGCCGCCCGCTTCCGCTTCCACCACATCAGCACCGACGAGGTCTTCGGCTCCCTAGGCCCCCAGGGGCGTTTCAGTGAAACGACTGCTTACGACCCCCGCTCCCCCTATTCGGCTAGCAAGGCCGCCAGCGACCACCTGGTCAGCGCCTGGCACCACACCTACGGCCTGCCGGTGGTGCTGACCAACTGCAGCAACAACTACGGCCCCTGGCAGTTCCCCGAGAAACTGATCCCGGTGGTGATCCTTAAGGCCCTTGCCGGTGAGCCGATCCCCCTCTACGGCGATGGCGCCAACGTGCGCGACTGGCTCTACGTCGACGACCACGTCGAGGCCCTGCTGTTGGCGGCCACCCGCGGCCGCATTGGTCAGGCCTATTGCGTGGGCGGCCATGGCGAACGCACCAATCAGCAGGTGGTGGAGGCGATCTGTGCCCTGCTCGACCAGCGGCGGCCGGCGGCGGCCCCCCATCGGCGCCTGATTACCCCAGTAACCGACCGGCCAGGCCACGACCGCCGCTACGCCATCGACCCGGCCCGCATCAGCGGCGAACTGGGCTGGCAGCCCCGCCACAGCTTCGAGCAGGGCCTGGCCGCTACGGTCGATTGGTACTTGGCCAACGGCGACTGGTGTCAGCGGGTTCAGGCCCGCGCCGGCCACCGCGGCGAGCGCCTGGGCGTCCCGGCGATTTGACCGGGGGCAGGCCCGTAGGGCATGCTCCTTAGGTCGGTCCCAGACCGATGCCAACACCAGCGCCCTTCAGGGCTGTGGTGCGTGGGCGGATGTAGCTCAGTGGTAGAGCATCTCCTTGCCAAGGAGAGGGTCGAGAGTTCGAATCTCTTCATCCGCTTGATTGTTGTTGTCGGTGCCACACCATCAGGTGTTGGGCATGGCTGGCGCTGAAGCCAAGACGCCCGTAAAAGCCGGCGCTGTTGGTGGTCATCAGGTAAACCCGCTCCGCCCGGGCCACGACCGGGCAGGCCAGGAGCTCGGCCACGAGGCGCCTGCCCAGGCCCAGGCCCTGGTGCTCGCCCGCCACCACCACATCCCAGAGCACGGCCCGGAAAACGCCATCGCTACTGGCTCGGCCAAAGCCCACCAGCTGCTGGCCCTGCCAGGCGCTCACCACCGCCTGGCTGCCCCCGAGCATGGCTGAGAGCTCCTGGCGCTGCCGTCCCCGGGCCCAGAAGCTGTGCCCATCCAGTAGCGCCTGCAGGGCCCCCAGCCGCCAGCGCAGCCGCAGGGCCAGGCGGCCATGGCGAATCAGGCGGATCGGGGCTGGGTCGCTCAAGGGATTGGGGTGCCGGCCGGATGGCCTAAATCCTCGCCTTTGAAGCGCAGCTGCTGCAGACGGGCCTAGGCGGCGGAGCCAGCCTGGCCCCCCCAGGCGCTTGGGGTGGGCAAACCCCTTGCCCCGCCTTGCTTCTCGGCTCTCGCTCACGGCCTGGCGGTGGTAGGGTGCATCCAATTGGCCGGCCCCGATCCATGCTCAAGCTGCTGCTGGGAGATCCCAATGCCCGCAAGCTGAAGCGTTTCCAGCCGATTGTTTCCGATATCAACCTGCTGGAAGAGGAGGTCGAGCCCCTCAGTGATGAGGAGCTGCGCGGTCTTACCGCCGAGTTCCGGCTCAAGCTCGAGAAGGTGGCGGGCCAGGGCAACCGCGAGAAAGCCCTGCTCGATGAGTTGCTACCCCAGGCCTTTGCCGTGGTGCGCGAAGCCGGCAAGCGGGTGCTGGGCATGCGCCACTTTGATGTGCAGCTGATCGGCGGCATGGTGCTCCATAACGGCCAGATCGCCGAGATGAAAACCGGCGAAGGCAAAACCCTGGTCGCCACCCTGCCCGCTTACCTCAACGCCCTCACCGGCCGCGGCGTCCACGTGGTGACGGTGAACGACTACCTGGCTCGCCGCGACGCCGAGTGGATGGGCCAGGTCCATCGCTTCCTGGGCCTGAGTGTGGGCCTGATCCAGCAGGAGATGAGCCCGGCCGAGCGGCGCCGCAACTACGGCTGCGACATCACCTACGCCACCAACTCCGAGCTGGGTTTTGATTACCTGCGCGACAACATGGCGAATGACATCGCCGAGGTGGTTCAGCGCGATTTCCATTACTGCGTGATTGATGAAGTTGATTCGATCTTGATCGATGAGGCGCGCACGCCCTTGATTATTTCGGGTCAGGTGGAGCGACCCCAGGAGAAGTACCAGCGCGCGGTTGAGGTGGCTAACCAGTTGGTGCGTTCCGCCGAGATCGGCAAGGACGGCATCGATCCCGAAGGCGACTATGAGGTTGATGAGAAGCAACGCAACGCCACCCTCACCGACGAGGGCTATGCCAAGGCTGAGCAGTTGCTGGGGGTGGCCGATCTGTTCGACCCGGCCGATCCTTGGGCCCATTACATCACCAATGCCCTCAAGGCCAAGGAGCTGTTCATTAAGGACGTCAACTACATCGTGCGCGATGGCGATGCGGTGATCGTGGATGAATTCACCGGACGGGTGATGCCGGGGCGCCGCTGGAGCGATGGCCAGCACCAGGCAATCGAAGCCAAGGAAGGCCTGGCGATTCAGCCCGAAACCCAGACCCTGGCCAGCATCACCTATCAAAACTTCTTCCTGCTCTATCCCCGCTTGGCGGGCATGACCGGCACGGCCAAAACCGAAGAGGTGGAGTTCGAGAAAACCTACAAACTCGAAGTGGCAATTGTGCCTACCAACCGGGTGCGTTCCCGCTCCGATTGGACCGACCAGGTTTATAAGAACGAAATGGCCAAATGGCGGGCCGTGGCCCAGGAAACGGCCGAGATCCACAAGCAGGGGCGGCCCGTGCTGGTGGGCACCACCTCAGTGGAGAAATCCGAGGTGCTCTCGGCCCTGCTGGCGGAACAGGAAATTCCCCACAACCTGCTCAACGCCAAGCCCGAGAACGTGGAGCGGGAAGCGGAAATCATCGCCCAGGCGGGCCGGGCTGGCGCGGTCACGATTGCCACCAACATGGCGGGCCGCGGCACCGACATCATCCTGGGCGGCAACAGCGACTACATGGGACGCCTGAAGTTGCGCGAGGTGTTGTTGCCACGGTTGGTGCGCCCCGAGGAGGGCCATCGCCCGCCCGTGCCCCTGCAGCGGGCCCCGGCCGGCGGCGGCGGCTTTGGCGCAGCGGCCCAGGCGGCCCCGTTCCAACCCCCTAGTGAGGCCCGGGCGATCGGTGCCCTCTACCCCTGCGCCCTCAGCGACGCCACCGAGCACTCCCTCTCCGAACTCGCCCACGACCTGGTGGCCGTTTGGGGCGATCGGACCCTCACCGTGCTGGAGCTGGAGGATCGCATTGCCCAGGCGGCCGAAAAGGCTCCCACCGACGACCCCCAGATCCAGCAACTGCGCCAGCTGATCGCCCGGGTCAAGGGCGAATACGACCTGGTGGTCAAGCAGGAGGACGTGCGCGTGCGCGAGGCCGGTGGCCTGCATGTGATTGGCACGGAACGCCACGAATCGCGCCGGGTTGATAACCAGCTGCGCGGTCGGGCTGGCCGCCAGGGGGACCCGGGCAGCACCCGCTTCTTCCTCTCGTTGGAAGACAACCTGCTGCGCATCTTCGGCGGCGATCGGGTGGCCGGGCTGATGAATGCCTTCCGAGTGGAGGAGGACATGCCGATCGAATCGGGCATGCTGACCCGCTCCTTGGAGGGGGCCCAGAAGAAGGTGGAAACCTATTACTACGACATCCGTAAACAGGTGTTTGAGTATGACGAGGTGATGAATAACCAGCGCCGGGCCGTCTATGCCGAGCGGCGTCGGGTGCTCGAAGGCCGGGAGCTGAAGCAGCAGGTGATTGGTTATGGCGAGCGCACCATGGACGACATCGTCGATGCCTATGTCAATCCGGAGCTGCCCCCTGAAGAGTGGGATCTGGCTCGCCTGGTCTCCAAGGTGAAGGAGTTTGTTTACCTGCTCGATGACATGGCGCCCGAGCATCTGGCCGGCCTGCAGGTGGAGGAGCTCAAGGCCTTCCTGCAGGAGCAGCTGCGCAACGCTTATGACATCAAGGAAGGCCAGGTGGAGCAGCTGCGCCCCGGCCTGATGCGCGAAGCCGAACGCTTCTTCATCCTCCAGCAGATCGATACCCTCTGGCGCGAGCATCTTCAGGCGATGGATGCCCTGCGCGAGTCGGTGGGCCTGCGCGGCTACGGCCAGAAGGATCCCCTGATCGAATACAAAAACGAGGGCTATGACATGTTCCTGGAGATGATGACGGGCATGCGTCGCAATGTCATCTATTCGATGTTCATGTTCCAGCCGGCCCCAAGCCCGGAGCAGGCCGCGATCGGCTGAGTCGCCCTAGGTGGCGGCGCCAGCTTGGCTCTCTCCCTAAGGAGAGCGGTTTGGCTGAGGACCCCAGGGGGGATTGGGCTCAGGGGGACTGGGGCCCGGCAGCACCGCCGGCTGGGTTGCCCGGTTCGATCTCTGGCAGGGCCGGGCTGTCCTCCCCTAAAAATTCGATGATTTCGCGGTCGCGCAGATTCTGGGCCTGGCCGCGGCAGGGTTCCAGCAAGGGCCTCCCTTCGGCAACTTCGCGTAGGCAAGCCTGCAGGCGCCCCAGTTCATTCTCCAGGCTGTCGATCCGCTCCATCAGGTTGCGGATCACCCGCGCTTCGGCATCGGGTAGGGCCGAGTGGGCCAGGGGGTCGACCCGCACCCCCAATTGGTGAATCACCCGGCCGGGGATGCCCACCACCGTGCTGTCGGCGGCCACATCGCGCAGCAGCACCGAGCCGGCGCCGATGCGGGTGTTGGCCCCCACCGTGATCGCCCCCAGCACCTTGGCGCCGGCCCCCACCACCACGTTCTGGCTCAGGGTGGGGTGGCGTTGGCCGATCGCCTTACCCGTGCCGCCCAGGGTCACCCCCTGGTACAGCAGGCAGTTGTCGCCGATCACGCAGGTTTCGCCGATCACCACGCCCATGCCGTGGTCGATGAACACCCCCTGGCCAATGCGGGCGCCGGGGTGGATTTCCACGCCGGTGAGGAGCCTGCCCAGCTGGCTCATGAGCCGCGGCACCAGGGGCAGGCCCAGGCGCCAAAGTTTGTGGCTGAGCCGATGCAGGGTCAGGGCATGGAGCCCCGGGTAGCAGAGCAGGATTTCCAGGGTGCCGCGGGCGGCCGGATCCCGTTCCTTGATGATCGCCAGGTCGGCCCGAACTGCCTTGAGCATCACGCCGCCGACTGCAGCCCGATTTCCTTGCGCAGCAGGTCGATGGTGGCGGTCCCCAGGTAGCTCTGGGCGCAGTGGACCTGGGGCAGGCGCATCAGCTGGCTGCGGTTCTGGCGCAGGCTCTGCTCGACCAGGGGCAGGCTGGGCCGGTCGCAGAGCACGTGGCTGGCAGCCCGCAGCAGGGCTAAGAGCCGGCTGCCCACGTCCGGGGTGGCGGTCATGACCAGCAGCTCGTTGCCGCGCATGCTGTGCAGGATCACCTCAGCGGCGCGCAGGATGCCGGGGCTGATGCTCACCAGGCCAACGCAGCTGCCCGTGCGCAGCTCCTTGAGCAGGTCGAGTTCGTGGCGGAAGTCGTTGAGATCCACCGCCACCGCCCGCACGCCATGGCGCTTGGCAATCTCCTCCACCGGCTGCAGGAAGTAGCGGCTGGTCACCACCGTGCCGTTGTTGGATTCGCTGAGCACCGCCGCCAGCTCCTCCATCGGCACCACCTCCACCGGCACCTCCAGGCTGGGGCTGAGCTCCTCGGCGATCAGCATCGATGCTCCGATGTCCTCGCGGGGGGTGCTGACCAGCACCCGGGCGCCGCAGCGCAGGCGCCAGTCGATCTCGCGGGTGAGCAGGTCGCGGCCCTGCTGCAGGGTGCAGCCGGCATTGAGTAGGCCATCGACGCTCTGGCGCACCTGGCGGTCGATGTCCGGCAGGGGCCTGCCCCTGGGTCCCGGTGGCGGCTTGATTTCCCGGGGCTTTTGCTGGTCGCGCACATAGATGCCCGACCCCGCCATCGCCTCTACGACGCCGTCGGTTTCCAGCTGGCGGTACACCTTGCTGATCGTGTTGCGGTGCAGGCCGGTTTGCATCGCCAGCTGCCTGGTGCTTGGTAATCGGTGCCCCGGCGGGTAATGGCGGGCCGCAATGGCGAAGCAGATCTGGTTGTAGAGCTGCGTCGACGCCGGGATGTCGCTTTCCTG
>CAMAVE010000065.1 GCA_945861595.1 Synechococcus sp. UW140
TGCAGCCAGCGGCCGGGATAGGGCACCTCCTCGAGCTCCAGCTGCTCCAGCAGCTGGCCGGAGCCGGCCTGGCGCAACTCGACCCGCATCAGAAGGGGGCCTGGGGGAGGGGCTCGGCCGGGGCCGGTTTACGGGCCGAAAAGCCCCAGGCAAACAGGAGCCCGACGACGCTAAGGAGAACCCACTCGGGCGGCACCAGCTGGGGGGCCACCAGCCGCATGATCAGGCGAACCCCCACCAAGCCCACGGCGAGGTAGCCAGCCGCCTCCAGATGGCGAAACACAGCCAACCAGCGGATGAACAGGCCCGCCGTCAGCCGCAGGGCCACAACACCGATCGCCGCACCGGTCATCACCAGGGGCAGCCGGTCGCTGACGGCCACGGCGGCAGCGACGCTGTCGAGGGAAAAGGCCAGATCGGTGAGGGCAAGGGTGGCGATCACCGAGGCGATACCGCGATTGTGGGGCGCTTGGCCCTTGGCTGCCTCGCCAGCCCCGTCCCCGGGGAGCTCAGCACCAAGGGCCCCCTCGTTGTCATCGGCCTCGCTTCGCAGGAGGGGTAGCAAGCTGGTGGTGGCCAGCCAGAGCAGGTAGCCGGCGGCGGCCAGCTGCAGGGGCCAGAAATCAATCACCCACTCGGCGGCGGCAATCAGGCCGAGGCGAAACACCAGGGCCAGGGCCAGGCCGAGGTTGAGGGCCTGGGTCTGGCGCGCCGGGTCCTTCAGGCCCCGGGAGATCGCCGCCAGGGCAATGGCGTTGTCGGCGGAAAGCACCACTTCCAGGGCCACCAGCAGGGGCAGCAGCACCAGAATTTCGCCCCACTGGTCAGCAGACTCAATCAGGGGCGTAATCGTGGGGATCGCCTGCGCTTCCATTCGTTCTGCAGCACAGCCTCAAAGGCCACTCTAGAAAGCCTTGACCCAGCCCAGGGACGATCCCAACGCCATGCAGCTCCAGGTCCAGCTCGTCCATGCCGAAGGGGGCCGCCTGGTGGTGCAGGTGACGGGCTGGAACGGCGACCAGTGCCTTGGCAGCGCCCTGGGCGAAGCCGGCAACGCCGAAGAGGCTGAGGACCGGGCCCTGGCGCGGCTGCAGCAGCGGCTGGCCGCCTCTCCAGCCCAGGCGCGCTTTCCAGGCCCAGAGCGGGCCCCCAGCAAGGAGCCCTCCCTACCGGGGGCCCAAGCCAAACCGGTGCAACCCCACGGCCCGCAGTCCCCCTTGCCAGCAGCCCTAAGAACCAAACCAACACCAGGAACCGGCGGGGGGGATGCCCCAGAAGCGGCCACAGCGCTGCCAAGCAAGCCCCTTGCCGCCAACGAAGCACCAACCGACGCAGCGCCAGGCCCCGGCACCAAGGGTTCCTCTGAGCGTTCAGCGGAGGACACGGCCCCACTGACCCTTGGCGCGACTAGCAGCGGCGAGGCCACACCAGCCGGTTCCACCCCCCCAGGGGCTGGGGCCGCCGCCGAGCAGCCCGCAGACCCAGAGGACTGGAGCGATGAACTGGCAGCCCTGGATATTCAGCTGCAACGGCTCGGCTGGCAGCGGGACCAGGAATCGATCTATCTGCAACGGGCCTTCGGCCATCCCAGCCGCAGCCGCCTCACCAGCTATGGCGACCTGGTCGCCTACCTGGCGGCGGTGCGCCAGTTGCAGGCACCCGCCGATCCGACCAGCGTGGCCGTGCCGATGCGGCGGGTGGATCTACTGGCCCAGAGCGACCAATTGCTGGCCGAACTGGGCTGGGATGCGGCCCGGGGGCGGGAGGTGCTCGAAACCTATTTCGAACGCTCCAGCCGCCAGCAACTCAACGAGGAGGACTTGCTGCGCTTCAACATGATTTTGGAGGGGGAACTGATCACCGGAACGATGAACGCCTGAGTTTCAGCGCCCCGCGGGGATCGGCCTTACACCAGGGCCCAGCCCCTCAACGACCTGCAGACCAGCGCTGATCTAGTTCCGCCGTGGCGGCCCCCAGCAGGTCGGCTAGGGAGGTGACGAGGCGATAGCTGAGGGCAATGGCCAGCAGGGGGGCTTCCGGGACAAGGCCGCCTAGACGCAAGAGCAGGGCGGCCTCAAACACACCCAGGCCGCCGGGGGCTCCTGGCACGACCAGGCCCAGGGTCCAGGCGAGGGCAAAGCCGCCCAGCCACTGGTTCCAGGGCAGCAGGGGCGCAACATCGAAGGCGAGCACGCAGCAGGCAAAGCCGCTGAAACGCACCAGCACAAAGGCCAGTTCCCCCACCAGGGGCACCAGGGGGTAGCGCTGCAGGGTCGCCCCGGGGGCGCCCAAACCCAGGGGCCCCGATCGGATCTCCCTGGCTTGGTCTGGCGCCTGGGGCTCCTCAACCAGCCAGCCCTGGCGTTGCAGCTGGCCCTGGCGCCGCCGCTCCAGCCGCAGCAACAACGGCGTGAACCAGCGGGGCCGCAGCAGCAGCAAGGGCGCCAGGCCGAGGGCCGCCAAGCCCCCCTGCCAGCCGCCGCAGGCCACCAGGGCCAGGGCCGCCACCGCCATCAGCACCGGATCCAACAGCACCGCCACGAGCCCCTGGCGCAGGTCAAGGGGCTCTGAAACCGGGCTCTCGAGTCCAGCCACCCCAGGAGCTGGAGCGCCCTGGCGCAGTACGGCCAAGCGTTGCAACAGGTGCCAAACGCCACCGGGCAGGTATTTGCGCAGGTTGGAGCGCAGAAACAGCAGCACCGTGGGCTGCCAGCAGGGCCGATGGCCGAGCCAGGCCAGGCCCAGGGTCCAGGCCAGGCCATTCACCACCAGGCTGAGCAAGGCCAGCCCCAGGCCCAACAGCAGCCAGGCCCAACCCTGGCTATCGAGGCTGAGTTGTTGCAGCTGGCGGCCATTGGCCCCTAGGGCCGCCAGCAGGAAGCCGGCACTAGCCAAGCTCACCCACAAGCTGACCCCGCCAGGTAGGCCTTGGACCAGGGCCGCGAGTCGCCCGAGGCGGCCCCCCAGCTGCCGACCACCCGCCACCAAGGTCCTTAAAAAGGGCTCAAACCTCCGGGACGACCTTGGCTCCGGTGGCTTGGGCGCCTCGCCCTGGGGGGGAGATGGGCTCAGGGTCATGGCTGGAGCTCCTCCAGGGCCAGGGCCGCCGCCACGATCTGGCGCACCTGGGCCAGGGACAGGCCATGGCGGCGGGCCAGGGCTGCCAGGTCCTCAAATTCCGGTTTGGAGCGCCGTTCACCCGCTGGCAACTGGACCTGCTTGAGGCGCACCGGTCCCAGGGGCGTGGCCAGCTCCCGGGTGCGGCGGGGCAGGGCCCAGCGCTGCTGCAACTGCTCGCGCAGCCCCAGGCTGGTCCCCTGGCGCCACCAGATGCGGCGCAGGCCCTCGGCCTGCTCGGGCCGGGCCAACACCGTCAGCAGCACCCCCGGGCGCCCCTTCTTCATCAAAAGCGGCTGGCTAAACACTTCGAGGGCTCCGGCGCGGCGCAGTTCCTCGGCCAAAAAGGCCAGATCTTCCGCGGTGGCGTCATCGATCTGGGCCTGCTGTTGCAGCAGGATTTCGCTCAGGGCGGTTTCGGCCAGATCAGTCATGCCCTCGGCGGCGGTCGTTCCGCTCGACAAGCGCCAATCCGCGCCTGCACCCGCTGGCAGGCCAGTCGCCTCCGCACTTGCGGATTGCGATGGGGGGGCCGGGGACTCCGCCGCCAGCACCAGGCGCAACAGGTTGGGACGATCCAGCTGGCGGCTACCCAGGCCAATGCCCACGGCCTGGGGCACCAGGGCCGGCGCCGGCCCAAAGCGCTCGGCCAGCACCGCCATCAGGGCCAGGCCCGTGGGGGTCGTGAGCTCGCCGGCAGGAAAGCCCTCACTGCTGGCCAGGGGAATCCCCTTGAGCCGGGCCAGTTCGAGCACGGCCGGAGCCGGCAGGGGCAGGACCCCATGGTCCGTTTGCACCGTGCCATGGCCAGCCGGTGGGCTGGCGCAAACCAACTGGTGGATGCCGAAATGGGCCAAGCCGGCGCACACCCCCACCACATCGACCAAGGCATCGATGGCGCCCACCTCATGGAAATGGACCCGTTCGGCGGGCTGGCCATGGACCTGGGCCTCGGCCTCAGCCAGCAGACCAAACACCGCCAGCACCCGTTGCTTGAGCTGGGGTTCGAGGGCGGCGGCGGCGATCGTGGCCTCGAGCTCCGCCCAGTGGCGATGGGGGGGCTCCGCTTCCAAGCCGCGCACGGCCAGGTGCAAACCCCGCAGCCCAGCGCTGCGCCGCTCCTCAAGGTCAATGGCGTAGGCCCCATCCAGGCCCAGGGCCGCCAGGGGAGCGTCAAGCACCTCCTGGGGCAGGCCTAAATCAAACAGGGCCGCCAGAAGCATGTTGCCGGCCAGGCCCGTAGGGCAATCCACCAGGGCCAGGGTCATGGCTGCTGCCCGGGGATGGGCTGCTGCCCGGGGTTGATGGGTTGGTTCTGGCCAGCCTCGTTTTGGACACCATCGCCCTCGGGGGGGCTAGGGGCTTTGCGAAACAGGCGCGGGGCCTGGGCCAGCAACCGCTCGGCCCGTTGCTCCAGCTCGGGACGACGCTTGCTGAGCCCCTGCTCCACCTCGCGGCGGGCCCGCCGCTGTTCCCGCTGGGCCGTGTCCACATCGAAGCCCGACAGGCCCCAGATCCGGCCCAGCAGGGCCCGGTCATCGCTGCCGCCTTGCGACTCTCCGTACATGAGCTCCTCGGCCACCATGCCGGCGAGCAACACCCGGCTCCAACGGCGCAGCTCCTCCGCCGGCAGGCCTGGAGCGAGGGCCCCTGGACGCTCCCCTTCAACAGGATGGGGGGAACCATCGCGAGGAGCCGCCTCCAGCTGGGTGCCACCTGATCCCGCCGGCCGGGCCAGGAAGGGCATCACAAACTCGGAGGCAAACTCGGTACTGCCATTGCTGTTAAGGCCCGCCCGCAGGCAGGCCAGGCTGCCCACCAGCACCCGGCGCAGGCGCAAGTCTTCCGCCTCGGCCAGCAGGCCATGGCCCGCCTCATGCACGGCAATCCGGCGCAGGCGGGCCTCGCCGCCCGGCAGGGCTTCGGCCAGCACATGGCCGCCGCGGCCGCCGAAACGGGCCGCATCCAAGCTCAGGGCCCCCAAACCCAGGGCCACCGCCAGCACAATCCAGGCCGGTGACACCCCCACCAGGGGGCCGACCACAGCCGTAACCGTGAGGCCAGCCACCACCAGCCCTGCCCGTAAGGCCGCCGGAGCGGCGGGATCAGCCATTAGCGGCTGGGTCGGCTGACGGCGCTGGAGTTGCGGCGGGGTCCATCCCCCCGGGGGGAGTCCCCCTTGGGAGCCTCACCCCGGGCCCCAGCCCCTGGCCGGTCGCCCTTGGCGCGATCGGCCCCAGGGCCGGCGGCACCGCGCTCAGCCCCTTGGCGAGGGCCGGCAGCAGCCCCCCGCCCCCCACCGCCACCCTTGCCTGCCGAACCCCGGCCCTTGCCGCCGCGGTTGCCCCGCTGGGGCATGGGCGCAATCACCTCATGGCGTTCGAGCTGCAGCACCTGGCCCTGGCGGCGCAGGTCTAGGGCCACGAAATGGCGCAGGCTCTCCAGGGGAATCTCGCCCTTGAGCTGCAATTTGAACGGGGTGGGCCGGCTGCCATCGGGGCGGGGGAGCTGGCGGATCTTCACCACCACATCACCGCTCTCGGGCCGGGTGAAGATCAGTTCGCCACGCACGGAGAAATAGTCGTCGCCTTCGGGCACCGCATCGGCACCAGCGCTGCTGGGCTCGCCAGCGGGAACAGCGGCATCGCCAGCTGGAACAGCAGCAGAACGGCCCGCGTCTAGAGCAGCGGGCTCACCAGGGCTCGCCCCATCCGACTCGGCATCGCTGGCCTCGGGGCTGGTGTCGCTCGCGAGGGTGCTGGGTTCCCAGACGCCCACCAATTGCAGGTGCAGCTGGTCCTCATCGCGGGAGCGGGGGTACACCACCCAGAGATGGGGTTCGGCCAGGTCGAGGTGACGACGCATCAAGGTGAGCACCCGGCCCAGCACCACCGCCTCAATCGCGGTGCCGTCCTCGGTTTCGATCACTCCCCGGGTCAATTGTTCGGGATCACTGGGCCGATAGGTCCCCCGGACCACCCCGATGGCCCGGTACTGCATCGGTTCGGTAACCGGCGAAATCGGATGGTGACGCATCGTCGCTAGAGCCCCCTGGGCGTGCTGGTGTCCTGGGCCCACGGGCCAATGTAGCCAGAGCCGCAGGCCCCACACTGGAGCCCAACGGAGCCCGCCTGCCCCCATGCCTGAGCGATCCGGTTCTGGAGTGCCAACCGGAGTTTTGCCCAGCTGGGCCCGCGGGCGAGCCGCCCTAAAGCGTTTGGCGCTGATCACCCTGGTGACCGGCTGTGCCTGGGCCGGCTGGGGGCTGGGCCAACGCCACGGCGACCCCCGCGGGAGCGCCCAGGGCCAGCTGCAGCTGCAGGTGCAAACCGAAGTGGGCCAACTCCAGGGCCGGCTAGGACGCGGAGCGGCCACCGTCAAGGATCGCCAGCGCCTGCTCAGCCTGCTGCTGGGCCTTGGTCGCCAAGCCGAAGCGATCGCCCTGCTGGAGCAGATGGCCGACCAGGAAAGCGGCCGCTGGCCCCTGCGGCTGCTGCTAGCCGACCTGCGCCGCAACGCCAATGACCGCAGCGGAGCCGAACGGGAACTGCGCCAGATCCTCAACCAGGATCCGGGCCAGGTCGAAGCCCTAAAACGGATGGCCCTGCTCCAGCTCGAGCAAGGTCGAGGCAGCGAAGCCCGCACCCAGCTCCAAGCCCTGCTGAAGCAGGCCCAAACCCCCAGCCCCCAGCCCCAGGCCCTGGCGATCGGCCTGCTGCTGGCCGACCTGATGCAGCGCCAGGGTGACCTGCCGGCGGCGGCCCAGCTCGATCAACAACTCAGCGAGCAGTTCCCCCGCGATGCCCGGCCCTGGCTGGCCCTGGCCCTGGTGCGCCAACAGCAGGGGGATGGTCAAGCCAGCCAGCGCGCCCTGGTTCAGGCCCGCTCCCGGCTCGGGGGCCAGGGCGCCCAACGGTTGGACCAGGTGGCGGTGAGCTGGGGATTGGCAGACCTCAGGGGGCCTTCAGGGGCACCTGCACGGTCTTCTGGGGCGGGGGCGGCGGCGAATTGAGGAGCTTGAGGGCCTGGTCAATGGCGTCGCCCGGGGGGGTGGCGTCATCCATGGCCGTGCTCTTGCGCAACTTGTTCATCAGATCCATCGGGTTGGCGGAATCGAGGAGCGAACCGCTGCTCTTGCCGCTGCTGGGGCCGTAGTCGTAAAACTGCTGCTCCTGCTTAGACTGGCCAGCCGCGTAATCAGCGCGGGCGGAGCCGGGGGCCAGCAAGGCGCCAAGGCAAAGACACGACACCAGGCCAAGACCCGGCAGCACGACGGGCCAACGGCAGACGGCTGGGGCGCTGCTGCGGCGGCGAAGGGGGTCCATTGCCAGGGGATCAGGGGGATCAGTTCTGCCTGAATGCTAAATGGACCGGATTGCTGTCACGGCCAGATCCATGCGGATTGCCAGCTGGAATGTCAATTCGGTGCGCAGCCGCCTCGAGCAGGTGACGGCCTGGCTGGAGCAGCACCAGCCCGAGCTGCTCTGCCTGCAGGAAACCAAGGTTGAAGACGGCAGCTTTCCCCACGAGGCCTTCGGTGCCCTGGGCTATCGGGCCGAGATCAGCGGCCAGAAGGCCTACAACGGCGTTGCCCTGATCAGCCGTGTGCCCCTGGAAGACGTGCGGATTGGCTTTGGCGCCGTACTGGGCGGCGATGCCGATGCCGAGCGGCTGGGGGAGCAAAAGCGCGTCATCAGTGCCCTCATTGAGGGGGTGCGGGTGCTGAATCTCTATGTGCCCAACGGCTCCTCGCTCCAATCGGAGAAATACGCCTACAAGCTCGAGTGGTTGGCCTGCCTGCAGCGCTACCTGGCCGAACTGGAGCGCCAAGGCGACCCCCTATGCGTGGTGGGCGATTTCAACATCGCCCTGGAGGCCCGCGACATCCACAACCCGGCCCGGCTGGAGGGCGCCATCATGGCGAGCGCAGCGGAGCGACTGGCCCTGCGCCAGGCCCTGGGCGAAGGCCTGCAGGACAGCTTCCGCCTGTTTGAGCCCGCCAGCGGCCACTGGAGCTGGTGGGACTACCGCAGCGGCGGCTGGGACCTGGACCGGGGCTGGCGCATCGACCACATCTATCTCTCCGAGGAGCTGGTGGAGTGTGCCACCGGCTGCGTGATCGACAAGGCGGTGCGGGGCAACGAGAAGCCCAGTGACCATGCGCCGGTGGTGGTGAACCTGGCCTGGCCTCCAGCCGGCGATGACGAGGACGAAGGCGAAGACGAGGAATAAACCAGAGTTGGGGGCGAAGACACTGGGCCCGAGGCCCCTAGAGCCGCACTTCCGGAGCCGTAGGGCCCCAATTCCAAACCTCCCAGGCCCCTGCCCTAGAAGGCCACCACCTGCTCAGGAAGGGCTACCCCTTGCACCTTGAGCTCCACGGCCCGGCGGGCCGATTCGGCGCAGGTTTTCGGGGTGGGAAAGATCTTGCCGGGGTTGGCCCGGCGCTCGGGATCAAAGGCCTGGCGCACCAACTGCATGGTGGCCTGGTCGTCGGCACTGAACATCCAATCCATGTAGCAGCGCTTGTCGCTGCCCACGCCGTGTTCGCCGGTGATGCTGCCGCCGGCGGCGATGCAGAGCCGCAGGATTTCGCCGCCGAGGCGATGCACCCGCTCCTGCACACCTGGATCGGAAGCCCGATAGAGGATCAGGGGATGGAGATTGCCATCGCCAGCGTGGAACACGTTGGCGACGCTCAAGCCATGCTCCCGGCTCAAGTCGCCGATGGCCGCCAACACCTCGGGCAGGGCGGTGCGGGGCACCACGCCGTCCTGGAGGTAGTAGCTGGGCGACTGGCGGCCCAGGGCCGTGATCGCCGATTTCCGCCCCTTCCAGAGCCGGGCCCGGGCGGACTCGTCCCAGGCCTGGCGCACGCTGCCGGCGCCCGCCTGCAGGCAGAGGCGGGTGGCTAACTGCACCGAATCCTGCACCTCCTGCTCCTGGCCATCGAGCTCGATCAGCAGCACGGCAGCCGCCTCGCGCGGGTATTCGTCGAAGCCGAAGTAGTCGTCCACCGCCTGAATGCAGGGGCTGTCCATCATTTCCATGCCGGCGGGCAACACCCCGGCGCCGGTGATCTGGCGCACCGCCTCGCCGGCCGCCGCCATCGAGGCGAAATCGGCCAGCAACACGGCCACCTTCGCCGGGGCCGGCAGCAGCCGCAGGGTGATCGCCGTGGCGATCCCCAAGGTGCCCTCGCTGCCGATAAACACCCCGCGCAGATCGAGGGCCGCCATCTCCGGCTGGGGGCCGCCCAAGGTGGTCACGGTGCCATCGGGCAACACCACCTCCATGGCCAACACATGGTTGCTGGTGACCCCGTACTTGAGGCAATGGACGCCGCCGGAGTTTTCGGCGACGTTGCCGCCGATCGTGCAGACCTGCTGGCTGGAGGGATCGGGGGCGTAATAGAAGCCGTCGCCCACCACCGAGCGGGTCACCCAGCTGTTGATCACCCCGGGCTGCACGGTGATGCGCTGGTTGGCCAGATCCACCGAGAGCACCTGGCGCATGCGGCTGGTGGCAATCACCAGGGCCTCCCGTTCAGCCACGGCGCCGCCGGAAAGCCCGGTGCCACTGCCCCTGGCCACAAAGGGAATCGCGCGCTCGTGGCAGAGCTGCAGCACCGCCGCCACCTGCTCGGTGGTTTCCGGCAACACCACCAAGGGCGGCTGGTGGCGCTCCAGGGTGAGGCCATCGCTGTCGTAGGCGAGCAGTTCCTGGCGGGCTGTCACCACGGCCTTGGCCGGCAGCAGTTGGCGCAGGGCCCGGGCCAGCTCCGCCCAGTCGTAGCGCTGGCAGGGGCCGGGGCCCGCCGCCGGGCCGTTGGCTAGGGATGGGCCGGGACCCTGGGTTCGGGTTGGGGCGGGGTCCAGGGGTTCAAACACGGACGGACGACGCCTGGGCCGCAGGGGAGTGCTGGTTGATCCCAACCCCCATGGGGCTTGATCAGCACAGTCACCATAACGAGTCAGGACCCGCAAGCCCGATCGGCCCCAGGTTGCGTCAAGATGGGCGATGGCTGGTTCCGCTTTGGCGGGCGCCACCTCCCCCCACCGTCTGCGGAACCTGTCTTGACCTCGGCCTCTGTTTCGGCTCCTGCCCTGAACACCGCCCGTTCCCAGGCCCTCTTCAGCGCCGCCCAGACCCTGATGCCCGGTGGGGTGAGCTCGCCGGTGCGGGCCTTCCGCTCCGTGGGCGGCCAGCCGATCGTGTTCGACCGGGTCAAGGGCGCCTACGCCTGGGACGTGGATGGCAATCGCTACATCGATTACATCGGCAGCTGGGGACCGGCCATCTGCGGCCACGCCCATCCCGAGGTGATCGCCGCCCTGCACGAGGCCCTCGATAAGGGCACCAGCTTCGGCGCCCCCTGCGAGCTGGAAAACACCCTGGCGGCCATGGTGATTGACGCCGTGCCCTCGGTGGAGATGGTGCGCTTCGTCAACAGCGGCACCGAGGCCTGCATGTCGGTGTTGCGGCTGATGCGCGCCTACACGGGCCGCGAAAAGATCATCAAGTTCGAGGGCTGCTACCACGGCCACGCCGACATGTTCCTGGTGAAGGCCGGCTCCGGGGTGGCCACCCTGGGCCTGCCCGATTCCCCCGGCGTGCCCCGCTCCACCGCCGCCAGCACCCTCACCGCCCCCTACAACGATTTAGAGGCGGTCAAAACCCTGTTTGCCGAAAACCCGGGCGCCATTGCCGGTGTGATCCTCGAGCCGGTGGTGGGCAATGCCGGCTTCATCACCCCCGAGCCTGGTTTCCTGGAGGGCATCCGCGAGATCACCAAGGAAAATGATGCCCTGCTGGTGTTTGACGAGGTGATGACGGGCTTCCGCATCAGTTACGGCGGCGCCCAGGCCAAGTTTGGCATCACCCCCGACCTCACCACCATGGGCAAGGTGATTGGCGGCGGCCTGCCCGTGGGCGCCTACGGCGGCCGCGCCGAGATCATGGCCATGGTGGCCCCGGCCGGCCCGATGTATCAGGCGGGCACCCTGAGCGGCAACCCCCTGGCCATGACCGCCGGCATCAAGACCCTGGAATTGCTGAAGCAGCCCGGCACCTACGAGCGCCTCGACGCCATCACCAAGCGGCTCTCGGGCGGCATCCTGGCGGCGGCCGAAGCCGTAGGGCTGCCGATCTGCGGCAGCTCGATCAGCGCCATGTTCGGCTTCTTCCTCTGTGAAGGGCCCGTGCACAATTTCGAAGAGGCCAAGGCCGCCGACACGGTGCGCTTCGGCAAGTTGCACCGGGCCATGCTCGAGCGCGGCGTTTATTTGGCTCCCAGCGCCTTTGAGGCCGGTTTCACCTCCCTGGCCCACAGCGACGATGACATCGACACCACGATTGCCGCCTTCCGCGACAGCTTCGCCGAGATCGCCTGAGGCCTGGCCCCGCCAGAACC
>CAMAVE010000066.1 GCA_945861595.1 Synechococcus sp. UW140
CTCGACCCGGGCCAGCAGCAGCTACCGGCTACGGCTGCGGGGCCTCAGCCGCGGCCTGGTGCTGGTCGATACCCCTGGCATCCTCGAGGCCGGGACAGCCGGCCAGCAGCGCGAACAGCTCGCCCGCGAACAGGCGGCCTCGGCGGACCTGCTGTTGCTCGTGGTCGATGGCGACCTGCGCGCCGCCGAGATGGAGGTGTTTGTGGCCCTAGCCAGCCTGGGCAAGCGCCTGCTGCTGGTGCTCAACAAATGCGATCTGCGCGGCGAAGCCGAGGAGAGCCAACTTCTCGACCTGCTGCGCAGCCGCGGCGCCGGGCGACTCGCCCCGGACGATGTGGTGGCCGCCAGTGCCTCGCCCCAGTCGGTGCCGATGCCGGGGGGCAGGCCCCTGCAGGTGGAACCGGAGGTGGAGCCGCTGCTGCGCCGGATCGCCAGCGTGCTGCACCGCGATGGCGAAGACCTGATCGCCGACAACATCCTGTTGCAGAGCCGCCGCCTCAGCGACGCCGGCCGGCGCCTGCTGGGGGAGCAACGCCAGCGGGACGCTGAGCGCATCATCGATCGCTACATGTGGATCAGCGCCGGGGTTCTAGTGGTCAACCCCCTGCCGGTGGTCGGCCTACTCGGCACGGCGGCCGTGAACGCCCAGATGGTGATCGAAATCGGCCGCATCTACGGGGTGAGCCTCTCGAAGGCTTCAGCCCAGGAGCTGGCCCTCTCGGTGGGGCGCACCCTGGCCAGCCTGGGGGTGATCCAGGGGGGACTGCTCCTGATCGGCACGGCCAAACTGAACCTGCCGACCCTGCTGCTGGGTCAGGCCATGCAGGCGGTGGGGGCGGCCTGGCTGACCCGCATCGCCGGCCGCACTTTCACCACCTACTTCCAGCAGGACCAGGACTGGGGCGATGGCGGCCTGCAGGAGGTGGTGCAACGCCAGTACGACCTCAACCGCCGCGATTCGGCCCTTCGCCAGTTCCTGGACCTGGCGATCCGGCGGGTGGTGGAACCCCTGCAGCGGGCCACCGATCCCCAGTTGCCGCCCCGGCCAGGGCCTCGTTCTTCCCCGGGGCCTAGTTCTTCCCCGGGGCCTAGTTCTCGCCAGGGGCCTAGTCGGTCTCGGCCTGGGCCTAGCCCTAGCCCAGGGACTGCCTCTGGCCCGGGGCCGGGGCCTGGGTCTCGCTCTGGGCCTGGGGCTGGGCCTGCGCAGGGGCCGCAGGGGCGGCCGTAAGGCCAAGGGCCTCGGGCGGCGGCGGCTGCATCGGACCCCGGGCATCCAGCACCGTGATCAGCACCAGATACACCAGGCCGATCAGGATGGAGAGGGCGCCGGTGAGGATCGCCACCCAGCGGCCACGGCGATCGGCCGGCTTGGGAGGGGCCGGGGTTGGCGGAACCGGAGTGGGATTCGCCCGGTCGGGCTGGGGCTGATTGGGGCCGGTCATGGCTGCTGATCGCTCAGGGATTGGGCCACCAGATCGGCCAACTGGTCGAGGTGGGCGTTGGTGGTATGGGGATTGCCCAGCACCGCCTTGAGGTGGTGGCGGCCGCCATAGAGGGGACGGGAGAGCATCAGCTGGCCCTCGAGCAGCCGTTGGCGCGTCTGGGCCGACCAGGCTTCCGCCTGGCTGGGGGAGGCTCCCGCCGGGGTGAAGGCGAGCAAGTGCAAAGGTCCGCCAGAGAGGTCGAGGCCCAGGGGCTCCAGCTGCCGTTGTAGGTACCGGCGCCGGCTGATGGCGCCATCAACAACGGCCTCAATGCCGGCCAGGCCCAGCTGGCGCAGGCCCAGCCAGAGCTTGAGCACCTCGGCGGCCCGGGTGCCCTGCAGGCCCCATTCGCCGCCATGGCCGCCGCCCCAGCTGGCCTCCATGTAGGGCAGGCCGGTGCCGAAACAGGCGCCCAGCCGCTCGGGCTCCGCCAGCAGCAACAGGGAGGACGTCTTGGTGATGCCGAGCAGCTTCTGGGGATTGACCGTGATCGAATCGGCCAGCTCCAGGCCCGCCACCCGCTGGCGATGGCCGCGGGTGAGGCCGCAGACGGCCCCGATGGCCCCATCCACGTGCAGCCAGTGGCCGTGGGCGCGGCAGAGGGCCGCGATCGCCCCTAGGGGGTCCACCGCCCCCCGCACCGTGGTGCCTGCCGTAGCCACCACCGCCAGCACGGGCTGGCCCTGGCGGCGGGCCACCGCCAGGGCGTCCTCCAGGGCAGCCGGCAGCAGGCGGCCAGCCCCATCCACCGGCAGGGGCCGTAGGGCCTCCGATGGCAGACCCATGACGGCCAGGGCCTTGCCCAGGGACACGTGGGCATCAACGCTGCCCAACACCAGGGCCCCCTGGTGCCCGGCTAAGCCGGCCCGCTGGCGGGCCACCACCAGGGCCATCAAATTGCTCAGGCTGCCGCCACTGGCCAGCACCCCACCCGCCCCGGCGCCCAGGCCGAGGGCTACCGCCATCCAGCCGGTGAGCTGGCGCTCAAGCCGCGACAGGCTCGGAGCCAGTTCCTCAGCCAGCAGGTTGTTGTTGAGGCCGGCGCAGACCAGTTCCGCCACCACCGAGGCAGTGAGGGGTGGCGGATCCAGGTGGGCCAGGGCGCCGGGATGGCACGGGTTGTAAGCCCCCTCCATGACCTGCTGGAGCTCCGCCAACAATTGGGCTGGCGCCAACCCCTGGGCGCCAGGGGCCACCTCCGGCAACACGCTCAGGGGCGGCAGGGGCGAGCGCTCGGACGCCGTCGCCCACCACTGGCAGAGTTGGTCACTGGCCTGGTGCAGAAAGGCACCCAGGGCGGGATCCAGGCTGGCGGGATCCGGGAAGGCCGGCACGGGCAGCAGGGAGGCGATCTGGGGGGCAGGAGCCAAGCGGGTCGAGTGGGGGAGCCCCATCCTCCCGTGTGGCCGGTGCCCGCCGAGGCGGGAGGATGGCACCAGCCCCCGCAGCCCCTGCGATGGCCCGGCCGGGCCCAGACACCTTTTGGATGGCGCGGCTGCTGCGCCGGGCGGAACGCCTGGGAGAGGAGGGCGAAATCCCCGTGGCAGCGGTGGTGCTCGACGAATCCGGCCGGGCGATCGGCTGGGGGGTGAATCGGCGCGAACGGGACCACGATCCCCTCGGCCATGCCGAATTGCAGGCCCTGAGCCAGGCGGCCAGGCTGCGCCAGGACTGGCGCTTTAACGGCTGCAGCCTGCTGGTGACCCTGGAGCCCTGCCCGATGTGCGCCGGCGCCCTGGTCCAGGCCCGCATGGGCCGGGTGGTCTTTGCTGCCGGCGATCCGAAGCGGGGCGCCCTAGGGGGATGCCTCAACCTGGCCATCGATGCCAGCGCCCATCACGCCATGGAGGTGGTGGGCGGCATCGGGGCCCAGGCCGCCAAGGACCAGCTGGAGCGTTGGTTCAGGCGGCGGCGCCGACAGGCACGGCCGAAGTCTGGTTACGGAAAGCCGGCAGCTCCTGCTCCAACAGGTTGAGCAGCAGGTCGACGTTTTCGCTACGGCTGTTGTGGCCCATCAGGCCCACCCGCCAGACCTGGCCAGCCAGGGCGCCGAGGCCACCACCGACCTCGATGCCGTGCTTATTGAGCAAGTGTTGGCTGAAGGCCTTGCCATCCACCCCTTCGGGGATGCGCACGGTGGTGAGGGTGGGCAGGCGCCGCTCCAGGGGCACATGCAGCTCCAGTCCCAGGGCTTCGAGGCCAGCCCAAAGGCGCTCGGAATTGCTGCGGTGGCGCGCCCAGGCGTTTTCAATGCCCTCCTCGGCCAGCAGGCGCAGGGCCTCGCGGATGCCGAAGTTCATGTTCACCGGCGCCGTGTGGTGGTACACCCGGTTGCTGCCCCAGTACTGGTTGAGCAGGCTCACATCCAGGTACCAGTTGGGCACCTTGCCGGTGCGGGCGTTGAGCTTGGCCTCGGCCCGGGGGCCCATGGTGAAGGGGCCTAGGCCAGGCGGGCAGCTGAGGCCCTTCTGGCTGCAGCTATAGGCCAGATCCACCTTCCACTCGTCCAACTTCAGGGGCACGGCCCCCAAGGAGGTCACCGTATCGAGCAGCAGCAGGCAGTCGTACTTCTGACAGAGATCGCCGATGCCCTCCATGGGCTGGAGCACGCCGGTGGAGGTTTCGGCATGGACCAGGGCCAGCACCTTGGGCTGGTACTGCTTCAGGCCGGCTTCGATCTCCTCGAGGTTGAAGGCTTCGCCCCAGGGCTTCTCGATCGTGTGCACCTCGGCCCGGTAGCGACCGGCCATATCGGCGAGGCGCAGGCCGAAGTAGCCCTTGATCGCCACCAACACGCTGTCGCCCGGCTCCACCATGTTGGCGATCGTGGCTTCCATGGCCGCACTGCCGGTGCCGCTCATCGGAATCGTGAGGCGGTTATCGGTCTGCCAGACGTAGCGGAGCAGCTCCTGCACCTCCCCCATCAGCTCGATGTAGAGGGGATCCAAGTGGCCAATCGGCATGCGGGAGAGGGCCTCCAGCACGGTGGGATGGGCATTGGATGGACCCGGACCCAGCAACAGTCGATCCGGTGTCGCGATCGGCCCAAGGGAGAGGCGATGGCGATCACTCACGGGGATAGGAGAAGCGGTGGGGGCCAAATCCGGAGATGGTCAAGCGATGGATGGGAGCCTAAGCAGGCGCCGGCTCGGCGGCTGGGGCCCTGCAGCACTGGCGGAACCAATCGGCTGGGGAACGCAAACCGGAAGGCGCCAGTCAGCTCAGGAGCGGATCTTCAGCGGGCGCGCACGTTGGTGTCGGCCAGACCGCGGCAGAGGTGCTCAAACGGCACTCGCACGATGGCAACCGGGCCAATGCCGGCATCCGTGAGCTGTTCGCAAACCACATCGGCCATCAGGGCAATGCTGCGCACCGTGGGCCCCGTGGGCACGCCCAGGCTCTTGTAGGTGTCATCGAGCCCATTAAGCACCCGCTCATTGAGGATCGTGGCGTCATCGGCCACCAGGGCATAGCTGGCGTAACGCAGGAAGTAATCCATATCCCGCAGACAGGCGGCCCAGCGGCGGGTGGTGTAGGCATTGCCGCCAGGGAGCAGCAGCTCCGGATCGGCCTGCCAGAGGCGCTGGCTGGCCTCGCGCACGATCTCGGCGGCCTCCCGGTTGATCAGTTCCACGGCGGCCAGGCGCACGGCCGACTCGTCGTAATAGGTGGAGATGCGATCGATGGCGGACCGATCGAGATAGCGCCCCAACTGGTCGTAGCGACCGATCAGGCCGGTGATGGCATCGCGCATGGCGGTGAAATTTCGACGCACCTAGCCGGAACGTAGCATCTGCAATCGCCCAGATCCCTTGCCAGGCGCTGGTTCTGGCGAAGTTGACAGAAACGGTTACGCAACCATGCCTCGGCCGGGTCCACCAGCCCGCCAGCCCGAGTCGAGCCGGCCCAGCCCTGCCCCTAGGACGGCCATTTGGTAGCTGTTGATACAAAACATGCCGGGCTGCGCTCCGTACGTTCCCTTGTTGCCGCACGGTCGGCATCCCAAACCGACCCCGTTCCCCCCAGATCCCACCGTCATGGCCAAAACAGCCCAGGACGTCCTTCGCCTGATCAAGGACGAGGGCATCGAACTGATCGACCTGAAGTTCGCTGATCTGCACGGCAAGTGGCAGCACCTGACGGTCCACACCGATCTTGTGGAGGAGGAGAGCTTCACCGAAGGGCTGGCCTTCGATGGCTCCTCAATCCGCGGCTGGAAGGCGATCAACGAGTCGGACATGGCGATGGTGCCGGACCCGGACACCGCCTGGATCGACCCCTTTTACAGCCACAAAACCCTCAGCCTGATCTGCTCGATCCAGGAGCCCCGCAGTGGCCAGCCCTACGGCCGCTGCCCCCGGGCCCTGGCCCAAAAAGCTCTCAACTATCTCAATTCCACCGGCCTGGCGGACACCGCCTTCTTCGGTCCGGAGCCCGAGTTCTTCGTCTTCGATGACGTTCGCTACAACTCCAGCCCCGGCAGCAGCTTCTACAGCGTCGATTCGATCGAGGCCCCTTGGAATACGGCCCGCCTCGAAGAAGGCGGCAACCTCGCCTACAAGATCCAACTGAAGGAAGGCTATTTCCCCGTTGCTCCCAACGACACCCTCCAGGACATGCGCAGCGAAATGCTGCTGACCATGGCCTCGTTGGGGGTGCCAATCGAGAAGCAGCACCACGAAGTCGCCACCGCCCAGCACGAACTGGGCATGAAGTTTGCCGAGCTGATCAGCGCGGCCGACAACGTGATGATCTACAAATATGTGGTGCGCAACGTGGCGCGCAAATACGGCAAAACGGCCACCTTCATGCCCAAGCCGGTGTTCTCCGACAACGGCAGTGGCATGCACGTGCATCAAAGCCTTTGGAAGGCTGGCCAGCCCCTGTTCTTTGGCGAAGGCACCTACGCCAACCTGTCGCAAACGGCCCGCTGGTACATCGGCGGCCTGCTCAAGCACGCCCCCTCCTTCCTGGCCTTCACCAACCCCACGACCAACAGCTACAAGCGATTGGTGCCGGGCTTTGAAGCGCCGGTGAACCTGGTGTATTCCCAGGGCAACCGCTCGGCGGCCGTGCGCATCCCGCTCACCGGCCCGAGCCCCAAGGCCAAGCGCCTGGAGTTCCGCTCCGGCGATGCCCTGGCCAACCCCTACATCTCCTTTGCGGCGATGTTGATGGCCGGCCTCGATGGCATCAAAAACCAGATCGATCCCGGTGATGGCACCGACGTCGACCTGTTCGACCTCTCGCCGGAGGAACTGGCCAAGATCTCCACGGTGCCGGCCTCCCTCAACGGCGCCCTCGAAGCCCTCGATGCCGACAAGAACTACCTGCTGGCCGGTGGCGTCTTCACCGAAGACTTCATCAGCAACTGGATCGCCCTCAAGTATGAGGAGGTGCAGCAACTGCGCCAGCGGCCCCACCCCCACGAGTTCAGCATGTACTACGACGCCTGATCTTTTCGGCCCCTTGTAGCCGTTCCATCAGCGCCACTTTCGGGCCGGATCAGCGCATGCTTGATCCGGCCTTTTTTCATTGCAGAACTCTTCAATGGCCGTAATAGCGCTGGGCCAACGCCTCGGCGCCCACCCCCCTGCGCCAGGCCTGGCGCAGGCGCCAGTTCTGCCAGAGGCAGCCCCAAAGGCCCAGGCGCCGCCAGCGGCGGCCCGCCACCAGCAGGCCCGGCCCCAGGCAGCGCAGGCGCAGCCGGCCGGCGAGCCGTTCCACCAGATCCAGGTCCTCCATCAGCGGCAGGGGCCGGAAGCCGCCGGCGGCCAGGTAATCGCCGCGGCGCACCAGCAGGCCCTGGTCGCCGTAGGGGCGTTGCAGCCAACGGCTGCGCAGGGCGACACCCACCTGCAACAGCGCCAACCCCAGGCCGCCCCCCTCGATCTGAAGCTGGAAATACCAGCCCGCCGGCGGCGAGGCCAGGGCCCTGGTCAAGGCAGTGGCCCAGTCCGGCGGCAGGCGGGTATCGCCATGAAGAAACAGAAGCCAGGGGGCCGTGGTCTGGCCGGCACCGAGGGCCAGCTGGGCGCCACGGCCGCCGGCGATCGCCGTCACCCGTGCCCCAGCCAGGCGGGCGATCGACCCAGTGCCATCGCTGCTGCCCCCATCCACCACCAGCACCTCGCCGACCAGAGCCGGCATCGCCGCCAGCTGGGCGAGCACCAGGGGCAGGTGGGCCGCCTCATTCAGGGTCGGGATCACCACGGCCAGGGGCGGCGCAAGGGGAGAGGGACCAGCACTGCCCCTTTCTGGTGACCGCAAGCACGGCTGGGGGAGGCGATCGCCAGGGCCTGGCCCTCGATTGGTGCCTGGCCGATCGCTAGGCCCTCGCCCATCCCGTGCCATCACACGGGCCCCCAGGGCGGGGAAGCACAATCCAGCCAGGGGGCTAGGTCGGCCCGCCGATCGAGATCGCCCTGGCAGCGCAGCAGCTGGGCCGCCAGCCCCCGCTGCCTGGCGGCCTGCAGGCAGCCCTCCAGCACCGCGGCCGTTCCCCAGGGCTGGCCCGCCATCAGGGCGGCACCAGCCTGGTGGAAGCCGCCGCGATTGAGACCGATCAACCAGTAGCCGCCATCGAGGGCTGGCCCCAGCACCAACGGCCCGGCATCAAGGGCCCGAAAGGCCGCCGCCAGATCGGCGCCAGCCAGGTCAGGCAGGTCCGTGCCAATCAAAACCACCTGGTCGGCGCCGGCGCCGAAGGCCCGCTGCCACTGGCGCTGCATGCGCAGGCCCAAGTTGCCCGGTCCCTGGGCGCAGAGGTGGGCGACCCCCAGCTGCTGGCCCCAGCGCCGCCGGGCACCCGGTCCCAGCCCATCCACGGCCAGCACCAGATCAAAGCCCAGCTCGGGGCTAACGGCCCGGGCCACGGCCAAGGTGTGGCGCAGCAAGCGGGCCTGGATCCGGGCCGCCAACACGGTGCCTCCGGGGCCCAACCCGGCAGCCAGGCGTCGCTTGCAGCGGCCCGGGGAGGGCCATCGGGCCAGCACCACCAAGCAGCGCCGTCCGCCCACCGGTCCAGCCCTGGGGGCGGACGTAGTTCGCCGCGCCGGTGCCTGCGGCCGATTGGGGCCCATTATTGAGGCCCGCCTCAGTTTTTGTTGGGCAATTCGGCCGGCTTCAGATCGAGGCTGAGGCTCTGGCCGCCCCGCCGCACCTTGAGGGTGAGGGGTTGGCCAATCTCGCCCTGGTCCACCGCCAACTGCACATCGGCGGGATTTTTGACCGCAGCATTGGCCACCGCTTCGATCAAGTCGCAGGCGCGCAGGCCGCCCTTGGCCGCCGGACTCCCCCGCAGCACTTCGACCACCACCACGCCATAGGTTTCCGGCAGCCGGCACTCGGCATTGGTGGCATTCACCTCCCGGGCCAGCTCGGGGGTGAGGCCCTGCAGGCGCACACCGATATAGGGATGGGAGGCGCGGCCCAGCTGCAGGATCTCGGCGGCCACATCCCTGGCCAGGTCGATCGGGATCGCGAAGCTCAGGCCGGCTCCGGGGGCCTTGCGGATCGCCGTATTGATGCCGATCACCTGGCCCCGGTCGTTGATGAGGGGGCCACCACTGTTGCCGGGGTTCACGGCCGCATCGGTCTGGAGGTAGGGCACCCGCTGGCCGGCGCCAATCGCATTGGTGCGGTGCACGGCACTAATGATGCCCAGGGTCACCGTGTTATCGAGGCCCAGGGGGTTGCCGATCGCAATCGCCCACTGGCCTGGACGCACCTTGCTGGAATCCCCAAGCGGAGCCACGGGCAAGCCCGTGGCGGCCAGCTTGACCACGGCCACGTCGGTGACGGGATCGGCGCCCACCACCTTGCCGCTGAAGCGGCGGCCATCGGGCAGGGTGACGCCCACCTCACTGACGCCATCGACCACGTGGGCATTGGTGAGCACCACCCCGTCGGAGCGGGTGATGAAGCCGGAGCCCTGGCCCTGCTCCTGCTGCACCGATGGGCCGGTTCCGAACAGGCCGCCGAGGGGATTGATCACCCGCTTGACCGTGTCGATCCGCACGACGGCAGGACCGACCTTATCGACGGCATTGACGACGAAGTTGTTGCCCTGCTGGAGCGAGGCCTGGGGCGGGGCATCGCTAATCGGCACTTTTTGGGCCTCAGAGCGCTGCCCGGGCAGGGAAGGCAGGCCCGGCAGGGTGATCGTGGCGCAGCCCACCAGCAGCGATCCGAGCACGACCGGCCCCAGCAACGATCCAGCCAGGGGCCGCAGGGTGGGGCGATGGCGTTGGTAGGCCTGCTTGGGGGCTGCCATGGCGGGGTGGGAAAAGCCGGAACGGATCGGCTTTATTTAAGACGGTTTGGCCGCCAAGGCCCTGCCTATATTCGGACCCCAGGTGGCGGACAAACGGTGCAGCAGGGAGAGGAGCTCTGGCACCAGGTTCAAGCAGCGCTGCAGGGCAATTTCAGCAAGCCCACCTTTGAGACCTGGATCCGACCGGCCCGCTGCGCCGCCCTGGACGGCAACCAGCTGCAGCTGATCGCGCCCAACGCCTTCGCCTGCGGCTGGCTGCGCAAGAATTACCTCGAAACGATCGTTGCGGTAGCCAGTGAGCTGGCGGGCCGGCCGATCAGCGTGGTGGTCGAAACAGCCGCCGATGGGGAAGCGGCAATCCTGCTGCCCCCGGTGGCGGCAACGGGGGCAGGCCCCTCAGGTGAATCGAGCCGCAGCCAGGGGGGCGGTGCGGGCCAGGCCAACCTGGCCAATGGCACCACCGCCACGGGCGAAACACCGCGCAAGTTGGCGCCAGGCCTCAACCCCCGCTACGTGTTCAATCGCTTCGTGGTGGGCCCGAACAGCCGCATGGCCCATGCCGCCTCATTGGCGGTGGCCGAAGCCCCAGGCCGGGAGTTCAACCCCCTGTTTCTCTGCGGCGGCGTTGGCCTGGGCAAAACCCACCTGATGCAGGCGATCGGCCATTACCGGCTCGAGATCGACCCGGAGGCGCGGGTGTTCTACGTGTCCACCGAAACCTTCACCAACGACCTGATCCAGGCGATCCGCAAGGACGGCATGCAAGCCTTCCGCGACCGCTACCGGGCCGCCGATCTGATTTTGGTGGACGACATTCAATTCATCGAAGGCAAGGAATACACCCAGGAAGAGTTCTTCCACACCTTCAACGCCCTCCACGAAGCCGGGCGCCAGATCGTGATTGCCAGCGACCGTCCCCCCAGCCAGATTCCCCGGCTGCAGGAAAGGCTGATCTCCCGGTTCTCGATGGGCCTGATTGCCGACATCCAGGCCCCTGACCTGGAAACCCGCATGGCGATCCTGCACAAAAAGGCGGAGCAGGAACGCATGAGCCTGCCCCGGGATCTGATCCAATACCTGGCCGGCCGCTTCACCTCCAATATCCGCGAACTGGAAGGCGCCCTCACCCGGGCCGTGGCCTTCGCCTCGATCACAGGCCTGCCGATGACCGTGGAATCGGTGGCGCCCATGCTCGATCCCACCGGGGTGGAGGTGGCGGTTACCCCCCAGCAGGTGCTCGCCAAGGTGGCGGAAGTGTTTGGCGTGGCGGTGGAAGACATGCGCAGCCCCAGCCGCAAACGGGCCGTGAGCCAGGCCCGCCAGGTGGGCATGTATCTGATGCGTCAGGGCACCAGCTTGAGCCTGCCCCGAATCGGCGAAGCCTTCGGCGGCAAGGACCACTCCACCGTGATGTATGCCGTCGAGCAGATCGAAAAGAAACTGGCCGCCGATCCCCAGCTGGGCCGCCAAGTGCAGCAGGTGCGCGACCTACTGCAGATTGATTCGCGCAAACGCAAGTAGTCGGGCCAAGGGGCCTACTTGGCCGGCAACCAGTGCGCCTGGCGGATCGGTTTGGCCAGCAGCTTCAGGCTCAAAC
>CAMAVE010000067.1 GCA_945861595.1 Synechococcus sp. UW140
TTGACCTTCGGCACTAAGCAAGCGAAACCGGTTCGTAATCGCTGGTACACCATCAGCAGTCAAGGTATCTGGAATGCTATTTGTGACTTACTTCAGGATGATCATAGCTACTCTCGGCAAGAAGTCATCTACAAAAAATAAATCCAGAAACAAAAGGGCTCTGCCCTTGATTAGTTGTTAAGGGGAGAGGGCCTTAAGGCCTAACTGCTGTAAAAGTCCCTGACCGGTGATCAGCTCCATGATCAGGGCTGCGGCAAACCCCACCATCGCTAGGCGACCGTTGAGTAATTCGGCGCGGGGGTGAAAGCCCCAACCACGGTCCTTATCAACAATCTGCATCCGTGGCTCAATCGCAAAAGGATCCAACAATTCGTTGTCTTCCAATGACCAGGATTGATTTTCTGATTCTGCTAAATCCTGGCTTCTCTGGGCATTGACAATTCCCTTGTCAGCGTCCTCCATGGCCTGCTATTTTAAATAACATCATAAATCCTAGGGCAATCAACAATTGAAGGATTCAATTTCAGCCAAACTACGGCAGAAGTGCTGCACAACCGATTAAGTTGACGGGTTGCCAACAACAAAAAAACAATACGAACACCCTTAGTCGAACAGTACTCGCCAAATGAAACCTAGATCACTTTAAGGCTGCCGCTCGAATGCAGGATCGACATCAGAAAGGCCACAGAATCCTGCTAGGATTGCAGGGGAAAAGTCACCCATTCCAAGGCTAAGTTGGCATTGTCATAGCGCGGAGCAAGAATGCCGTTAATCTCAAGATACACAACTGGTACCATAGTTGTCGTAATGCCAAGCAAGGTTGGCTCAACAGGGTAACAACTCTGGGCCGCCTAGACAGCCTCATGCGGAAAGGGCTTGGCGCAGAATCGCCAAGGGGATAGCGATCAAAAAGTTTCAGGGTGTAATCAATCAATCAACCCATCCATATCATGCCAGGGAGGACGTTCAAATCGCACCTTAAAGCCATTGAGGTTGCGCATAAAAC
Source organism: Synechococcus sp. UW140 (assembly GCA_945861595.1). Classification (GTDB taxonomy): domain Bacteria; phylum Cyanobacteriota; class Cyanobacteriia; order PCC-6307; family Cyanobiaceae; genus BAIKAL-G1. The sequence goes on from CAMAVE010000067.1 coordinate 1,007, forward strand.
CACAATCGTGGCCAATCTTCGCCAATTGGGAAGAGACCGAGGAAAACATCGAAGGGAAACCATTCTGGTCAGGCAATTGATTCGAGCGGAAGCAAGCTATCAGAAGAGCGATTGAACAGACATGACTTTTAAACAGCCCACAGGCCGAATTCTGGCAATCCATACATATCACCAAAGCAGCAGATATCAACAATACCTACACAATCAGAACCCAATAGCAGCGAAGTAAATGCAACTCAGAGGAACATCGCTTTGCGAATTAGCCCGGCAACAACAAAGACCAGTAGCAACGTGGAAACAAATGCAACGCGGTGCCCTAGCCGCTCAATGGCGATGCCATCTTCATGCCTACGATAGAGACTCCAAGTATAGACCCCGGCAAAGGTTGCAATCATCACATAGACGAGGGAAACCAGGTGGATTTGATCAACTAATGTATTATAATCAGTTATACCAAGCCCTGTCGATGCGCTTCTCAAACTGATAATGGCAGCAAAGACAGCACCCGACAAAAGTGCGAAGCGCGGACTCAGCGTCTGTGCTTTATCGACATGGAAAGCATAGGAAGACAGGGCAATCGCAGCCGCAACTATTGCGCCGGCTGTAAATTTCCAGAAGGCGGTAAAGTTAGTCCGCTCTATTTGCACCATGATATCAAAACCGCTGAAGGAGGTGGGCATATCAGAACGCAGGCCAGGATCACCGAAATTAGTCATGTAGGTGTTAATACTAGGCCTTATTTTACTTGAAACAACTCGCCAACCCTTGATTTTCATCTGGCCATCAACAAGAAACTTGGTGTCTTCTGGCACGTAAATAACCTCATCAATATAGGAGTCGGACTCCTCAAGTTTAAGGTGCAAATCCTGGCGGTCGAAAGGAAATTTTCGCAGGTTCCAGTCATGGTGCAATGTGGCCACCACCTTGCGCTGATACCAAGTGCCATCAGGAGTCACCTTTGAAATGCTATTGGTAAATTTAACGTTCTCAGCATTAACGAATTCAATATCATCAAGACGGTTATGAGCATGCTCGGGAGAGATCATCCAAAGCCAAAAAGTCGCGTCAAATGACTTGCCATTCAGGTCAAAATTATCTAAGCGAGTAATGTAAACACCGACCTTAACCACCTCAGGTCCTTTTTGCAGCCCTAGCCCAGCCCCAGGCTCCAACGGCGCAGAACTGGAAGGATCAGGAACCGCCGCGTGAAGAGATTGGCCGCCAGGCCATAGAATTAACAGGCAAAGTAGCAAGCCTGCCAGCAAAGTTTGCCAAATTCTACGAATCATCAAAACAGATTCATCCAAATGATTGATGTGATAATCCCCCCTATCGCCTAGTAAAGCAGCTCTTAACCGCCCAGCAGGGCGACGATTGGGACCCGGCCTCGGAGACCGAAGACAACTAGGCAGGTATCTTGATTGTAGCCCCGACTAAAGCCACTATCCCACTGCAAAATCGTCAATTCAGCGGATGCTGGCAATAGCAGAACGCTGGATTCAGCTTCAAGAGCCCATAACTCCCAGGGGTCCGCACCCCCCCCTGGCTCCATCCCCCCTACAGCACTGCAATGGTGAGGCCCTCCCTAGCCATGGCAAGGAAGCTCGAACGCAAAAAACAAACTAATTGGTGAACAGCAGGCGATTCAGCATGCTCTTTTAAAACAACCAATGACTCCACGTAACGGTGGGAGTAATCAATACCAAAATCAACTTCCACCGCATGGGGATCTACCCATGTAAACGTAGGGATTGACCAGGCCAAATTAGCTTTAACTTCATGGCCGTCAAGCGACTCATAGACTGGAAAAATCTCGCAAAAAAAGCTGCCTAGCGCAGTGCTTTGCTTGACTGCACATGTATAACTGGGGTGCAATACTAGCGAGCTGGTCAATGTCGCTTGGTGAGAAGCCAGTTTCAAGCGCCAACACACTATCAGGCGTTGTCACAAGCTGAACAGGTGATTGGCAACAATCAAAACAGCTGTAACGCTCATCTTGATCGGCTGGCCGCTGGATGCCCTCGGTAATTAGCATCAATCAAATGGCAATCCAGCAAATGGAAAGAGTCAAATGAAGATTCAATTCATTGCAACGGATTCACAATCCAGGGTTCAGGAAACTTCGACTAAAAGATCCGATTGGTCCCGTGGGTCGAATGAGGACGTAGCCGTGCTTGCTTGAGGAAGCGATTAAGCTGGTGTATGTGTCGCTCCATCGTCAAGAGCTTGGAACTTCCAGGTGGAATTAGAACAGAAGAATCAAGTCAATCCACTTCAATAAGGTAGCCATGCACTCGTTGCCTGCTGCGACTAACCTGGCTTTAATTTCCTTAGCCCAGACTTGCTGCAAAGCGTCCATAAGCGAGCCAATAGCAAAGGCCGAAGAGATCAAGATCGCCAATGCTGATCACAATCAAGCGGTGAATTTCAAGTAAATAATCGCAAGCCCAAGGATGGGTTTGATGCATGTACGTGCATAGCTAGACTTGCTACGCCTGTCCAAACTATAGCGGCGAAAATACAACCGCTATAGTTTGATCTGGGTTGAAGGATTGGCGGAGTGCTGGGCGAGTCCTGGAGTGATTAAAGGGGTGCTACGGCATCCAGGCTGAGGCGCGGCTTAACAAGCGTGAACGGATCCCGGGGCACTGGCAACAATTCACGCAGTAGGCGCGCATAAGTAATATTAACGCCCACGGTGGCATTGAGGCGCTGCAACAAGCTGGTGACCAGTTGGCGCTGGGTATCGGAAAGATCCACCTCACTGGAGAGGCCACTTTGATAGCGCAATTTCACATCGCGGAAGGCCTCCAGCGCCGCACTCACCCCCCGCCTGGCGGCTGCCAACTTCGCCAGGCTGGCCTCATGGTTAAAAAAGGCGGTTTCCAGCCGCAGACGGATGGCGTTGCGTTCGGCCGCATAGGTCTGGCTACTGGCCGCTGCCCGACGGGCCAGGGCCTCGGCCTGGTTGGCGGTGTTGCCACCATCAAAGAGGAGCCATTGCAAGCTCAAGCCCACCGACCAGTCGTAGCCGTTCTGGTTGAGCATGGGGATCACCGTGGCCCCACAACAGCCGCCGCCGCTGGCGGTGACATCGAAGGTGCTGGTGCTACTCGCGGAGCCCCCCCCCGCAGCAAACAGGGACAACTTGGGCAGAAGGGCAGCGGCGGTGCCATCACGCTGGCGCAACAGGGCATCCCGGGTGGCCAGGATCGTTTCCAGTTCCGGGTTGCCCCGGTAGGCCGCCAGCAGGCTCTGCTCCAGGTTCAGGGGCCAGCGGGCCAGGGGCCGGATCGGATCGCGGGCCGCGGGGGTGATCTGGGGCGGCAGGTTGAGCAACACCGCCAGCTGGCGCCGGGCCACGGCCCGATCGGCCAAGGACTGGATCAGGGTGTCCTGGTCGCTGGCGCTGATCGCACTGCGGCGCAGCCCATTGAGCCGGGGCACGAGGCCCGCCCGCTGGAGATCGAGGCTTTCGGCCAAAATCACCAAGTCATTGGCCAGGGTGGCTTGGTTGATGCGCACCGTCTGGTCCGCCTGTTGCAGCTGGAAATAGGCCTCGCTGACCTGGAGCTGCAGGCTTCGCAACTGGGAGGCATAGGTGTTGCGGGCGGAGTCCAACTGGGCCCGGGCCGCCTGCACCGCCGGATTCCGGGTGAAGTCCAGCAGGGCATAGTTCAGCTGCAGGCCGGCACCACCACTAGTGCTGTAAGTATTGAGATAGGCGCCGCCGCCCGTTGGCACGGCAAAGGCCCCTGAGGGCATGGCGAAATTGGGGCCAAAACCCAGCCCGGTGTTGCCTACCGGCGCATAGAGGGAAGAGCTCGATTGGCCGCTGCTGCCGCTGACGACGGCACTGAGCGTGGGCCAATACAGGCCCTGGGTGGCCCAGAGTTGGGCTGTGGATGCGGCCACCTGCTCTCGTTGCGCCTGAAGCGTGGCGCTGTTGGCAAAGGCAATCGCCAAGGCCTGCTCCAGCGTCAAGGATTGAACCGGGCCAGCCTCAAGAGTGCTGGGGCCAGGCAGCACCAGGGGAGCGGTGGGTACCAGCTTGGCGGGGTTCAGCTGGACGCTGGCAGGGGCATTGGCGTCAAGCAGCAGCTGGGGAACGGGCGGCAACGCCCTTAGATCCCGAGTGTTGAGCCCAGGTTCGGCCGGAATCAGGCCATCGAGGGCCCGCAGTTGTTGATCCAGCTCCAGCCAACTGCGCTCCAGTCCAGCCGTGTCGGACCTAGCGCCCGCTTGGCCAACCTGGGCAGCGGGCCAGGAGAGGGGCTGGGATGGGGCTTGGCGTAGCCGGTCTTGCAGGGCCCCCATGGACCCTGGCTGAACCTGGGCCCAAACAGACGGAGAGAGGCATGACGCGAAAACGCCCAGCCAACCGAAGAACCAAGCCTGTGCGCGCAGGCGACCAGGGGTGCGAGACGCCAGAGAGACGAGGTCTGCGGCGGGTTGAGCTCCAGCAGGACCGTTCTGCCTCCCATGGCTTAGGCACCCGTGGCCGGCCCTGCCCATGCTGCCTTTCCGCTGCGAACGCCCCAGTTTGCGATATGGCAACAGCTATTGAGGCGATCGGATCGGCATGGGTTGGCACCCCCACACCCGGCCTTGGCTAAGGCAAGCTCGGTGGGCCATGCTTGGGCCATGGTGAGCCCTCCTGACCTAGCCCCCAGCTCCTGGCCCCGGCGCCAGCTGGATCGGTTGCAGCACCGCTGGGGCGGGCTGTCGGACCACGATCAGGTGGGGGTCTGCATCGGCGCCATGGGCACGGCCCTAGTGGGGTGGGCCCTGGTGTGGCAAATCCCCACCGAAGTGGCAGGGCAAGGGGTGTTTCTCTATAGCGACAATGCCGCAATCCTGAATGCCCGCGCCGGTGGGCAGGTGATCAAGATCCACACCAAGCTCGGCGCTCCAGTCAAGAAAGGGGAGGTCTTAATGCAGCTGTACCTGCCTGTGCTAGCGCGGCAACTGCAACAGGAAAAGGGCAATTTAGCCCAGTTGCAACGCATCAACCTCGACCTGGACCGCCGCGACCAGTTGCAACTACAAGCTGAAGCCAACAGTCGCGACACAGCCCTAGCCAAGCTGGCCGATGACGGCAAGCGTTACCAGGGTTTGCAGTCGGTTTACGCCACGAAACTGCGCAACCTCGACTGGCTCAGCCAGCGCCAGGTGGTGGCCCCGCTCTCCAATGATGTGGTGGGCGCCCAACAGGCCCTCACCAGCACCAGCGTCAACCTCGATGACGTCAAGATCAATGCCAAAAAGGTGATCGCTAACTACGAACAAGTGAAGGTCACCTTGGAAACGGCCGCCCAGCAGCGCCGCTACCAAATCGACAATCTCAAGCGTCAGATTCGTATCACCGAAGCAAAGATCGCCTACGAAGGCCTAATCGAGGCCGACCGCGATGGCACCGTACTTGATCTACAAGTTACCCCGGGGCAGACCGTAGGCACAGGCCAGCGCCTCGGCACGATTGGCCGGTCTGACCAACCGCTCAGCACCAAGCTGCCCTTAGAGGTGGTGGCCTATTTCAGCCCGGCCGACGCCCGACGCCTCCCCCTCGGTCTGCCTGTTGAGGTGGTGCCGCTTTGGAACCAGCGCGGTCGTTTTGGCGGCATCACCGGCAAGGTGACGCGGGTGTTGAGCCTGCCCGCCAGCGTCGATGACATCTCCACCACCATCGGCAACCCCCAGCTCGCCCAGGAGCTCACGAAAAATGGGCCGGTGATGCGGGCCGATATCAGCCTGGACCGGGATCCGGCCAGCATCGATGGCTACCGCTGGACCCTCTCGGGGGGCAGCGGCGTGTTTCCGGTGCGGGAAGGGCTGACGGCCGTGAGCCATGCCTACGTGGAATGGCGCAGCCCGATCAGCTACTTGCTCCCTGGGGTGCGTTCCCTCACTGGGGGTTACCGCAGTCAGCGGATTGACCGCCAGTGGAACAAACCCTTTCTGCGCCAGCCGGGCAGCTTGCCCTAAGCCGATAATCACCGCTCTGGCCCGCTCGACAAAAACCCATCCATGGCCCCCCGTCTGCCGACAATCCCCAATCCCCTGCTGCGCCAGGAATTGCCCTGGCTGATGAGTGAGTTGGTGCTGCTGATCATTCTCTGCAACGCCAATGCGCCGGAATTGTGGTTCTGGCTGGTGGTGTTCATTGTCATCCTTGGTTATCGGATCGAGCGCTGGTTCTCATCGCGAACCCCTCAATAGGCCTGGCGCCAATCAGGGAGCAGCAGTTCAAGCAGGTCCTAGGGGCTGCCCAGCCGCCCCCAGTCCCGCTCCATTGATTCGATGGCCCGATAACTCTGGCGACAGAGAAAAGCCCGGCGGGCCAGATGTTGCAAACGCTCCGCGCTAATCGCATCAAGGCTGCTGTCTTGGAGCAAACCGAATGCCTGTTGCCAACTGGCTGGCACCTCTGCCGGAAGGGGCTTGGGCGGCAGGTCGGCCGCCTGCTCCAGGCAGAGGATCCACTGGCCGAGTCGCCCAGCGCAGTAGCGGAGCATCTCCGATTCGGCCCGGTGCAGGGCCAGCAGAGCCGCGACCTCCTGGCGCGGAGTCGGTTGGCGGGCCAGGCCGTCGATGCTGCCGATCAGCAGGGAACTGGTGCGATCGAGCAGGCGCAGGAAGCGATAAAGGGGGTGAAGCTGGGGGTTGGTGCCGAGTTCATTGGCCACCTCCGGCAGCAACCGGCGCAACTGCGTGAGTTTCTGGCGCCGCTGCAGTGAAAGCTGGTCGGGGCGAAACTTCGAACTGACCGGGGGGAGTGGCGACCCATCGGTTGGGTCGACTGTGGACAAGGGGCCTGGGCCAGCCGGCCCTGACGTTGTTTCGATCCGCAGGGCCGCCTCCTGCAGGTCGCCCGCCAGCCCTGCCAACAGGGAGCGCCATAGGCTCCTGGTGCTGGCAATCGCCAGGGAGGGCCAAAACAGGCGCAGGCTCCCCATCGCCACGAGGATTCCCAGGCAGGTCCAAAAGAGGCGCAGGGGAATCCAACTGCCCAGCTGGTCGTTGTGCACCAACCAGCCCATGATCACGATGAAGCTACCGACCTTGTAGCCCTTGATTCCCAACCAACCGCCCAACAAGCGCAGCAGGCTCAGGGCCACAGCGATCGCCAGGGGGAAGGGCCAGCCCTGCATCGGCCCGTAGCCCACCACCACCACAGCCCCGCCCAGCAGGGTGCCGGCGATCCGTTGCCTCGCCATGGACAAGGAGCTGCCATAGGTACCGGTGCAAACGGCCAAAACCGCCTGGGGCAGATACACACCAAAGGCCAGAGGTGTAATCGCCGTGAAACCGGTGGCCAGGCCGGCGGTGATGGCCAAACGCAGATCGGAACGGCTGATCAGCATGGAAATGAAGACCCTGGGGGGCAAGACCCTGGGACTGAGGAAGTCCCAAGGGCTGAAGACGTCTCTGGGGCGCAAAAGCTTGGGCCTGAACGTCCAAGGCCCTGGAGTCTTGGATTAGGGGGGGCCAACTCCGCAGAAGCCTGGACAGGGGACGCCTGGGGCGGCCCAGGCCATCGACGGGGCCGCTGCTTAGGTCTGGATCGCTGCAGGGAAACGCTACTGGTGTCGATCAGGTTGAGGCTGCGCAGGCTGGCCAGCAGGGGGCGAAGTTCCTCGCTGATGGCCAAGATCAGCAGCTGGGGCAGGGCCAAATCACCGGCCAGGCGGCGCCAGGCGTCCGCCTCGCTGGGGTCGGCCTGGCGGCCGGGGTTCACCCCCGTCCGATCGGAGCTAGACGCTCGCCTTGAAGCAGGGCCACCCTCCAAGGCAAGGGCCAGGCTGGCCAAGCTGGCGGTGAAGGGATCGGCAGCGATCGGATCGGGCCGGTGGGAATCAGCCCCTTGGGCAGGAGCAAGGGCCCCAGGCCAGGCGTCGGGCAGGAGCACCAGCAACCTCTCCCATTGAATCCAATGGTGTTGAAGGTGTTGCCAAAGCAGCTGGCGCTGGGGCCAGTACTGGCGGCGCAGCCGCCGGCCCTGGGGGCCATGGAGTTCCTGCTGCAGCAAGGTCTCCAGTTCCATCAGTTGACTCGTGAGTTGGGCCGGAGCCAGGGGCTCGGGCCTGATCGCTTGGCCAGCGATCCAGCGCTGGTAAGCCCCCACCTGGGCAGCCATCTGTCTCCCCATCTCCAAGGGGATCGCCTCCAATCGGGCGGTCTGATTGCGGGGCCAGAGGCTCGGGCCGGGTGCCTGCGCCGACGATCCAGCGCTGGTAGGCCCCCACCTGGGCAGCCATCTGTCTCCCCGTCTCCAAGGGGATCCTCTCCAATCGGGCGGTCTGATTGCGGGGCCAGAGAAGCAGGCCCACCGCAATGGCTACCACCGCTCCGAGCATGGTGTCCAAGCTGCGGTTGACGACGTAGTCCCAGTTGAGTTCCGCGTGGCCTGGAATCATCAGGAACATCAGGCTCACCAAGGTGGCCACACCACTGGCCGATTGCCAGCCGGCAAGCCTGAGCACCGGCAGGATCAGCAAAAACGACACCATCACCCCCATCCAACCGGAGAGGATCGTGTGCACCAGAAAGGTAATCAGGCCGCCGGCGATAGTGCCCAATAACCGGGCGGAAGCGGCCTGGATCGTCTGGGCGTCGTTGTCATCGACAACAAACACCACCGCCATTAACGAATACCAAACGTAGCTAATGCGCTCGCACCAGATGGCAATGGCCGCCGTCAGGAAGGTGGCAATACCGATCTTGAGGGCATTACGGAGCAGCGGAGAGTTCAGCACGGGTCTGCCCTGGAACGGGGTGGGGCCAGCGGGGGAAGGCAACCATCAAAGGGGAAACCAGGGTCAACGGGGTGCCAATCCGGCCAACTAGGAGCTGGGGAGCCAGGGTGAGGACGCCAATGGCTCGCCAGCCCAGGCTCCGGGAACCTGACAATTCCGCCCCCAGGCTCCAAGCAGACGAGGCAGGGCCCGCTCACGGGAGCACTGTTGCAGAGGTCAGGGGCGTTCGGAGGCTCCTAAGGCATGCATCAGGGCATCGCCCCAGCTATTGATCCCCTCCAGGGTGGAGTCATCGGCGCTGTGAAGAGCCTGGGCGTGCTGGCGCAGCAGGCTGGCCTAGGTGAACTGGTGACCGTGGCTGGCGGCCAAGGCAACCACCTCATTGGCGTTTTCTGCTCCCTTCACATGGGCCTTCAAGTCGCTGTCGGCATGGACCAGCGCGGCAAAGGCCCTGATGGAATCGATAGACATGGCAAATAGGGCAACCAATCCCAGGCTGATTAGGCAAGTTCAACCTAACTCCATGGAGCAACCGGGCCTGGGCCCCATCCCTACGGCGCCGCCGTTCCTGTGACGATCCCACCACCCAAGCTCAATTCGTCCCATGAGGGGCCTGCGCTGACGAAAAAAACCGATACCTTGACGGAGGCTTAGGAACAATTGCAATGGCTGCGGAACGGTTCTTCCTGGAGTTGAACCCCCCGGATGAGGAGCTGCGGGCCCGTCCCCATGTGGTTGTGGTGGGTGGCGGCTTTGCCGGTCTCAAGGCGGTCCAGGCCCTAGCCGGCCAGCCGGTGCGCGTCACCCTGATCGACAAACGCAATTTCAACCTGTTCCAGCCCCTGCTCTACCAGGTGGCCACCGGCCTGGTCGCCGAATCGGATGTGGCCTCCCCCCTACGCCTGCTGGTGGGCCAGGCCCCCAACGTCCAGGTGTTGCTGGGCGAAGTGGAGGACATCGACCCCGACGCCCAAGAGGTGGTGTTCAACGACCGCCGCTTTCGCTACGACCACCTGATCCTGGCCACGGGTTCGGGCAGCACCTACTTCGGCCACGAGGAATGGCGGCCCCTAGCGCCGCCGATGAAGATCCTCGAGCACGCCGATGAAATCCGCCGGCGGGTGTTGATGGCCCTGGAGGAGGCTGAGCAAACTCCTGATCAAGCCCGCCGCCAGTTCCTGCAGACAGCCGTGGTGGTGGGCGGGGGCCCCTCAGGCTGCGAACTGGCCGGCTCGTTGATTGAGCTGATGCGCCATGCCTTGGAGCGCGATTTCAAACAACTCGACATCGCAAGTTGCCAGGTGATCCTGGTGGATCCCGGCGATCGGGTGTTGCGGGCGATGCATCCCAGCCTCTCAGCCGCCGCCGGCAACCACCTGCGCGACTGCGGTGTTGA
>CAMAVE010000068.1 GCA_945861595.1 Synechococcus sp. UW140
CCCGAACGGTTCCGCATCGTTAGTGGGGACCCCGGCCGCCTCGAAGCTCTGGTGCGCCAACCGCTGGCGCCATGCGCCCTTGTGCATGGCGAGCTCGAGCTGGCCGTGGAGGCCACCGGCCTGAATTTTCGTGATGTGCTCAATGCCCTAGGCCTATTGGCGTCCTATGGCGAAGAGCTAGGCCTGGCCGAGGGGGCCCAGGTGCCCTTTGGTGGCGAAGCCGTGGGTCGGGTGGTGGCGGTTGGCCCAGCCGTGGACCCGTCCCTGGTCGGCCAGCGGGTAATCGCTGCCCTGGCCGTGGGAAGCCTGGCCAGCCATGTCACCTGCCGCGCCGAGCTCTGCATCCCGCTGCCGGCTGGGATGGATGGCAACACCGGCGCCAGCCTCAGCACGGTATTCCTCACGGCCCTCTACGGGCTGGTGCACCTGGCCCGGCTCCAACCGGGGGAAACGGTGTTGATCCATGCGGGCGCCGGCGGCGTCGGCCAGGCGGCCTTGCAGGTGGCCCGCCGCTGCGGCGCCCGCATCCTGGCCACCGCCAGTGCGCCCAAACAACAGGGCCTGCTGGACCAAGGCGTGGAGGCCGTGTTCGACTCCCGCAGCCTGACCTTTGCCGAGCAGGTGCGCTCCCATACCGGCGGCAAGGGCGTCGATGTGGTGCTCAACAGCCTCAAGGGGGACTGGGTCGAGGCCAGCTTCGAGGCCCTAGCTCTAGGCGGGCGCTTCATCGAGCTGGGCAAGATTGAGATCTGGAGCCGGGCCCAGGCCCAGCAGCGACGCCCCGATGCGGCCTACCTGCCCTTCGACCTGCTGGAGGTGGCCGCCGCCGAACCCCAGCTGGTGCGCCAGCTGCTCATCGACCTCTTCGCTGAACTCGAGCAGGGCACCTTCCAGCCCATCCCCATCGAGGTGTTCCCGATCTCGGCCGTGCCGGACGCCTTTCGGCTCCTGGCCCAGGCCCGGCACCGGGGCAAGGTTGTTGTGCGCCAGAGCGAGCGGCCCGCACCCCTGGCGATTGCTCCCCAGGCCACCTATCTCATTACGGGCGCCCTGGGCGGCATTGGCCTGCGCCTGATCGACTGGTTGGCCCAGCGGGGGGCCCGCTCGCTGCTGCTCGTCAGTCGCTCGGCGGGGTCCCCGTCGCCTGATGTCAGGCACCGGCTCGAAGAGCTCGAGGCCCGGGGCGTGCGCTGCTTCCTGGTGCCCCTCGACCTGGTGGCCGGCCCGGATCCCGCAGCCACCGCCGTTCTGGCGGATGCAATCAGGGCCCTGCCCCAAGAACAGCCGTTGCGGGGCCTGTTCCATGCCGCTGGTGTCCTTGAGGACGGCCTGGTCGGCGGCCTGACGCCGGGGCGGCTTGCTGCCGTGCTGGCCCCCAAGCTGGCCGGCTGGCAGTTGGTGGAGGCCGCCATTGCTGAGGCAAAGGCTTCTGAGAAGACACCTTTGGACTGGAAGGCTGCTCAAAGCAAACCAGCTGAAAGCAAGCCCGCTGAAGCGAACGCTGCCGAAGCGTCACCCTCAGCAGGAAAGGCTTGCGATGGCCTCGACTTTTTCATCGCCTTCTCATCGCTGGCCTCCCTGCTGGGATCCCCCGGCCAGGCCGCCTACGGGGCCGCCAACGGAGGCCTTGATGCCCTCTGCCGCCAGGGGGGTTCCGATGGACAAGCCCGTACTCGCAAGCCCCTGCGGCTGGCGATCCAATGGGGTCCCTGGGAGGGGGCGGGCATGGCTGAAGGCAAAACCAGGCGCCTAGAGGGACTCGGCATAGGACTGCTGCCGGCTGCGGGGGCGTTTCAGGCCCTGGATTTGCTGCTGGAGCGGGGCCAAGGCGGCGTGGTCGCCGTGCTCAATAACGATTGGCCGCGCCTCTGGGACCAGGCCAACCCCCGCCAGCGACCCGTGCTGGACCCCCTGATGCAGGAGCGCAGCGGCGGGACCACGACTACGGCAGCGGCCCAAGCAGAGGCGGCCCGGGAGGGCCTGCTCACCCGCTTGGCGGCGGCGGCCCCGGGCGAGGCGATGGCCCTGATCACCGAGCTGCTGCAGGGGCGGCTCGGCCAGGTGATGGGCCTGGCCGAGGGGCAAACGATCGATCCGGGTGAATCCCTGTTCCACCTGGGCCTCGATTCGCTGATGGCCGTGGAATTCGCCGCCGGGCTCCAGGCCGACCTGGGACTCAAGGTTGACTTCGAGTCCCTCAGCGGTGACCCGAGTTTGGAAGGCCTGGCCGAGCTGCTGCTCGCCGAGTTGCAACCGGAGGGCGAAACCCCCTCCAAAACGGGACTGGACTTGGGTGCGCAAGCCCAGCTAGATCCCGATTGGCGCAGGCCTAATCGCCTGCTGCGCCCCAGCGGATCCATGGGGACTCCGGGCGAGGCGATCCTGCTCACCGGCAGCACTGGGTTCCTCGGGGCCTACCTGCTGGCCGGCCAGCTGCAGCGCTGGCCCGAGCTGCGGGTGCGGGCCCTGGTGCGTTGCCCATCTTCGGTGGCGGGTGGGGATCGGATCCGCACCAACCTGGAGCGCTATGGGCTTTGGCAGGAGGGTTGGGAGCAACGGCTGGAGGTCGTGCCTGGTGACCTGGCCCAGCCCCAGTTCGGCTTGGAGGAGCAGGCCTTTGCTGCCCTGGCCAAGGGCCTGGGAGGAATTCTCCATAACGGCGCCCAACTGAGCCAGATGGCGGGCTACGGCCAACTGGCGCCCGCCAATGTGGGCGGCACCCGCGCGGTGTTGCGGCTCGCCAGCCTGGATGGGCCCCTGGCCGTGCAATTCATTTCGAGCGTGGCGGTGTTTGAGGGCCGGGCCTATCGCAACCGCCTGATCCTGGAAACCGAGGATCTGGCGGACTGGCGCGGCATCCACCTGGGCTACTCCCAAACCAAGTGGGTCAGCGAGCGCTTGGTGCTTGCCGCCGGGGCGGCGGGCCTGCCGGTCAGCGTCTACCGGCCGCCCCTGATCGGCGGCCATTCCCGCAGCGGCGCCTGGCACCAGGACGACCTGCTGCAGCGGCTGCTGAAGGGGTGCCTGGAGCTGGGCCTGGCCCCGGACCTGGCCTGGGAGCTGGATCTGGTGCCCGTCGATTACGTGGCCGATGCGGTGACCGCCCTGGCCTGGCGCCCGGACGCCGTGGGCAGGGCCTATCACCTGCACCATCCCGAGCCCGTGATGCTGAAGGACCTGCTGGGCCAACTGGTCGAGGGCGGTGCGGCCCTCAAGGTGGTGCCGATGGAGCGCTGGCTTACGGCCATCGAGGCCGATTCGACCAACCCCCTCTATCCGCTGCGAGCCTTTTTCCACCAGCGCTGGGGCGATGACCAGCTCACCTATCCGGAGCTGAACCAACTGGGCCTGCGGGCCCGCCCCAGCGCCGAGGCCACCGTGGCGACCCTGGCGGCCCTGGGAGTGCGCTGCCCCAGTTTCGCGGAGCTGATCGCCCCCTATGGGATGGCCCTGCTGGGCGCCGGCGCCAGCAGCCGATGATCGGGGCGCCCCTAGCGGCGGCCCGATTGGGGCTAGCGATCACGGCCGGGGTCCCGATCGGCTTGCCCGCAGATGGCGAGCTGGCCTCCCAATTGGCGTTGCTCCTGGCAGGAGCCCTACTCCTCACCCTGGCCGTGCAGGCCCTCCTCACGGGCTGGTTTGCGCTTCGGGTTTGGGGGTTGGGGCAGCAACGCAGCCGCTGGCCCGAGGAACCAGCCGGGGGCTGGCCGGCGGCGGAGGTGGTGCTGTGCCTGCGGGGCGCCGATCCCAGCCTGGGAGGGGCTTTGGCAGCCCTCGCCCACCAGCGCTACCCGGGCCCCTGGCGCCTGCAGCTGGTGGTGGATTCCCAGGCCGATCCGGCCTGGGCTGTGGCGGAAGCGAGCCTGGCAGCCCTCGAGGCCAGCGGCCAGGCCAGCTGGCAGGCGGCCCAGCTGGGGCCCCTGAAGGGCCGGCCCCAACGGGGCTCCCTCAAAAGCGCTTCCCTGCGCCAGGCCTTTGCCCACTTGCATCCCGCCACGGCCCTGGTCGCCCTCGTTGATGCCGATGCGATCGTCTCGCCCGATTGGCTGGCGGATCTGGCCCGGGCCTGCAGCCAGCCCGGAGTCGGCGCGGTGTCGGGCAATCGCTGGTACCAGCCCCAGAAAGGCCGCCTGGCCGCTCAGGTCAGGGCCGGCTGGAATGGGGGCGCCCTGGTGCTGATGACCCTGCTGGGTATTCCCTGGGGAGGCTCCCTGGCGGTGCGCCGCCAGGTGATCGATGCCGGGGCCTGGAGTGAGCGCCTGGTCAGCAGCCTCTGTGAAGACACCTCCCTGGTCGAGCCCCTGCGCCAGCTGGGCTGGCGCTACGAATTTCGGCCCGAACTGATCGCCCTCGACCAGGACGACAGCATGGCCTTCTCCGATCTGGCACCTTGGATCGGCCGGCAACTGCTCACCGCCCGTCTGCACCATCCGGCCTGGCCCCTGGTGGCCCTCCATGGCGGCGGTAGCGCCCTGCTGCTCGCAGCAGCAGCAGCCGCCTGGCTGCTGCTGGGTCGCTCCACCCTCCTGGCAACAGCCCTCGGGCTCTACGAACTGGGCTGCATGGGCCTCCTGCTCTGGATCGAGGCCACGGCCCTCTCGGCCTTGGCAAGAAGGGAGTGCCAAACCATCCTCCCCAAACCCGGGCCCTTCTGGCGCCGGGCCTGGGTTTGGCTGGCCAACCTACCGATCACCCAAGTCACCTACGCCCTTGCCTTCTACCGTGCCTGCTGGAATCGCCGGGTGGGTTGGCGCGGCGTCACCTACCGGGTGCTGGGCCACCGCGACCCTGGGGGACCAGGGGTAGAAGCCCTGGGCTGGGACTGGGACGAATGAGTGGACTGCTCCATCGTTCGAGGGACCACCTCAAGGGTCCCTAGGACCGGTAGTGAGCCAACCCCCAAGCTCATCGGGCCAGCATCAGCCGCCTGAGGACCACCATGGACTGGCGCAGGTTGGACTCGTTGAGCTCGTCGTAGGTCGGGCGCAAAAAACCTGGCAGGTCGGGCTCTAGGGCGATCTGATGGTCCACAAGCACCCCGCCGCGCACCCGGGTCAAGCTCCATTGCCCCTGGAGGCTGAGGATGCGCTCGCCCCGGAGCAGGCGATAGCGCATCCAGCGGGGCGCCTGTTCCTCCACAGCGAGCACAACCTTGATCGGCAGGCCGAAGGTGGACGGGGCTTGGTAAGTCTGGGCTAGCTCCAGCTGGCTGCCATGGCGGCTGAGCACCTTCGCCTGCTTGATGTCGGGCATCAGGCCTGCCATGGCTTCGTAATTGGTCAGCACGGCCCAGGCCCGGGCCTGGGTCACGGGCACAACCATCGTTGCCCTGTAACGGCCCTTGCTGCCCGTCAGCACCGGATCGGCCAGCGCCGCTTGGACGGAGCGATCCGGGCCGCTGTCCTGAGCCAGGAGCTGGGCTGGGGGAGCATGGTGTCCTGGTGGCTTGGCCCAGGCCCCCGGGTCTGGGGTCACCAGACTCAAGACCATGGCAGCGCCTAGGATTAGGGGCTGATTGAGCAATCCTTGGCAGGGTCTAGGTGGCTGCCTGCCTAACGCCGCGGAGCCCCCCATGATCTTGCTTTTGCTGCGCATCAAGCCATTGTGATCGATTGGGAACCGGGGCAAGATCCCCCAAGCAAGGCCCCCTTGGATCCATTCATGGCAGCCGCTTCCCCTGCGGCGGTTTCAAGGCCCCATCCCACCCCCGCCGATCGTGCAGCCGCCGTTGACTCGAATCCTGGGGCCGCAGCGGGAGAGCCCCAACTTGATCTGAAGCGACGGCTCTACTTTCTGAGTGGTTTTGATCCGCGCGGCGCCTCGTTCTATTTCCGGCTCTTGAGCCAGGAAGTGGAGCGCCACAATGCCAAGACACTTAGGGGCCCAGGACAGCCCATCAAGCTGCTCAGACGCAAGCAGGAAGGGGATCGACTGGTCAGCCGGTGGCGGATTCAGCGATCCCAACCCAACAGCTCCGGCCGTTCCACCAGCCAGGCAAGTCCAGCCGGTGATGCATCCACGCTGGACCCGGATCGGCCCAAGCCTGGAGCATCCCTGCCAGATCCCACTAGCCACGAAATTGGCTTTTTGCACTGGGATGACATTGCCCGCAGCCACTGGCCCAGGCGCTCCTTGGCCATGTTTGGTGAGATCGCCCAGGTTTACCGCTGGTACCTGCTGCAAGGCGGCTTGGTGCGGATTGTCCGCCTCTGCCCCGGGGTGGCCCTCTGCGGCGCCTATCCGGGACTATTTACGGCTCTGGCGGTGCTGACTGCCTTGCTCGGCGGCGCTGGCCTGGGAGCGCTGACCTACGGGGCCCTTCCAGGGCCACCCCTAGCCCTGGGAGCCGCAATCGTGGTAGCCGTGGGCAGCACCTGGCTGCTCCTGCTTGCAGCTTGGGCCCTGGCCGATCGGCTCGGGGTGGTGTGGCTCTGGCGTTCGATCCGCTTTACCCACCGGCTCGGTCAGGCCCGTGATGGCGACCTGCGCACCCGGGTCCAGGCGTTGGCCCGGCGGATCCTGGAGCTCGAAGCCGAAGCCCCGGCCGAGTCGGTCCTGCTGGTGGGCCACAGCTCAGGCTCCTTTGTGATGGCCATGCTGGCGGCCGAGCTGCGCCGCCAGGACCCAGCCGCTGCCATGACAAGCCGCTTAAGCCTGCTCAGCCTGGGGCAGAACCTGGCCAACCTGGCGGTCTATCCCGGGGCCCAGGCGTTCCACGCCGATTTGCAGGAGTTGGCCCAAGAGCCCCGCCTGCCCTGGCTCGATGTCACCAGCCGCGATGACCTGCTCTGCTTTGCCGGGGTTGATCCCTACCGCAGCTGCGGCCTACCGGCCCCAGCAGGAACTCCCTACCCAGCCCTCCAGCTCGTGACATTGGCAGAACCGAAGGGTTGGCTGGACCGGCTGGGAGTGGCCTTTCAACAATTTGATCTCCACTTCCTTTACCTGCGCCAGGGTCCAGGCAGCCACGGCTTTGATCCCCTCAGCCAACTGCTGAAACCATGAGCTCCCCCCTGACAACGGGCTCCACCCCAGCCCATGAAGGAACGGCCGCCCCGGCCAACCCTGATCGCTCCCCAGAGCCATCGGAGCTGGATTCAAGCGAACCAATCTGGCCCCACCCCCAACCTTTCACCGCCAATCTGCTCAAGCGCTTCAGCCGGGGCCTGGGCTCCTGGTTTGGCCTATTGAATGAGTGGGATTTCCGCATCGGCATTGGCAGCACCAACGTCTTGGGCCTGGAGATGGTCTTGGTGAACCAGCCGGACCTGGTGCGCCAGGTGCTCGTGGAAGAACCAGACACCTTCCCCAAACATCCCTACACCCAATGGATTTTGGAGCCCCTAATTGGCCAGGGATTGTTTGCGGTAAATGGGGCCGAGTGGCAGCGCCAGCGGCGCCTGGTTGATCAGGCCCTCCAGGTCACCCAGTTGCGACGGGTCTTTCCCCTAATGCAAGGGGCGGTGCGGGCCATGCTTGAACGGCTTGAGGCCCAAGGGGCCGCCCAACAAGCGGCCCCAGGCCCTGGCCCAAGCCAGGCCGACCGGGCCAACACACCGGAGCTCAGCTTCGATGCCCAGGAGGCGATGAGCCTGGTGACGGCAGACGTAATCGTGCGCACGATCCTCTCGACGCCCCTCGACCCCTGCGAGGCGCGGACTATTTTTGCGGCCTTTGAGCGCTACCAACGCCGGGCCAGCCTGGTGATGGTGTTGCGCTTTCTGCGCCTACCGAAGAGCTGGCTACAGCGACTGCTGCAAACCGATGCCGGGTTGATCCGCAGCTGGATCGCCTCGGCCATGGCCGAACGGTGCCGCTCCCAACCGGGGCCGGGCCCAAACTCCAATGCCGCTAGCGAGCCTGAGGACCTGCTCGCGGCCCTCAAGCGGGCCACAGATCGGCCAGACACCCCCACCACCGGGTGTCCCGGTCAGGCAGCCCCTGGGGCAGCAGCCATGGCCAGCGACCCGATGGCAGGGATGGACCAGCGCGACAGCCGCTTCAGCCAGGACGAACTCATCGACCAGGTGTGCGTGCTGTTTCTTGCAGGCCATGAAACCTCCGCCAGCGCCCTGGCGATGGCCTGCTATCTGCTGGCGCGCTACCCCGAGGCCCAGGCCCGCTTTGCGCAGGAAATTCAGCAAGTCCGCAGGGGAGTCCCACTCTCCAGCGCGCCCGCCAGTGATCACCGCCCGCTGGGCTACGAGGACCTACGCCGCCTGCCCTATGGCACGGCGTTGCTTCAGGAAACCCTGCGGCTCTATCCCCCCTTGAGCTTCTTCATCAGGGAAAGCCAGGCCCCAAGCCAGCTCGGCGAAAGCCGCTGCCCAATGGGGGCGTTGCTTGCCATTTCCCCTTGGGTCATCCAGCGCCACGAGCAGCATTGGAGCGAACCGAACAGGTTTCGGCCGGAGCGCTTTCTCGCCAACCAGGCCAATGAGGAGGAGAAACAATGGGGTCGAGACGCCTATCTGCCCTTTGGCCTAGGACCGCGCAAGTGCCCTGGGGCCGCCTTTGCCCTGCAGGAAGCCCTGCTGGTGCTCGCGGAGCTGGTGAGCCGCTATGAACTCCTGGGCGAGCCCGGCCAGGAGCCAGACCTGGTGGGCAACCTCACGCTGCGCTCACGCAATGGCGTGCAGTTGAGACTGCGGCGCCGAGCCGAGGGCTAGGCCATCAAACCACCCGCATTGCAGCCACTCCTTTTTCAAAACGCCTAGGGACGTAAAGCTGCAAACAACACCCATGCCTGGATGATCCTGACTCCCTAAAGTCAACGATTACCCTCCCATCTGCTAACCCCTCATGATCCATGAATGACTCACCAAATCCCAACCAAGGATCAGGCCGAAACTCACAAAATCTATTTTACTAGCAGGCTATAGACATCAAGGAAGCATCGAGCTGAATTGAATTTCGCGCTTCACTATTCGTCCAGCCAAGACTTGCAAGGCCAAATTCGCTTCAGCGCAACGAATAGTTGAAGCGTAGTGCTACCATCTCAGGCGATTTGACTGGTCTAACGAGTGGCTCCTGCAGCCAAGAACCTTTCGGCAGCCTCACACCCCCTAGCTGGGCGTAGTGGGATCGGTTGGGTCACAGCAGCCATGCTGGTCCTCCCGCAGCTAGCACCGCTTACAACCCTGGCGGCGCCCCCTCCTCCGCCAACGAAGCGCGCGGCCCCCGCCCCCCTGCAACGGGCTCGGGTTACCTATGACACCTACCTGCTAGGGCCAGGGGACAGTTTGCAAATTGAACTGGAGAACGTCCCCGAGCTGTCTGGCATCTTCACGATTGGTCCCGATGGCACCCTCTACTTACCGAGGCTAAGGGCCTTGCTAGTTGAGGGGCTGAGCGTTGAGGAGCTGCGCATTTTCTTGACCCAGCAGTATCGGGCTTTTGTACGCCAACCCGAAATCTACCTTCGCCCAGTTGGTTACCGGCCTGTTCGCATTTATGTTGGTGGCGAGGTGCGTCGCCCTGGCTACTACACCTTGAGCGGAAGCCAGCAATTGGGGGGGATTACCTCTGCATTCGAAAATCAATACAACACTCTCGAGGGAAGCCCACAAACCGGAGGAGCAGGAAATGCCGCATTGAATCAAACTGCCGCCAGCAGCGAGCAAGCCTACAGGCGTTCTTTCACGATCAGGGATGGCAGCGCAAACACAACTGGTATCTATGGTTCAATTTTCCCAACCGTATTTGACGCCATACGGACCGCCCAAGGAATCACTCCTTACTCGGATCTCTCGGTTGTTCAAGTCACGCGTAAACAACCCCAAAGCAATGGCGGTGGCAAACTAAGAACGTCACTCAATTTCTTGTCATTAATCACGAATGGCGATGAGAGTCAAAATATTCGACTCTTTGATGGTGATGTAGTGAGCGTCGCCAAATCGCCCATCGTTCTACGCGAACAATTGCTGAAAGCAGGTCAAAGCAATCTCAGCCCCCAATTCATCCAGGTCTACGTGAGTGGACGGGTCAAGATTCCTGGGGCAACAACCATACCCCAAGGAGCAAGCCTGAATCAGGCCTTGATTAGTGCCGGTGGCCAACAGCTTCTCCACGGCAAAATCGAATTCGTACGCTTTACACGAGAAGGGGAACTCGATCGCCGAGTCTTCAGTTACAACCCCAATGCTGCAACCGATACGCTGACGAATCCAATTCTCGTCAGTGGCGACATTATCAGGGTACAAGAATCGCCCCTCTCAGCTGGCATTGGCCTTCTCAACGAACTGACGGGTCCATTTGTGGGCGTCTATTCTGTTTATAGTCTTTTCGGAGGTGTGCGATAAGTGGCAAACCCATCCCTGCAACCCCCCGCCCAGCCGATCCAAGCTGATGACGAGATCGACCTCGGCCAATTGGTGGCGAGCCTCTGGCGCCGAAAGCGATTAATCGCAGCCGTAACTGGGGCAACGGTTGGATTGACTGGCGTGCTGACTGTTCTACAGAAACCAATTTGGGAAGGTGAATTCCAGATTGTTTTAGCAAGTCAAGACAGTGGTGCAGGTGGTCGCTTGGCGCAACTCGCTGCCGCCAATCCCATGCTTGCCGGCCTGGCTGGTATTGGCTCCGGCGGGGGAAAGGACAGCCTCGAAACGGAGGTAAAAGTTCTTAGCAGTCCTTCCGTACTCATGCCAGTATTTGACTTTGTTCGGGAGTCAAAGAGTGGGTCTGGCGAAGATGTCTCCCGTCTTCGTTATGACAATTGGCTGAAGTCCAATCTTAATATCAAACTGGAAAAAGGCACCTCCGTTCTAAATATTTCCTATCAGGACAACGACAAGCGGCTGATCCTACCGGTGATCGAAAAGATCTCCAAGGCCTATCAAGATTATTCAGGCAAAGACCGCCGCCGGGATATTTCCCAGGCCGTTCTCTACCTCAATGGGCGCATTGACAAAATCAACCCCCAAGCGGAGGCTTCTATGCGAAGGGCCCAGGCCTTTGCTCTTTCCAACGGCCTCGGTCTCCAAGACGGCATCCCTACTGCTGCCAGCTCGAGCGGGGAGGGGGAG
>CAMAVE010000069.1 GCA_945861595.1 Synechococcus sp. UW140
ACGTGTTCCCGAGCCTGGCGGTGGGCTCGATTGGCGTGCGCACCGGCAGCCTCACCGCTGCCGCCGGCGAGCTGGAGGTGGAGGTGCTGGGCGAGGGCGGCCATGGCGCCCGGCCCCACCAGTCCACCGATGCGATCTGGATTGCGGCCCGGGTGGTGAGCGGCCTGCAGGAGGCGATCAGCCGCCGCCTTGATGCGTTGCATCCGGTGGTGGTCAGTTTTGGCCGCATCGAGGGCGGCAAGGCCTACAACGTCATCGCCGACCACGTGCGCCTGCTGGGCACGGTGCGTTGCCTCGATTTGGAGGTGCATGCCCGCCTGCCCGGCTGGATTGAGGACACGGTGCAGGCCCTCTGCCAGGGCCACGGTGGCCAGGCCCGGGTGCGCTACCGCTGCATCGCCCCGCCGGTGAAGAACGATGGCCCCCTCACCCAGCTGCTCGCCGAGGCGGCCTGCGACCTGTTGGGCCGCGACCAGGTGATCTGGTTGGAGCAGCCCTCCCTTGGCGCCGAAGATTTCGCCCAGCTGCAGGGGGACACCCCTGCCACCATGTTTCGCCTTGGGGTGGCGGGCCCCAACGGCTGCACGCCCCTGCACAGCAACAGCTTTGATCCCGATGAGGGGGCCCTGGCGGTGGGGGTGAGGGTGCTGGCCCTGAGCCTATTGCGCTGGATCGGCCGGCAGACCCCTGCCGGCGAGGGGCCCCAGCCATGAGCGGCCCAAAGGGCTTTAGCCGGGGCCTGCTGGCCCTGTCTTCGCAGCTGCTGATTCTGTTGGCCCTGGTGGCCCTGCTGCTGCGCCAGGGCCCGGATCGCTGGCAGGTCCTGCCCGCCTTGCTGATCGGCGTCGGCCTTCTCGGCCATAGCGCCCTCTCCCGCCGCCGTCGCCGCCAGGCACTCCTGGCCGCCCTGCGCCAACCGGGTCCGCCCGCCTGAGCCCACGGGCCTGGCCCCTTGGAGCCTGACGGCCGAAACGCCACCGGCCCTGGGCTGCCTACCCTGATGCCATGACCCTGGACCAGCGGCGCGAGGCCATCCTCTCGGGAGACCCCAGCCGGGCCATGCCGGCCCTGGCCGGCCTGCGGGAGTTGCCGCCCGACCAGGCGGTGCCCCTGCTGTTGCTGGGGTTGCAGCAAAGCGCCTTCATGGTCCGCTCCCTCAGTTGTGCTGGCCTGGGCGTAAAGCCCAACGAGGCCGGTTGGCAGGCCTTGGTGGGCGCCTTGGAGAGCGATGGGGACGCCAATGTGCGGGCCGAGGCCGCCAATGCCCTGGTGAGCCATTCGCTGCAGCGGGCCTGGCCCTTGCTGCTGAAAGCATTTGAGCGCAACCCGGAGTGGCTGGTGCGCTGCAGCATCCTGTCGGCCGTGGCGGAGCATCCCGAGATGGAGCCCGCCGATCTGCTCGAACTGGCCCAGCTGGCCCAGGCCGACGGCGATGGCACGGTGCGGGCGGGCGCAGCCGAGATCCTGGGACGTCTGGTGCGGCAGGGGTGCCAGGTGCAACCGCCAGCCCCCTGGGCGATCGAGGCCCGAGCCGCCCTGGCGGCCCTGCAGCAGGACAGCGACCACCGGGTCGTGGCGGCTGCCCTCAATGGGCTGCAGGGCTAAGGCCCAGTTCAGCCTCGGCCAGGCCCATGCAGCCAGGCCCGTTTCGGCCTTGCTAGGTTTCGAAAGTCACTAGGGGTGCCCAGACAGCAGTTGATTCAGCCCAGCTGATTCAGTAGCCGTCCCACGGGCTGAGATCACACCCTCCGAACCTGATCCGGGTCATGCCGGCGCAGGGAAGTGAGATGAACTCAGGCTGGGCGTCCCTTGCCGGTTTGGCCGGTACCTATCCATCGCCAGTTCTGTTATGCGTAGCGCCTGGATCGAGAAGCGTCGCGGTTCTGCCAACTTCTCCCAACTGCACTTCGCCCGCCAGGGTGTGGTGACCGAAGAAATGGCCTTTGTGGCCAAGCGGGAAAATCTGCCCGAGTCGCTGGTGATGGAGGAGGTGGCGCGGGGTCGGATGATCATCCCGGCCAACATCAACCACCCCAACCTCGAGCCGATGGCGATCGGTATCGCCTCCCGTTGCAAGGTGAATGCCAACATCGGCGCCTCACCCAATGCCAGCGATATCAACGAGGAGCTGGCCAAGCTCGAGTTGGCGGTGAAGTATGGCGCCGACACGGTGATGGACCTGTCCACCGGCGGCGTCAACCTCGACGAGGTGCGCACGGCCATCATCAACGCCTCGCCGGTGCCGATCGGCACGGTGCCTGTGTATCAGGCCCTTGAAAGTGTGCATGGCTCGATTGAGCGGCTGTCGGAGGACGACTTCCTGCACATCATCGAAAAGCACTGCCAGCAGGGCGTTGATTACCAAACGATCCACGCCGGCCTGCTGATCGAACACCTGCCCAAGGTGAAGGGCCGTCTCACCGGGATTGTGAGCCGCGGCGGCGGCATCCTGGCCCAGTGGATGCTCTATCACCACAAGCAAAATCCCCTCTACACCCGTTTCGACGACATCTGCGAGATTTTCAAGCGCTACGACTGCACCTTCTCTTTGGGCGATTCCCTGCGTCCCGGTTGCCTGCATGACGCCTCCGATGAGGCCCAGCTGGCCGAGCTCAAGACCCTGGGCGACCTCACCCGTCGCGCCTGGAAGCACGACATCCAGGTGATGGTGGAAGGTCCCGGCCATGTGCCGATGGACCAGATCGAATTCAACGTGCGCAAACAGATGGAGGAGTGCAGCGAGGCCCCCTTCTATGTGCTCGGTCCTTTGGTGACCGACATCGCCCCCGGCTACGACCACATCACCAGCGCCATCGGCGCCGCCATGGCCGGCTGGTATGGCACGGCGATGCTCTGCTACGTGACCCCCAAGGAACACCTGGGCCTGCCTAACCCGGAAGATGTGCGCAACGGTCTGATCGCGTACAAGATTGCCGCCCACGCCGCCGACATCGCCCGCCATCGCCCCGGCGCCCGCGACCGCGACGACGAACTCAGCCGGGCTCGCTACGCCTTCGATTGGAACAAGCAGTTTGACCTCTCGCTCGATCCCGAGCGGGCCCGCGAATATCACGACGAAACCCTGCCTGCCGATATCTACAAGCAGGCCGAGTTCTGCTCGATGTGTGGTCCCAAGCATTGCCCGATGCAAACCAAGATCACCGACGAGGACTTGGCGGGTCTAGAGCAGGTGCTGGCGGAGCAGCAGGCGGTGAAGGCGTAGGGGCCTAGGGCCAGACTGCCGACCGTTGATTCAAGGCACCCCGTAATAGCATTTAAGCCACAGCGCCATCGCGCTGTGGCTTTTCATTGTTTGCCAACCCGTCTTGGCCAAGACGGGTTGGCAAAGCCGCGACATGACTAGCAAACGAGCCTGATCAGCTGACTAAAGAAAAAGCCCCGCTGGTAGGCGAGGCTAATGCTGGGTCAAAGGTCAATTTGGTTTGAGTTGACTTTTTACACCTTGTTTGGCATGGGTTAACCCATGCCAAACAGTGAATCAAGCCAGCAGGGCGTTGGCCTTGGCCACCACGTTTTCGACGGTGAAGCCAAACTTCTCCATCAGCAGGGGGCCAGGCGCAGAGGCGCCATAGCGGTCGATCGACACGGTGTCGCCATCGAAGCCGGAGTACTTGTGCCAGCCGTAGGAGCTGGACGCTTCCACCACCAGGCGCTTGCGCACGGCGGCGGGCAGCACGCTCTCGCGATAGGCAGCATCCTGCTCTTCAAACAGCTCCACGCAGGGCATCGATACGACCCGCACGTTCTTGCCGGCGGCCCGCAGTTCGGCGGCGGCCTTGGTGCACAGTTCCAGCTCGGTGCCCGAGCCAATCAAGATCAGCTCGGGGGTTCCGGTGCTGTCTTCGAGCACATAGCCGCCCTTGGCCACGGCGGCGGCGGTGGAATTGGCCTGGTTGGCCATCGCCTGGCGGCTGAGGAACAGAACTGTGGGGCGCTTGCGGTTGTTGATGGCCACCTGGTAAGCGCCGCTGGTCTCGTTGCCGTCGCCGGGGCGGATCACCAGCAGGTTTGGCAGGGCCCGCAGGCTGGCCAGGGTTTCAATCGGCTGGTGGGTGGGGCCGTCTTCGCCCAGGCCAATCGAATCGTGGGTGAGCACGTAGATCACACCCAGTTCGCTCAGGGCCGAGAGCCGCATGGCGCCCACCATGTAGCCGGCGAACACGGCGAAGGTGCCGCCGTAGGGGATCAGGCCGCTGCCGTGATAGGCCAGGCCGTTGAGGATCGCCGCCATGGCGTGCTCGCGCACGCCGAAGTGCAGGTAGCGGTTGGCTTCAGCGCCCTTTTGGAAGCTCTTCTCGCCCTTGATGTCGGTGAGGTTGGAGTGGGTCAGGTCGGCCGAACCGCCGATGAGCTCGGGCAGGTTGGGGCCGAAAGCGTTGAGGGCGTTGTAGCTGTGCATCCGGGTGGCCAGGCCCTTGTCGTCGGGCGTAAAGCTGGCCAAGTTGGCATCCCAGCCCTGGGGCAGTTCGCCGCGCAGCTGACGCTCGAACTGGGCAGCATCGGCGGGGTACTGGGCCCGGTAGGCCTCAAGGGCGGAATTCCACTCGGCTTCAGCCGCGGCGCCGCGGCTCACAGCTTGGCGCCACTGGTCATAGGACTCCTGGGGCACTTCGAAGGGGCCGTAGCTCCAATCGAGGGCCTGGCGGGTCAGGGCCGCTTCCTCAGCGCCCAGGGCAGCGCCGTGCACACCGGCGGTACCGGACTTGTTAGGGGAGCCGTAGCCGATCGTGGTGGTGACCTTGATCATCGACGGACGATCGGTGACGGCCTTGGCGGCTTCAATCGCCCTGGTAATTCCGTCCACATCGGTATTGCCATCGGCCACGTGTTGCACGTGCCAGCCGTAGGCCTCGTAGCGCTTCAGCACATCTTCGGTGAAGGAAACATTGGTGTTTCCGTCAATGGTGATGTGGTTGTCGTCGTAGAGGGCGATCAGCTTGCCCAGGCCCAGGTGACCGGCCAGGGAGGCGGCCTCACTGGAAATGCCCTCCTGGTGGCAGCCGTCGCCCATGATCACGTAGGTGTAGTGATCAACGAGCTTGACGTCGGACTTGTTGAACTTGGCGGCCAGGTGGGCTTCGGCTATCGCCAGGCCGACGGCGTTGGCAATGCCCTGACCCAGGGGGCCGGTCGTCACTTCCACGCCCGGCGTTTCAAACGTTTCGGGGTGGCCGGGGGTGCGGGAGCCCCACTGGCGGAATTGCTGAATGTCCTCGATCGTCACCGAGTCGTAGCCACTCAGGTGCAGCAGCGCATAGAGCAACATGCAGCCGTGGCCAGCCGACAGCACGAAGCGATCCCGGTTGAACCAATTGGGGTTCTTGGGGTTGTGCTTGAGCACCCGATCCCACAGGGCATAGGCCATGGGCGCAGCGCCCATCGGCAGGCCGGGGTGGCCGGAATTCGACTTGTTGATCGCGTCGATCGCCAGGAAGCGAATGCTGTTAACGCAGAGCGTGTCGACGGAGACGGGTGCGGCGACCATGGTGACGGGCGGGGTAGGGAAGGGCGATCGGCCGGCGAAGGCACGGGCAGGGGGTGAACCCGGCTCAGCTGATTCGACGGAAAGCGAGGCAGACGTTGTGGCCTCCAAACCCGAAGGAATTGGACAACACCACGTTCAGTGTCTGTTCCCGGGCCTGGTTGGGAACGACATCCAGATCACATGCCGGATCGGGATTTTGGTAATTGATCGTAGGCGGCACCAGGTTGTGGCCAATCGCCAGCACCGCCGCCACCGCCTCGATGCCGCCGCTGCCCCCAAGGAGGTGGCCGGTCATCGACTTGGTGGAGCTCACCGGGATCTGGTAGGCCCGCTCGCCCAGGGCCGACTTGATCGCGGCGGTTTCGTTGCTGTCGTTGGCCTGGGTGCTGGTGCCGTGGGCGTTGACGTAGTCAACGGCTGCGGCCTCGATCCGGGCATCGGCCAGGGCCAAGCGCATCGCCTCGGCACCGCCGATGCCCCCCGGGCTGGGGGAGGTGATGTGGTGGGCATCGCAGGTCATGCCGTAGCCCACCACCTCAGCCAGGATCTCGGCGCCGCGGGCGCGGGCGTGCTCCAGGCTTTCCAGCACGAGCACGCCGGCCCCTTCGCCGATCACGAAGCCATTGCGCTCGGCATCAAAGGGACGGCTGGCCGTGGCCGGGTCGTCATTGCGGAAGGAGAGGGCCTTGGCGCTGGCAAAGCCGGCCACGCCGAGGGGCGTGATCGCCGATTCGGCGCCGCCGCAGACCATGGCATCGGCCAGGCCCATCTGGATCAGGCGGTAGGCATCGCCGATGGCATTCGAGCCGGCGGCGCAGGCCGTGGCCACGGCGGAGCTGGGTCCCTTGGCTCCGAGGGCGATCGCCGTTAGGCCCGTGGCCATATTGGGGATCATCATTGGGACGCAGAAGGGGCTGACCCGATCCGGACCCCGTTCGGCCAGCACATGGGCCTGGGTTTCCATCATCAGCAGCCCGCCTACGCCGGAGCCAATCGCCGTGCCGATCCGGTTGGCGTTGCGCTCATCGATCGTGAGGCCGGCATGGGCCACGGCCTGCTTGGCGGCCACCACAGCGAACTGGCAAAAGCGATCCCAGCGCTTGGCTTCCTTCGGTTCAATCGAGCCGCTCGGGTCAAAGCCCTTCACCTCTGCCGCGAAGCGGCAGGCATGGCGCGCTGCATCGAACAGGGTGATCGGCGCCACCCCGTTTTTGCCGGTGCTGAGACCTTCCCAATAGGAGGGAACGTCATTGCCGATCGGTGTAACCGCGCCCAGGCCCGTGACCACGACGCGGTGGAGACCCTCCACCATCCGGATCCTCAGGCCTGCTTGTCCAGGATGTACTTGACGGCGTCACCGACGGTGGTGATGCCTTCGGCGGCCTCGTCGGGGATTTCGATGTCGAAGGCCTCTTCCAGGGCCATCACCAGTTCGACGGTGTCGAGGGAGTCGGCACCGAGATCGTTCTGGAAATTGGATTCGGGCTTGACCTCGGCGGCATCAACGCTGAGCTGCTCGGCAACGATCGAGCGCACTTTCTCGAGGATGGCTTCCTGGGACATGGCCACGGTGTGGGAGGGCCGCATCCTACGGGTCGGCCTGGTGGGCCTCTTTTGGCCCGGATGGGGGCAGGGCCGCCCGGGCTGTCATTGGGGCGACCCGGTAGGGCTCCCTGTCTCGATGCCCCCGATCCAGGTGCGTGGATCGGGCCCCTGGCCCCTGGCCTTTGGATGGGCCCCCGCTCGGCTCTGGGATCGGCTGGGCTTCGGCTTCGTATGAACAAGGGTGACGGCCGGCGGCCTCGCCCGGGACCAGGCCGGATCCCTTGGGTACGTTGGGCGCCACGCCGTTTGCTTCCGGCCCGGGCATGTCCCATTCCGTCAAGATCTACGACACCTGCATTGGCTGCACCCAGTGTGTGCGCGCCTGCCCTCTCGATGTGCTCGAGATGGTTCCCTGGGATGGCTGTAAAGCCGGCCAGATCGCTTCCTCGCCCCGCACCGAAGACTGCGTCGGTTGCAAGCGCTGTGAAACGGCTTGCCCCACCGACTTCCTGTCGATCCGCGTTTACCTCGGCGACGAAACCAGTCGCTCCATGGGCCTGTCCTACTAACAGTCCACCCACTCGACATAAGCTCAAGCCCGGCCCAGGCCGGGCTTTTTTGTGCCTTCACGATCGGTATGTGCGGCATCGTTGCGGTGATCGGTTCGCGGGAGGCTGCCCCCCTGCTGCTCGAGGGCCTGCGCCAACTGGAATACCGCGGCTACGACTCCGCTGGCCTGGCCACGGTTCAAGCTCCGCTTGAGGCCCCGGCGAGTGGCGACCAGGGCGCCCCAGGCCAGCTCACCTGCCTGCGGGCCGAGGGCAAGCTGGTCAACCTCACGGCCCGTTTCGACGCCGTCGGCGCCCCCGGCCATTGCGGCATTGGCCACACCCGTTGGGCCACCCACGGCAAGCCCGAGGAGCGCAATGCCCACCCCCACCTCGATGGCAGCGGCCAGGTGGCCGTGGTTCAGAACGGCATCATCGAGAACTACCGCAGCCTGCGCGAGCAGCTCCAGGCCGAGGGCGTTGTCTTCCGCTCCGACACCGATACGGAGGTGATCCCCCACCTGCTCGCCCGCCAGCTGGCTTCCCTGCAGGACCAGGGCCGCGTCGCCAGTGGCAGCCTGCTGCTGGAGGCGGTGCAGCTGGTGTTGCCCCAGCTGCAGGGGGCCTATGCCCTGGCCGTCGTCTGGGCGGCGGTGCCGGGTGGCCTGGTGGTGGCCCGCCGCCAGGCGCCCCTGCTGATCGGCCTGGGCGAGGGTGAATTCCTCTGCGCTAGCGATACCCCGGCCCTGGCCGGCTTCACCCGTACGATCCTGCCCCTGGAGGATGGCGAGGTGGCCCTGCTCACCCCCTTGGGGATCGAGCTCTACAACGGCGCGGGGGTCCGCCAACAGCGCAATCCCTCCCTGCTCACGGGCACCGAGCACGTGGCGGACAAGCGCAGCTTCCGCCATTTCATGCACAAGGAGATCCACGAGCAGTCGGAAACGGCGGCCCTGTGGGTGGCCCGGCACCTGCCGGAGCTGGGCAGCGACACCGGCGGTGGCAACCCGGCCGGTTCGTCCCTTGTGGCCCTGCCCCTCGATGAGGCCGTGTTTGAGGGGGTGGAGCGGATCCAAATCCTGGCTTGCGGCACCAGCCGCCATGCGGCCCTGGTGGGGGCCTACCTGCTTGAGCAGTTGGCCGGCATTCCCGCCTCGGTGTTCTATGCCAGCGAATTTCGCTACGCGCCGCCGCCGTTGGGCCCCCACACCCTCACGATCGGTGTCACCCAATCGGGCGAAACCGCCGACACCCTGGCGGCCCTGCTGATGGAGCAGGAGCGGCGTCTCCTGGTGGCCGATCCCGCCTACGCCCCCAAGTTGCTGGGCATCACCAACCGCCCCGAAAGCTCCCTGGGCCGGCTCGTGCCCCACATCCTCGACATCGGCGCCGGCATCGAGGTGGGGGTGGCCGCCACCAAGACCTTCCTGGCCCAGCTGCTGGCCTTCTACGGCCTGGCCCTGGCCTTTGCCGAGCGGCGCGGCGGCGGCGTCCACGGCCCCGCCAAGCTGCGCTCCCTGGTGGCCGCCCTGCGCCTGCTGCCGGCCCAGCTGCAGCAGCTCGTGATCGACCACGACCAGCGCTGCGCCGACCTGGCCCACCTGTTCACCGACACCCAGGACGTGATCTTCCTGGGGCGGGGCATCAACTACCCGATTGCATTAGAGGGCGCCCTCAAGCTCAAGGAGATCAGCTACATCCATGCCGAGGGCTACCCGGCCGGCGAGATGAAGCATGGGCCGATCGCCCTGCTCGATGCCCGGGTGCCGGTGGTGTCGATCGCCATGCCGGGCCTGGTGTTCGAGAAGGTGCTCTCCAACGCCCAGGAGGCCAAGGCCCGCGATGCCCAGCTGATCGGTGTGGCCCCCCAGGGCCCCGACACCGACCTCTTTGACACCCTGCTACCGGTGCCCGAGATCGATGAACTGCTCAGCCCGCTGCTGACCGTGATCCCGATGCAGCTGCTCAGTTATCACATCGCTGCCCACCGGGGCCTCGATGTCGATCAACCCCGCAACCTGGCCAAGAGCGTCACGGTGGAATAGGGCCATCTGGCCCGGCCGGCACGTGCGCTGATCCTTTGGCAGGGCCCTGGGCCCAGGCTCCCCCGGGCCGTTTGGTCTGGGTGGGCCGGGCGGTTCAGCGGCTGCGGCCGTAGAGGTCTTCGAAGCGCACGATGTCGTCTTCGCCCAGGTAGGGACCGCTCTGCACTTCGATCAGTTCCACCGGGATCCGGCCGGGGTTGGAGAGGCGGTGCTTGGAGCCCAGGGGGATGTAGGTGCTCTGGTTTTCGCACACCAGTTCCTCGATGCCGTCCTTCTCCACCACGGCCGTGCCCTGCACGACCACCCAATGTTCGGCCCGGTGGTGGTGCATCTGCAGCGACAGGCTGGCGCCCGGGTTGACCTTGATTTTTTTCACCTGCCAGCGCTCGCCCTCGGTGACACCGTCGTAGGAGCCCCAGGGTCGGTAGATGCGGCGATGGGCCTTGCCCTCCGGCGCCCCCTGCTGCTCCAGCAGGCCCACCACGGTTTTGACGTCCTGGGCCCGGTCCCGGTGGGCCACCAGCACCACGTCATCGGTTTCGACCACCACCAGGTCTTCCACCCCCAGCCCCACCACCAGCCGGTGCTCGCTGCGCAGGTAGCAATTGCGGGAGCCCTCGTTGATCACCCGGCCGCGCAGCACGTTGCCGTCGCTGTCCTGGTCCGCTGTTTCCCAGAGGGCACTCCAGCTGCCCACATCGCTCCAGCCCGCCTCCAGGGGCATCACCACCCCCAGGTTGGTGCGCTCCATCACGGCCACGTCGATGGCCACATTCGGGCAGGCGGCGAAGGCGGCGGGCTCGAGGCGCAGGAAATCGAGGTCGGCCGCGTCCTGCTCCAGGGCGGATCGGCAGGCGCTCACCACCTCCGGGGCCAGCCGTTCCAGCTCCGCCAGGATGGCGCTAGCGCGAAACAGGAACATGCCGCTGTTCCAGGTGAAGCGGCCGGAGGCGAGGAACTGCTCGGCTGTGGCACGATCCGGCTTCTCGACGAAGCGGGCGATCGGCACCGGCGCGGCCGGGGCGTCCCCGGGGGTGAGCGCTTCGGCGGCCTCGATGTAGCCGTAGCCCGTTTCCGGCGCCGTCGGCACGATCCCGAAGGTCACCAGCTGGCCGGCCAGGGCGGCGGGCACGCCGGCGGCCACCGTGGCCCGGAAGCGCTCGGCATCGCGGATCACATGGTCGGCGGCGAGCACCAGCAGCAGCGGGTCGGCGCCGCCCGATGTGGCCTGCAGGGCGGCTACCGCCACGGCGGGGGCCGTGTTGCGGCCGATCGGTTCGAGCAGGATCGCCGCCGGCTGCGTGCCGATCTGGCGCATCT
>CAMAVE010000070.1 GCA_945861595.1 Synechococcus sp. UW140
GGTTGCCAGAGGAACTCAAACAGGTGCAGCGGTGCCTCCACGCCACGGCTGTGCAGCAGCACCGCCAGGCCAAACCAGAGGGCGGCGCCGATCACGAGAAACACATCGGCCACCAGCAGGGCATCGAGCCAGCCCTTGAGGCGCTCGGCTAGGGGCTTGGCTTCGGGCTCGGCGAGGGGCCCAGGCAAGGCGCCCTGGTCCGGCGGCGGTGCAGGGGTGCCGGTGGGGTCAGCCATGGGGGCCTCCGGGGGCCGCTGGGCCCAGGGCGTTCACAACCGCGTCCGCGATCCTGGCGGTGCCGCCGCCGGCGCCGATCCGTTCGAGGCCGTTGCGGTGCCAGCGCTCGGCCAGGGCGCCATCCCGTTGCAGCTCGCCGAGCAGGTGGGCTAGCAGGCGGGCGGTGGCCTCCCGTTGCTCGGCGCTGCCACTGCGGCCTTCGGCGCAGAACACGGACGGCCCCAGCAGGCGCCGCTGGGCCTCGGCGAAGTTGTCGGTGAACTGGGGACCCGAGCCCACCAGCTGCAGCACCGGTTTGCCCAGGCCCACGGCCTGTTCGGCGGCGGTGCCGGTCATCGAGAGCACCAGATCGCTGTGTTGCACCACCGCTGCGAAGCGTCCCCAGACCAGCTCCAGCCGCAAGGGGCCCCGGCGCAGGCGCGTGATCGTGCCGGCCTCGCTATCGAGGCGCCAACCGAGCCGGCTGGCCAGGGGGGCCACTTCCTCGGGGCCCAGCCGGCCCACCAGGGCGGCCGCCAGCCCGAGTTGGTCGGGCTGTTGCAGGTGTTCGGGCAGCTGGGCCAACACCTCCAGCATCAGTTCCAGGTTGTGCAGCGCCTCGGGCAGGCGGCTGCCGGGCAGCAGGCCCAGCCTCTGGGCCGGGGCCGGCTGGCCGGCGCCCAACGGCTCGCTGGGGGCCACGGCCGCATCGAAGAAGGGGTTGCCGAGGAACTCCACCGGCCGGCCTAGTTGCTCGCTCAGGTCGCTGGCCGTGAGCGCATCGCGGCTGAGCACCCTGCGGAACCGGCCGCTGGCCAGGCAGGCGCCACAGGGCCAGGGCAGCTTGAGCCGTCCTTCGTAGTGGCTCGAATAGGCCACCAGGTAGGTGACCACCGGCCGCCAGCTCAGCCAGGCCGCCGCCACCGGCAACACATCGCCCACCACCACCACCAGGTCGTAGCGGTGGGCGATGCGAAACAGCAGGGCCAGGCGCCGCAGCAGGTAGCCCACCTGGCCCTGGACCACCTCCGTGAGCCGGCCCCAGAGGCTGGTGTAGCCGAGGCCGCCGGTGCTGTACTCGCGGGTGCGGCCCAGCAGGGGAATGGCCGCCTGGTCGTAGGCCCGGCCGTGGCCCACCAGGGGCAGGGCCTCGGCCCGGTAGCCCCGGGCCCGCAGTTCGGTGGCGATCAGGGCGCCACTGAGGTCTTCGCCGTGCCCGTTGCTGAGCAGCAGGATCGGGGCGCCTGGGCGCAGGCTGGTTGCGCTCACGCCCTCTGCGCGCACACCGTTTGGGCTCACGCGTTCAGCCAGGCCTTGACCTTTTCCAGGGCCTTCCAGCCGGGCTTGCGGGCCAGGCCATCGGCGATCGAGTTGTCGAGTTCGGCGGCTAGCTCGGGCGCCATCAGCCGCATGCGCTGCACCAATTCGATGTGCTCACGCACGCCCTTGGCATCGGTTTCCAGCATCGCCAGGCTGAGGTTGATGCGGGCCTGGGGGTCCTGGGGGCTGAGCTTCACCGCGAAGCGGGCCGAGCGCAGGGCCTGCAGGGGCTGGTCATCGAGCAGCTCCAGCCAGGCCAGGCAGGTCCAGGCGGCCGAGAGGCGTGGCTCGTGCTGGGTGATGGCGCGGAAATCGGCCAGCACCTCGGCGGTGGGCTCACCGCGCTGGTAGCGGCCTAGGGCCTGTTCGAAGGCGGAATCGCCGGTGGAAGCGGGGGTAGCCGTCATGGCGCTGCAGCAAGCCGTCTTGCCCTCAGATTGCCACCCGGCTGGCTCGGGCCCGGCTTAGTCGCCGGCCCAGGCCCCGCCGCAGCCCAAGCTCTGGGCGTGCTCAGACCGCAAACGAGCTGCCGCAGCCGCAGGTTTGGGAGGCGTTGGGGTTGGTGAAGTTGAAGCCGCCGCCGATCAGGGCACTGGAGAAATCCAGCTGCATGCCATAGATGTAGAGGAGGCTCTTGGGGTCGCTCACCACCTTGAAGCTGGGGGCGCCACTGGGCTCGTACACGTACTCCTCGTCATCGGGGCGGATCTCGCCGGCGTCGACGAAGTCCATCGTGTAGCTCATGCCGCTGCAGCCGCCCGAGCGCACGCCCACCCGCAGCACCTTGGCCTCCCCCTGTTGCTGCATCAGGGCGGCCAGCTGCTTCATGGCCGGTTCGGTCACCAGGATGCCCTTGCCGTCCTTGGCGGTGTGGGGGGCGGCGTTGGCGGTTTCCAGGGCCGCTGAGGGGGCTGGAGCCGGGGCGGTTTCGGTGCTCATGGCGGCGGCCTACGGGACATCTAGATAGCGCAACTCTATGGAGTCCTGAGTGGGCTTGCCCAGGGGGCGGTTGGGGGCGGGATGGCGGGAACACCGCACGGGCCGCCATCTCCTCCATAGAGTCGGGCCACCAAGGGAGTGCAAGGGTGCGCGTCGCCATCGTGGGTGCAGGGTTGGCCGGTCTGGCGGCGGCGGTTGATCTGGTCGATGCCGGCCATGACGTGGATTTGTATGAGGCCCGGCCGTTCATGGGCGGCAAGGTGGGCAGCTGGGTCGATGACGGCGGCAACCACATCGAGATGGGGCTGCATGTTTTCTTCTTCAACTACGCCAACCTGTTTGCCCTGCTGCGCAAGGTGGACGCCCTCGATAACTTGTTGCCGAAGGACCACACCCACCTGTTTGTGAACAAGGGCGGTGACCTGCGCGAGCTCGACTTCCGCTTCCCGATCGGCGCCCCCTTCAACGGCCTCAAGGCCTTCTTCACCACCCCCCAGCTCGACTGGATCGACAAGCTGCGCAATGCCCTGGCCCTGGGCACCAGCCCGATCGTGCGTGGCCTGATCGATTACGAGGGCGCCATGGCGGTGATCCGCGACCTCGATCGCATCAGCTTCAAAGACTGGTTTACCGGCCACGGCGGCAGCGAGCGCAGCATCGAGCGCATGTGGGATCCGATCGCCTACGCCCTCGGCTTCATCGATTGCGAGGCGATTTCAGCCCGCTGCATGCTGACCATCTTCCTGATGTTCGCCACCAAAACCGAGGCCTCCAAGCTCAACCTGCTCAAGGGCTCGCCCCACCGCTGGCTCACCAGTCCGATCCTCGACTACATCACCGCCCGCGGCGCCCGCCTGCACCTGCGCCACCGGGTGGGCGAAGTGCATTACGAGGAGGGCTCATCCGCCGATCGCCCCACCCGCGTCACCGGTCTGACCCTGTCCACGCCTGATGGCCCCCTGCGCGTGGAGGCCGACACCTACCTGGCCGCCTGCGATGTGCCTGGGATCCAGCGCCTGCTCCCCGAGGCCTGGCGCCGCCATCCCCAGTTCGACCACATCTACAAACTCGAGGCCGTGCCCGTGGCCACGGTGCAGCTCCGTTACGACGGCTGGGTGACGGAATTAGGCCAGGACGCCGCCGCCGATCAGCGGCGCCACGATGTCGCCAGCCCCGCCGGCCTCGACAACCTGCTCTACACGGCGGATGCCCAGTTCAGCTGCTTTGCCGACCTGGCCCTGGCCAGCCCCGTGGATTACCGCAAGGATGGGCTCGGTTCGCTCTTGCAATGCGTGCTCACCCCCGGCGACCCCTGGATCCCCAAAACAACCGAGGCGATCGTGGCGGCCACCGATGCCCAGGTTCGGGCCCTGTTCCCCTCGGCCCAAGGACTCACCTTGGTGTGGAGCAACGTGGTGAAACTGGCCCAGTCGCTCTACCGCGAGGCCCCCGGCATGGAGCCCTACCGGCCCGAACAGGCCACACCGGTGGCCAATTTCTTCCTGGCCGGCAGTTACACCCGCCAGGACTACATCGATTCGATGGAAGGGGCGACGATGAGCGGTCGCCTGGCGGCGGCGGCGATCCTGGGGCGCCCGCCTGAGCTGGCTAGCCTGGCCTCCTTGGTGGGGCCGGCCTCGGGCCGGGCCACCACCGTTGGGGTGAGCTGAGATGGGCCGTTGGTTGGATCACAGCGTCACCACCGAGATCAAGGCGCCGGTGCAGCGGGTCTGGGAGGTGTGGAGCGACCTGGAGGCCATGCCCCAGTGGATGCGCTGGATTGAAGCGGTGGAGACCCTCGACGATCCCGATCTCACCGACTGGACCCTGGCGGCCCAGGGTTTTCGCTTCCACTGGAAGGCGCGCATCACCCAGCGGGTGGAAGCCCAGCAATTGCATTGGGAATCGGTGGGTGGCTTGCCCACCAAAGGGGCCGTTCGCTTTTATCCGGGCGCAGCCGATCGCACAGCTGTGAAGCTCTCCGTGAGCTATGAGTTACCCGGAATTTTGGCGCCCTTGATGGAACCCACCATCCTGGGAGGGATTGTGAATAAGGAATTGCAGGCCAACCTCGATCGTTTCCGCGACTTAGTGGAAAGCGGCTATGGCAAGGCCTGATTCGCTGGGGGATCGCAGGGGAGATCAATGGGTCCTCCGGAAGCCGTCGAGCAGGGGCTTGACGATGGCAGCCCTCGCGTTGCTCCTGCCCCTGGGGGCTCTGACCGCCTGTGGTGGTGGTGAGGAGGATGGCGCGGCGACGGGTGGCGTGCCTGCCCCGGCCATCGGGGCGACGGCGGCGGCCCCAGCAGCGGCCCCAGCAGCGGTCCCAGCGGTGGCCCTGGCAGCGGCCCCAACAGCGCCGAGCCCGGCGCTGTTGGGCATAACTTCGGGCTTGACACCCTTGCCCTCCCCCCAGCAGGTGATCGAACCCCTGGGGAAGGGTCGCCAAGATCCCTTTGCCCCCCTGACCCAAGGTGGACCCGTCACCCCCAGCTTGCCGAACGGCTTTCTGTTTACGGGGGTGATCCAGAGCCGGGGCCTGACCCAGGCCATCATCCAGCTGGGTGGCAGCACCCCTGGCGCCGTGAATGCTGGGCCCAGCGGTGCCCCTAGCGCGGCCGTCGCCCCAAGCGGCCCTACCAGCGCCACCCTTTGCGTCGGTCCCCGGGGCCTCTGCCCAGGGGCCTCCCCGAGCGACTACCAGTTACCGCCAGGTTGGAGTGTCACTGGGATTGATCTGCGCCAGGGTTTGCTCTCCTTGCGCCAGGGGGGCTTGCCCCTGCGCCTCCCCCTGGGTGCTGGGCGTGGGGCTGCCCCTGGCCAAGCGGTTGGATCCGCGAACCCTGGCCCTGTCAATCCTGCCTCGGCAAATCCAGCCTCTGCCGCCAACAGCCCTGTTGCTGCTGCTCCCACGGCGGCTGGCCAGGCGGCCGGCCCGGCTCAAACACCATCTGGGCGCTAAGGCCTTCCCCACGCCTGGCCTAGGCGCCGGCACCGGCCGCTAGAGCGCTGGCCCGGTGTTGGTTCAGCCCAGGGCTCAGGCCTTCCCCTTGGATGCAATCAAGCCAGGCAGTGGGCACAGGCTGCCACCAGCCCGTCCAGGTCGTGGGGGCTGGCTTCGCCATCGATCCGGCCCAGGATCTCCAAGCAGCTGCGGCTGGTCTGGGGGCCGATCGAGACCAGGGCCACGCCGTTGAGCGTCTCCAGCCAGGGGGCGCCGAAGTGGGCTTCGAGCAGTTGGGCCGTGTGCAGCACGGTTTTGCCGCTGCTGAAGGTGAGGGCATCGAGGCCGCCGGCTTCCAGGGCCGCCAGGGTGGCCGATGGCAGGCTGGTGGGGCAGCGGGATTCGTAGGCGGCCACTTCCACCACCCGGGCGCCCGCTTCGCCAAAGGCCTCGGCCAGCAGGGTGCGGCCGCCGCTCTGCACCCGGGGCAGGAGCAGCCTGAGTCCCCAGCCGGACACGGGGAAATGGTCGATCAAGCTATCGGCCACGAACGCGGGCGGCACGAAATCGGCGGGCGCCCCCAGGGCCTCCAGCTGGGCGGCGGTTTTGCGGCCCACGGCGGCGATCTTGAGGTTGGCCGGCCGGCGGGCCAGGCTGCGGCCCTGCCGCTTCAGGCGCGCTTCCACCGCCTCCACGCCGTTGGCGCTCGAGACAATCAGCCAGTGGAAGTCCTCCAGTTCGGCTAGGGCGTCATCGAGGGGGCCCCAGTGGTCCGGCGGGCCGATCACCAGGGCCGGCAGGTCGAACACCTGGGCCCCGGCTTGTTCGAACAGGCGGCGGGCCGCCCCCAGTTGCTGTTCTGCCCGGGTGACGGCAATGCGGCGACCCTCGAGCGGGCGCTCGGCTGGGCTGGCGGGGTCGCTGGCGTTGTCCAGTTCTGATCGGCTGGAGAGGGGGGGGGGCTCAGGCTCAGGCACGGGCTCAGGGCTCCAGTTGCACCATGGCGCCGGCCTGCTGGCGCAGCTGGGCGGCTTCGCCGGCGCGCCCCTGGCTGCTCAGCAGGGCGATGGCCTGGCGAAAGCTGGTCCGCGCCGCGGCGATGTCGCCGGCCAGCAGCTGGGCCACCGCCAGGTTCTGGTGGGTTTCGGCATGGTCTGGATTGAGGCGCCGGGCCTGGCCATAGGCCTCCAGGGCAGCCAGCAGGTCGCCGCTGCGGCGGCTCACTAGCCCCAGGTTGTACCAGCCCAGGCCCACCTCCGGGGCCACCACCGTGGCGGTGCGGCAGAGGGCCTGGGCTTCCGGCAGCTCGCCTTGGTCCAGCAGCAGGGCGGCCAGGTTGAGGCGGGCCCCCAGGCTGAGCCGTTGGGGCAGGGGCAGGGCCAGGGCCTGGCGATAGAGGGCGGTGGCGCCGCCGGGGTCGGCCTCGGCAGTGGCGATGCCCAGGTGCAGCAGCAGTTCGTAGCGTTCGGGATGGTCGTTGGCCGGGCAGTGCTCCAGACCGCGCCGCAGCAGGGCAATCCCCTCGGCCAGGTGCCCTTCGCTCACCTCCAGGCTGCCGAGCTTGGCGCAGGCGTAGGCGTCGTTGGGCCGCTGCGCCAGCTCCTGCTCCATGGCCTGGCGCAGCCGCTGGGCCTTGCTCCCCTGGGCCAGGAGCTCGGGGCGGTAGCCGTCGTGGAGCAGGGCTGGCACGCCGCAATCAGCCACCCGCCAGTGGGGCTCTTGGCGCTGCAGCTCCGCCACGCTCTCATCAACGCTGGAGTGGTAGGGCCGGCTCCAGCGGATCGCCGGATGGCGGCGAAACAGGCGGCTGACGCTGGAATAGGGGGATTGGCGGGCGCCCAGTTCCAGGCGCAGCAGGTTGATCAGCAGCACATCCGGTTGGGCCATCAGGGCCCGCAGGGGCGCCATCGCTTCGGCTCGCAGCTGTTCATCGCCATCGAGCACCAGCACCCAGTCGCCCGTCAGCCACTGCATCGCCGTGTTGCGGGCCGGGGCGAAATCGCCGGGCCAGGGAATCTCATGCACCGTGGCCCCGAGGCCCCGGGCCAGGGCCACGGTGCCGTCCTGGGAGCCGGTGTCCACCAGCACCATTTCATCGACAAAGCCTTGGACCGAAGCCAGGCAGCGCTCCAGCCGTTCGGCCTCATCGCGCACGATCATCGAAAGGCTGAGCATCGGGCCCGGGGCCAGGGGCGGCTCGCTGAGGCTAGGGCCGTTCGTCCAGCCAGGAGTGGCCGCTGGGCCAGGACGCCGACCCCGCGCCGGAGCACCAAGCTGCGATCCACCCTGGGATGCAGCCAAGCCCCCTGGTTGGATCAATCAAGCCACGATCGACGGGAAAGGGACGGACCTCAGTCGGTGAAGCCACCCTCCAGGGCCGCGGCAGCCAGGCCGAGACGATCGAGCAGCAGGGCCTGGGCTAGGGGCATCTGGCCGGGGCTATAGGCCGCCGGCAGCGAGCCGGGCAGCAGCGGCCGCAGGCTCTCCCAGAGGTAGGGGCTGCCGTAGACGGCCAGGGCGGCCAAGCGGCCCGTGGCCAGCAGCTGGGTCACCACGGCAGGCCAGGGCTCCTCGCCACCGGCGCTGCCGCGGAAGGGGTTGCCGCGCACGAACAGCTGCAGCAACACCGGTCCCCCTGGCAGGCGCTCCAGGGCCAGGGGCGCTTGGGGATCGCCGCTCCAGGGGCTAGGGCTGCGGCTGTCGATCAGGCAGCTTTGGTAGCCCGCCCCCGCCGGCCGCACCAGGGCTGGCGCCATGGCCGGCAGGAAGGGGCAGCCCAGGCTGTTGTCGAGGCGGATCAGATTGAGGCCGGGGCCAGCGGGTAGGGGGGCTGGTAGGCCAGATGGGGTTGGCCCCCTGGCGGGACCGCGGGTCTCCAGGCTCAGCTCGACCAGCTCGCGGGCCAGGGCCGCTTCGGCGGGGGACACCACCGCGCCGTTGGGGTCGCCGCTGAGGCCGCCCCAGGCCGGATCGATCTCGGCGCTGGCACCAGGTTGGCCGGCGGCTGGCGCCACGGCGGCCAGGGCCCGTTCGCGCCGCAGCAGGCTGGCCTCCAGGCGCTGGCGCGGGATGGCGCCCGAGTCGATCGCCGCCACTAGGGCGTCGATGGCGGCGTCGGCATCGGCGGGCATCAAGATCAGGTCGGCGCCGGCCCTGAAGGCGAGCAGGGCCGCTTCGCCGGGGCCGTGGTGGGCGGTGATTGCCTCCATCACCAGGGCATCGGTGACGACCAGCCCCGCGAAGCCCAGGTCCCGGCGCAGCAGGCCATCGAGCACGGCCGGCGCCAGGGTGGCGGGCCGGTCAGCGTCGAGGGCGTCCATCAGCAGGTGGGCCGTCATCACGCTGGCCACCCCGGCGGCGATGGCTGCGCGGAAGGGGGGCAGCTCCACCGCCTCCAGCCGCTCGCGGCTGTGGCGCAGAAGCGGCAGCTCCAGGTGGGAGTCGCTGCTGGTGTCGCCATGGCCGGGGAAGTGTTTGGCGCAGCAGAGCACCCCTTCGGCCTGGGCGCCGCGCAGGAAGGCCGCGGCTAGGCGGGAGACCGTGGCCGGGTCCTCGCCCCAGGCGCGCACGTTGATCACCGGGTTGGCCGGGTTGTTATTGACATCACAGACCGGCCCCAGCACCCAGTTCAGGCCCAGCAGCCGCGCCTGGCGGCCGGTGCAGCGGCCATAGCGTTCGGCCAGGGCTTCCGGGTTAGGGGAGGGGGCTGCAGGGGCTTCGGCTGCAGCCCGCGGACCGGGTGGAGGGGCGGCTGGGGCGGCTTCGCGTTGCGCCGGCCCGGAAGCTTGGAGGCGGCCGATCGCCAGGGGCGGCACCAGCCAGCTGGCCCCCTCGAAGCGCTGGCCCACCCCCTCCTCCACGTCGGCGCAGAGCAGCAGGGGCTGGCCGGCCCAGGCCCGTAGCTGGCGGCAGCGCAGGGCCAGCTCCTGGGCGCTGCCCCCCAGCAGGATCACGCCGCCAACACCGCTTTGGAGCAGCCGTCTGAGGTCGGCGTTCGTCAGCTCCCAGCGGGGATAGCGCCGCTGGCCGTCGCTGGCGTGGCCGCTGGCGCGCACCACCAGCAAGCGCGCCACCTGCTGGCGCAGGCTGAGGCCGCGCCAGTCGGATCCGGCGGCGATGGGGCTGGCTGCTGGGCCGAGTTCGGGGCCAGCGGCTGGCCCAGGGCCAGGGGCCGTCTCAGTCGTCATCGTCGTCGACAGGTCCTGCGGGGGCAGGGCCCCGCCCAGCAGCCCCGCCGGCAGCGTCGGGATCCGCGTCGGGATCCAGCGCAGGTTGGCCATCGGGCTCCCCATCGCTACCGGGAGGCACTTCGCCCTTCTCCAGCCGTTCGGCCCCGAGCTTGTTGATCAGGCCCAGCACCGTGGTGCCCTTTTCGATGCCGCGATCAAGCAGGAAGATCACTTCCGGCGTGCGGCGCATGTTCAGGCGCCGGCTGAGTTCGCCTTTCACGTAACTGGAGGCCGAGCGCAGGCCCTCGAGGGCCTGTTGACGGTCCTCCTCGGTGCCGAAGATGCTCACGTGCACCTTGCAGTGCTGCAGATCGCCGGCCACATCGACGTTGGTGACGCTCACCATCGCCAGGTTGACCCGGTCGTCCTTGATGCCCGTGACCAGCAGCTCGCTCACCTCGCGGCGAATCGAGGCGGCCACCCGTTCCACCCTGCGCCCCTGGGCCATGCCTATGTCACCGGTGCTGTGGTCACCATGGCACGCAGGGTCAGGGTCAGGCTGATGCCACCACTCACCAGGGCACCGATCAGGGCCACGGCCGTGACCGGGTTGCTGCGCCGATCGGCTAGGGGCTCGACGACGGAATTGAGCAGCCCCAGGCCAAAGGCCACCAGGTAGCGCGGGTAGCGCGTCACATTGACGAAGAACTCCCTCATGGCGCAGGCGGCGGCAGCGGTCCAAATGCAGCGTTACTCTGCCGCCCAATGGTTCAGGTGTGGCAATGCTGGAACTTCATCAATTCCGACACTCCGCCTTCTGCGAGAAGGTGCGATTGATCCTGGCCGCCAAGGGCCTGGCCTACAGCGTGGTGGAGGTGACCCCCGGCCTGGGCCAGCTGCAGCTGCTGCGGCTCTCGGGCCAGCGCCAGGTGCCCGTGCTGGTGGATGGGGCCGAGGTGATCACCGATTCCAGCGCCATTGCCCTCTATTTGGAGGACCAGGTGGCTGAGCCGGCCCTGCTGCCCGTTGATCCGGCCGAGCGGGCCCGGGTGTTGCTGCTCGAAGACTGGGCCGATACGGCCCTGGCCGGCGGCGTGCGCCTGGCCCTGCTGCAAGCCGCCGTCGAGGATGCCGACCTCAGGGCCGCCCTCCTGCCCGTGGCAACGCCCGCGCCCCTGAGGACCCTGGTGGGGGCGGTGCCCGGGTCGTTGTTGGCGGGCCTGGGCCAGGCGGTGGATCAAGGGGGGCTGGAGCAGCTGCGCCAGAACCTCAGCCTGCTCACGGCCCTGGTGGCT
>CAMAVE010000071.1 GCA_945861595.1 Synechococcus sp. UW140
CGGGGCTTGCCGGAGCGCAGGTTGGCGGGCAGGGCCTCGGCGAGGCGGCCGGGGTGGGGCAGTTTCAGCGACTCCATAAAGATCACGAAGTCGCGCTCATTGGCGCCACCGCCGAGGCGGGCATTGAAGGCCTTCTCCTCGGCCACCGAGCTCACCGTGCGGCCCCCATAGTCGTGGCCGGGGTAGAGCAGGCAGCTGCCTGGCAGGGAGAGGATCTGCTCGGTGATCGAGCGATAGAGGGCGTGGGCATTGCCCTGCTGGAAGTCACAGCGGCCGCAGCCCCGCACCAGCAGGGCGTCGCCGGTGAAAGCTGCCGAGTGGTCGTCGAGCACAAAGGTGAGGCAGCCATCGGTGTGACCGGGGGTGGAGCGCACCTCCAGCTCCCGGCTGCCGAAGCGGATCCGATCGCCACCGGCTAGGGGGCGGGTCACGTTTTTAGCCCGGGCGGCAGCAGCCAGGCCAATGGCGCAGCCCGTGGCCTGGTGCATCAACCAGCTACCGGTCACATGGTCGGCGTGGGCATGGGTGTCGAGGCTGGCCACTAGCTCAATGCCCAGTTCCCGGATCAGGGCCAGGTCGCGGTTGTGCTGCTCGAACACGGGATCGATCAGCACCCCCTCGCCCGTGCCCCCATCGGCCAGCAGGTAGGTGAAGGTGCCGGTGTCGGCATCAAAGAGCTGGCGCAGCAGCAGGGCGGCTCCGCCGGCGGCGGCCCTGAGCAGGGGCATGGCCAGCGGGGTCGGGGCGGAAGGGGCCGGGGTGGAGGAGGCGACAGCCATGGGAAATGCCTTTGTGGCTGCTATGAGCGTACACGCATAAAAGCGATCAAGCAAGGCCCCTGCTGCTGGATGGGCTGGGGCGTTTCAGCGTCAGGTCGCCAGTTCAGGTCTGCGGGTCAGGTCGCTGTTCGGCTCGCCACGGCAGCTCGGGCCTGTCGGGTTGGGCCTGGCAGGCGGCTCATTGCATAATGGCTTGACCGTCATAACCATCTCTCCATGGCTGCCCCTGGCTCCATGCCCAGCCCCCAGTTGTTGGAGGAGTACGGCCAGTTCTTCCGCTTGCTCAGTGAGCCCGCCCGGCTGCACCTGCTTTGCCTGTTAGCCCAGGGGCCCCTTGACGTGGCCTCCTTGATCGAGGCCACGGGGTTCAGCCAGTCCCACGTCAGTCGCCAGCTGGGCCAGTTACAGCGGGCCGGCCTGGTGAGCTGCGTGCGTGAGGGCGTGCGCATGATCTACAGCGCCGACAATGACCTGGTGAACGAGCTCTGTTCCCTGGTGCAGAACCGGCTGCGGCAGCGGTTGGAAGCCCAGCTCCAGCATCTCCAGGCTGTTTGAGGGCATGGCGCCACCCCAGGGGACCGAGGTGGTGGCGAGACAAGCGGGCTTGAGGACTCAACGGCCCTCCCCCATTCGTCCCGAGCGGAGGGTGTCGTTCAGCGGCCTGGGCGCTGGTTGATTGGGTCGGAGGCGTTCAGGCTCCCGCCGCCAGCCACTCCTGCCAGCGCTGGGCTTCCGCCTGCCCTGAGGCGCTGGTGCTGGCCTGGGCGCCCACCAGCCACACCGCCTGGCTGGCCCGGCTCACGGCCACATACACCAGTTGGCGCCGTAGCTGCTCGTCGCTGGGCCAAAACACATCCCCGGCCACGAACACTTCGCCAAAGGTGCTGCCCTGGCTGCGGTGCACCGTCAACACCGCCGCCGGACCCAAGGAGGCGAAGGCATCGCGCACCAGGAAAAAGCGCCGCCACAGGCCCCGGCCGTCTTTTTTACCGGCGTCGCGGGCCTGCTGGCGCAGCCGGGCCAACACGCCATCGAGCTGCTGGCGGGCGGCGCTTCCCACCGGTGGC
The DNA here is from genome assembly GCA_945861595.1 of Synechococcus sp. UW140. Lineage (GTDB taxonomy): Bacteria > Cyanobacteriota > Cyanobacteriia > PCC-6307 > Cyanobiaceae > BAIKAL-G1. The sequence goes on from CAMAVE010000071.1 coordinate 1,847, forward strand.
AACAGGCGCAGGCTGAGCCGGGTTTCGCCCGCTTCTACCTCGGCGGTGAGGGTGTCGATCACGGTGGCGCTGACGCCATCGCCGCTGCCGACGCCGAAGTCGGCCAGGTCGCAGCGTTCCGGCGTTACATCGCGCACCACCAGCTCCCGGTTCGAGCCCAGCAGCATATCCGGCTCCTCGGCCCCCTCCTCCCCCTGGCGGCAGGCCGGTGCCATCACGGCTGAACGGCTGATCAGCACCTCGCCGGGTAACACCGGCAACTGGTCCGCCATCTCGCCATGGATGGCGCGGCGGGCCAGGGGCACCAGTTGCTCAAGGGCGCGGTTGGTGTAGCAGAGGATGCGGGCGTGGTCGGGGTTGTCCAGTTCGGCCGCCCGGCGCAGGGCCGCCTGGGCCGCCGCCAGCCAGTCCGGCCGGGCTGCCACGGCCACCAGGCCCAGGCTGCTGCGCACCGGTGATAGCACCGGTGGTTGGCGGCAGGGTAAGGCCCCCTCGCGCAGGCCGGTAGCCAGGCGCAACACCGGGCCCTGGTGGCGCACCACCTCGGAGAGAAACGACCGTTCGGCCCGGCCCATCGCAAACACGGGGCTGACCGGCTCCCCCACCGGCGGCAGCTGGGCCGGATCACCCACGAACACCAGCCGGGTGCGGAAGGGGTGGGCGCAGCGCAGGCTGATCTCCAGCAGGCTGCTGTCCACCATGGAGGCCTCATCGATCAGCACCAGGCCCAGGTGCTCGAGGGCCATGGCGGTTTGCTCCGTTTCCTCGCAACGCTCCAAATCGCGCTCGCGCCGCAGTTTGAGCCGCAGTAGCCGGTGGATCGTGGCCGGAAACCAGGTGGGCTGGAGGCCGTGCAGGGCCAGCTGCTGGCGCAGCACGCCCACGGCCTTGTGGGTGGGGGCCACCACTGTCCAGCAGAGGCCGGTGGCTTCCACCTGGGCGAGCAGGTGCATCGAGAGAAAGGTTTTGCCGGTGCCGGCAAAGCCACTCAACACAAAGGGCGTGCCATCACTGGGGGCCACCAGCCAGGTGGCAAAGGCGGCCAGCGCCTGCTGTTGCCCCGTGGTGAGCGCTGCCTCCTTCGAGCCTGGGGAGGGGAGGGTCACCCGATCGGCAGCTGGCCCAAGAGCAGGCCGAAATGGTGGGCTAGCTCCAGGGGCGATCCCACCAGCACCAGGCCGGGCAGGGCCACGGCCGGACCGATCACGCTGCCCACGAACACCTCCAGGCGGGTGTGGCCGAGGTTTTCCTTGAGCGGCTTGAGCACGGCTGGGCCTTCGCCCTTGGCGTCCCAGAGGCCATCGGGCAGGCCATTCACCCGCGCTGCGGTGATGCCGGCCGCCCGCCGCACCCCCGAGGCGTCGTAAAGCACCACAAAACACATGGTGGCCGCCAGGGCAAACAGGGGGTTGTCAAAGCCCAGCTGCCAGCCGATGCCAGCCGTGGTGCCGGTGAGCAGGGCCGAATGGCTCGAGGGCATGCCGCCGGTTTCCACCAGCACCGCCGGTCGCCAGCGCCGGTGCACCACCAGCTCGATCACCAGCTTGGAGACCTGGGCCAGGCCACAGGCCGCCAGCCCCCAGGCCAGCACGCCATTGCTGAAGAAGGCCTGCAAAAAATCCGGATCAGCGCCCAAGCCAGCCGGGTCGATCGAAGCGATCATCGGTCCCTACTGGTGATGTAGTCGGCTAGGGCCAGCAGCGGGGCGGCCTGGGCGCTCCAGGGGGCGAGGGCCGTTTTGGCTTCGGCCACCAGGGCCTCGGCCCGGCGCCGGGATTCCTCAAGACCCAGCAATTTGGGGTAGGTGGTTTTGTCGGCGGTGAGGTCCTTGCCGGCGGTTTTGCCGAGCACTTCGCTGCTGGCCGTCACATCGAGGATGTCGTCGATGATCTGGAAGGCCAGGCCGATGCCGCGGGCGTAGGTGCCCAGGGCCGCCAACAGCTGCTCGGAGGCGCCGGCAACCAGGGCGCCGCTGAGCACGCAGGCGCGCAGCAAGGCGCCGGTTTTGTGCAGGTGGATGTATTCGAGCGTCTCGAGGTCCACGTCTTTTCCTTCGCATTCCAGGTCCACCACCTGGCCGCCCACCAGCCCGGGGGCTCCCGAGGCCAGGCTCAGTTCGCCCACCACCTGGAGCAGCCGCTCGGCCGGCACCCCCGGACTGCGCAGGGCCACCATTTCAAAGGCCCGCGTCAGCAGGGCATCGCCGGCCAGGATTGCGTTGGCCTCGCCAAACACCTTGTGGTTGGTGGGCCGGCCCCGGCGCAGGTCGTCGTTGTCCATGGCCGGCAGGTCGTCGTGGATCAACGACATGGTGTGGACCATCTCCAGGGCCACGGCCGTGGGCAGGGCCAGGTTGCTGTCGCCGCCCGCCAGCTCGCAGGCGGCCAGGCAAAGGATCGGCCGCAGCCGTTTGCCGCCCGCCAGCAGCGAATAGCGCATCGCCTCGCGCAGGGATTCGGGCCGCTCGGGGCCGAGGGAGCCATCCAGGGCCGTTTCCACCTGAAGCCGGGCGGCCTCCAGGTAGGCGGCGAAATCGAAGGTCGTGCTCACCGCCGCGGTCATGAAAGGGTGTGGGCTCCGCTGGAGTCTCTCAGGCGGTGCCCCCCCGCTGGCCCGACTGGAGCCAGTCGTTACCGGAACAGGCCGTCAGGGGAGCAGATCCCTTAAGGGGTTGGCGGTGGACGCTCCGCCAGTGCGGGTCCACCAGCTGGCCACCGTGTTCACCAGCAGCAGGGTCACGGTCATGGGTCCCACGCCGCCGGGCACGGGGCTGATGGCCCTGGCGATCGGCTCTACCTCGGCAAAGCGCACATCGCCGCAGAGCCCGGATTCGGTGCGGTGGATGCCCACATCCACCACCACGGCCCCGGGCTTGACGTGCTCGGCGCCCAGCATCAGTGGTTTGCCGGCCGCCACCACCAGCACATCGGCCTGGCGGGTGATCGACGCCAGGTCCCGGGTGCGGGAGTGGGCCACGGTGACGGTGGCGTTGGCGGCCTGCAGCATCAGGGCCATGGGCTGGCCCACCAGGATGCTGCGGCCCACCACCACGGCCCGCTTGCCGGCCAGCTCCACGCCATGGCGGGCCAGCAGGGCCATTACGCCGGCGGGGGTGCAGCTGCGCGGACCGGGTTCGCCCTTGAGCAGGTGGCCCAGGTTGAGGGTGTGCAGGCCATCGGCGTCCTTGGCGGGGTCGATCGCCGCCAGCAAAGGGCCCTCGTCCAGGCCGGCGGGCAAGGGCAACTGCACCAGGATGCCGTCGACGGCCGGATCGGCATTGAGCCGCTCGATCTGGGCCAACACCTCGGCCTGGGGGGTGTTGCTGGCCAGGTGGGCGCCGTGGTTGGTGATGCCGATGCGGCTGCAGGCCTTCTCCTTATGGGCCACATACACGCCGCTGGCGGGGTCATCGCCCACCCGCAGCACCGCGAGTCCAGGGGGGCGTCCCGCCAGGGCCAGGTGAGCGGCGATCACCCCTTGCAGCCGCTGCTCCAGTTCGTTCGCCAGCTGGCGGCCATCGAGACGGGTGGCCATGGGCAAAAGGCAGGGCAACTGACCACAGTTTGCAGAAGTAGCGTGGAAAACCCCAGTCCCTATTCGGTGGTCCGCCCGGGCTCGTTCCTCCGCCTTTGGCGTCAGCTCTGGCACCGGCTGCTGCGGCTGGAGACCCCTCGCCAGGCCCTAGCGCCCTGGCGTTGGGGCGATGGCGTGGCGATTCTGGTGATGGCGGCCCTGGTGGCCTTGCTCTCCAGTTGGCCCTCCCTGGCGGAGCCGAGTTTGCGGCCCGGCATTCCGTCCCCCTTCACCGTGCGGGCGCCCAAGGAGGCCACGGTGGTGGATACCAGCGCCCTGGAACAGCGCCGCTCCCTGCTGGGCTCCCGGACCCATGTGCAGGTGGCGGACCCCAGGGTGGATCACGAGCTCGAGCAACAGCTCGAGGCCCAGCTCAAGGAGGTGGGACGCCTAGCCCACACCCCCCAGGCGGGGGTGGGGGCCGTGAGCCTGACTCCGCCCGAACGGCAGTGGTTGGCCAGCTTGCCCGCCGCTGACCTGAACCAGTGGCAGCAGCAGCTGCGCTCCGCCCAACGGCGCATGCTGCGCCAGGGCCTGGTGGCCAGCGTGGCCCGCAGCCAGCTGGAGGAGGCGGCCGCGATGCAACTCGAGAGCCTGCCGCCCCCCGGGCGCCAGCTCGGTGCTCGCCTGGTGGCCGAGTCCTTGCTTGGGCGCAACAACCTGCGCCTTGATCCCACCTTGAGTAAGCGCCTGATCGAGGATTTGCTGACCCAGCAGGGCTTGCCGACGATCAGCGTCGGCCGCGGCGAGCTGATCGTGCGCCAGGGCCAGCTGATCAGCCCCCAGTCCTATGACGTGCTCGATTACTTCGGGCTGGTCAACCGCCGGCCGTTGCCCCTGGCCTGGCTGGCCCATTTCAGCGAAGCCCTGGCGGCCTGCGCCGTAATCGTGCTGCTCAGCCGCCGCTGGCGCGCCACCCTCGAACCGCGCCAGGCCCTGTTGGCCCTGGCGGTCCTGGCGGTGGTGCAGGGCTTCAAGCTCTGGCTGGGGCTGGCCGTGAGTCCGTTGGCCCTGCTGGTGCCCCCCACCTTGCTGCTGGCCCAGGGCTTGGGCACGGCCTCCGGGCTGGCCTGGCTGGCCGGGGCCGCCCTGCTCTGGCCCATGCCCCTCAATGGCGTGCTGGATGGCCGGGTGATGGTGGCCGCCGCCGTGGCCGCCGCCGCCGCGGTGCTGGCAGGCCGCCAGCGCAGCCGAGCCCAGCTGCTGCAACTGGCCTTGATGCTGCCCCTGGGGGCCCTGGTGCTGCAATGGCTCCTGCTGCAGCTGAGCTCCCTGCTGGGCACGGAGGCCCAGCTGCCCCTGCCCGCCGACCTGGCCGGGGAAGCCCTGCTGGTGATGGGGCTGCTGATGGTGGGACTCCTGCTCAGTCCGCTGGTGGAGAGCGCCTTCGACCTGCTCACCCGGGCCCGGCTTTTGGAGCTAGCCGACCTGGAGCGGCCCCTGCTCCGTCGCCTCTCCTGTGAAGCTCCCGGCACCTTTGAGCACACCCTGATGATCTGCGGCCTGGCCGAGGAGGGGGCCCGGGCGATTCAGGCGGATGTGGACCTGATCCGCACGGGAGCCCTGTATCACGATGTCGGCAAGCTGCACGGGCCCCAGTGGTTCATCGAGAACCAGGGCGATGGCGCCAATCCCCACGACGAGCTCGATGATCCCGAGGCCAGCGCCGCGATCCTGCAGGCCCATGTGGATGAGGGCCTGAGGTTGGCCCGCCGCTACCGCCTGCCCCGCCCCCTGGCCGACTTCATCCCAGAACACCAGGGCACCTTGAAGATGGGCTATTTCCTGCACCAGGCCCGCGAACGCAACCCCGAGATCCCCGAGGAGCGGTTCCGCTACCGGGGCCCCAACCCCCGCAGCCGCGAAACGGCCGTTTTGATGTTGGCCGATGGCTGCGAGGCGGCCCTGCGCTCCCTGCCGCCCAACACCAGCGAAACCGAAGCCCGCGCGATGGTGCGGCGCCTGATCGATGCCCGCTGGCGCGATGGTCAGCTGGCCGAAAGCGGCCTGGGCCTGGCGGAACTGGAACTGGTGGTGCGCTCGTTTGTGCAGGTGTGGCGCCGCATGCGCCACCGCCGTATCCCCTATCCGATTGCCCCGCGCCGGGGCTACAGCGCCTAGGGCCCGAGCCTGCTGGGCTGGCCGGCACCTGGGGCCCTAACCCATGGCGGTGCCAACCCCCATGCCTGGGCCAGGGTTTGTCATGCCAGCTCTGGCTTCCTGCGGATCGGCGCCGATCTCGCGGCCAGCGCCGCCGCCTGACACGATCAAGGTTCCTCCGCCGCGATCACCGTGGACCGGCAGCAACAGGGCGCCCAGGCCTGGTTCCAGCGCTGGTATCCGGTGGCCTACCTCCAGGACCTGGATCCGGCCAAGCCCACCGCCTTCACCCTGCTGGAGCAGGACCTGGTGCTCTGGTTCGACCGACAGGAGAGCCGTTGGCGCGCCTTTGCCGATGTGTGCCCGCACCGGCTGGTGCCCCTCTCGGAAGGACGCCTCAACGGCGCCGGTGAGCTGGAATGCCCCTATCACGGCTGGAGTTTCAACGGCGCCGGCCAGTGCACCGCCATTCCCCAGGCGGAGCCGGGCGTGGCCCCTAGCCCCAGGCGCAGCTCCTGCCTCCGCTACGCCACTGCCGAGGCCCAGGGGCTGCTGTTTGTGTTCGCCGGCGAGGCCGACCAGGCGGCCCGCCAGCCCTTGCCCCTGGTGCCGGTGCTGGCTGGGGAGACCAGCGAAGCCGAAAAACCGGGCCGCTGGACCGTGCAGGACACCTTCCGGGACCTGCCCATGGACGCCTTGACCGTGCTCGAGAACGTGCTCGACCCCAGCCACGTGCCCTTCACCCATCACGCCAGCGTGGGCCGCCGCGAAACGGCCGGGCCGGTGCGGCTGGAGCTCACCAGCTTCGGGCCCGAGGGCTTCACGGGCCTGTGGGCGGAGGGGCCCAGGCGGGGCAAACTCGGCGCCCAGCAGACGGTGTTCCAGGCGCCCTGCCTGATGTGGCACGACCTCACGGCCAAGGGCTTCGCCCGCATCCTCACAGTGGTGTACGCCACGCCGATGCGCCGGGGCGAATGCCGCCTGTTCGCCCGCTTCCCCTTCCAGTTCGAGTCGCCCCTGCCGGGCCGCCTGTTGAAGCTGAGGCCCCAGTGGCTGCAACACCTGGCCAACCACACCGTGCTGGAGGACGACCAGGTCTTTCTGCATTGGCAGGAACGGGTGCTCGAAAGTCGCGGCGGCAGCGCCGCCCTTACCCGCAGCTGCTTTCTGGCCACGGGCGCCGATCTCTACGTGAAGGCCCTGCATGACTGGCTCAAACGCTATGCCGGAACGCCCTTCCCGAGCCAGCGTTTGCCGGAACGCCTGGAGCGGCGCCCCCTGCTCGATCGCTACGACAGCCACACCCGCCATTGCCGAAGTTGCCGCGGTGCCCTCACGCGTCTGCGCTGGCTACAGCAGGCCTGTGGCCTGGCCGTGCTGGGGGCCCTGGGGGTTGCCGCTTGGCTGGGGGCCTCAGTAGCGGCGGCCCTTTGCCTGCTGCTGGCAGCCCTGGCGACGGCCCTGGGCCTCAAGGCGAGGGCCTGGATTCGGTCCCTGCACCAGGGCGATGGCCACCCCCCCCGCAACCGCCTGGCCAGGGGCTGATCGCTGCTAGGGGCCTGGCGCGAGCCGGGCCTTGACCTGTTGAACCCCGCCGTTGCCCCCCGTTGGCGACCAAGCAAAAACCCCACCCGGCGCGAGCCAGATGGGGTTTTAATTGATTGATGAAATGGGATGGGGCCTGGTGCTTTAGCAGCCGGGCCCCAGGGCGATCAGCCCAGGCCGATCTGGGTGAGGATGCCCTGGCCGGTGAGCAGCTCGGTGCCGAGGCCGATCACAAAGCCGAGCATGGCCAGGCGACCATTCCAGGTTTCAGCGAAGGCAACGAAACCGAAACGGGAAGTGGAGTCAGCCATGGGGATGGGTGAAGAAACTTGAAGAGATCGTAACGGACCGTGAACCGGGCGTTCGGTGTCCTGGGATGCCAAAGCCGGTTTTGCGGTGTGGACGCTGCAGATCGGAAGTCGCAATCCAGGCCCTAGCTAGGGGGAAATGCTTTCCCCGCACTCAGGTCCGCCGCCCCCGCCCCGCCAGCACGGCCCGTAGTTTGCGCTCCAGGATCAGCCCCGCCGGCACCAGGGTGATGGCGTTGGCCACGATCAAGGGGCCATCGCGGGTCACCAGGCCATAGAGCGCCCAGCAGCTAATCCCCAGGGTGAAGAGGGCGTACATGGGCAAAGATATGCCGCGGGTATCGCCGCTGCGCACGGTTTTGATCGCCTGGGGGAAAAAGCTCACGGTGGTGAGGCTGGCGGCCAGGAAGCCGAGCAGGCCTACGGAGGGGGGATGGCTCAAAACGGACAGGCGGAATGGAACTGCAGGGCGTCACCGCTGAGCGGATGGCGAAAGGCCAGGGCCGTGGCATGGAGCCGCAGGCGTGTTGCCTGTGGGCCCCGACTGGCCTCCCTAGTGTCAGCTACACCTGGCCTCACCGCAGGTGATTCAGGATTCAGGTTTGCTTGGGCTCGCTCCTGCCTGGCTTGAGCCCCGTAGAGCGGGTCCCCCAGGATCGGATGGCCGATCGCCGCCAGGTGGGCCCGCAGCTGGTGGGAGCGGCCCGTGTGGGGGTGGAGTTCCAGCCGGCTCCACAGCGCACAGGCCTCCAGCAGCTGCCAGTCGGTGTGGGCGTGTTTACCGGCTGGGTCGGTTCCATAGAGGGGGGGCTGGCGGCTCTGGCGGGCCAGGGGCAGGCGAATGCTTCCCGCGGGCTGGGCCGGCACGCCGAGCACATCGGCCCGGTAGGTCTTGCGCACCAGCCGCTCGGCGAACAGCTGGCTGAGGGCCCGGTGCAGGGCGGGCTCGAGGGCCAAGAGCACCAGGCCGGAGGTGTCGCGATCGAGCCGATGCACCAGCTGGGCCGTGGGCCATTGCTGCCGCAGCCGGCTCAGCAACGAATCGGCCAGGTGGGGGCCCCTCCCCGGCTGGCAAAGCAGGCCGGAGGGTTTGTCGGCTACCAGCAATGCCCCCAGTTGCTGGGGCGCTGGGACCCGGAACTCCGCCCCATCCATCACACCAACCGCATGGAGGCCTGGGGATTGCTTCTGGACTCCGGGAACCGGTCCAGGAGCCCGCATCGAGATCCGGGCGCCCCTCAGGCCTCGGTGGCCTGCACCAGGCTGCAGGAGTTAACCGGCACCGGCTGGATCTTCCAGATCCGCTCGGCATACTCCTGGATCGAGCGATCACTGCTGAAGAAGCCGCAGCGGGCCGTGTTGAGCA
>CAMAVE010000072.1 GCA_945861595.1 Synechococcus sp. UW140
CCGGTCCGAGAGCCAGACCCGGAGGCCATCGCGGCCCTGCTGGCCGAACTCGAGGCCTGCGTCCTGCTTAGCCCCGTGCGCCAGGGGGCCTGGGGAGTGGAGGCCGTGCAGCGCCAGCTCCTGGGCGAAGCCGCCGGCAAAGCCATCCAGCACTGGCCCCTGGGCACGCCCGTGCTCTGCCAGCGCAACCTGGCCGACGAGGGGCTCGCCAACGGCGACATTGGCGTGCTGGTGGAACGGGCGGGCGAACGGCTGGTGCTTTTTGCCGGGTCCTTTCCGGGCCCAACAGGGGCTACCCCTGGGTCATCCAGCCCCCAGGCGCGCCTGTTCTACCCGGCCCGCCTGGGGGCGGCCGAACCGGCCCTGGCCCTGACGATCCACAAATCCCAGGGCAGCCAGTACCAGGAGGTGGTTCTCCTGGTACCGCAGACGCGCCACTGGGATCCGCGCCTGCTCTACACGGGTCTCACCCGAGCCCGCCAGCGGGCCTGGCTGATCACCACCACCGCGCCCAGCTGGCTGCTGGCAGATTGATCGGCCAGACCGTTCTTCGCCAACGCAAAGACATGTCAAGTGGCCGGATCACCAGCCTCATCCAGCGTTGGTTCAGCGGCACCAGGAGCAATCTATAGGCCGCATCTGCGGCAGCCATGATGCACGATAACCAGAATATTAACGACCACCCAAGATTAGGTTGACGGCCATTCTGCCTAGGCAGAAAGAACAGCCAAACACAACAACCCGTCAGGCCCCCTGCTCCAATCATCTCCCCCAAACGCCATTCACCATTCCCGCTCGCCATTCACCATTCCCGCTCGCCATCCCCCATTCCCGCTCGCCATTCCACCTGGGACTGCGCCCCCGCATCGCTAACGTGACGGCCCGGGCCCAGCCTGGTTCTGCCATCGAGGTGCCCAAGGGTAATGGAAGGCCCCCCTTGATCCCCTAGCCCCGGCTGGTTCTGACACCCTCTATCGCCTTGAATTTGCCACCCAATTGGCCAAACTTAGCCTGGGTTTGGATCGATCAAGATGATGGGCCAGGCCTCCATCTAGTCCAGTCGATTCCAATGGGTTGATTGGCATTGATTGAAAATTTCGATCTCGGCCCGTGCCTGTTTATCGAGGCTTCAAGCCAGCATCTGAGCCGGCCGTGATGCAAGCCGAATCCCTTGGGCCCAGCTCTCAACCTTGATACGCTTCAGGCCGTTGCTGGTTGGTAGTCCCGCTCCATGGCAGAGACCAGCCCAGCGTTAGACCACAAGCCCAGCCCAAGGTTCCACCCGAACGAACGGATCGAGCGGCCCTGGGGCTGGTTCGAAAGCCTGGGCTCCGGCGAGGGCTATCAGGTGAAACGGCTGCTCGTGCGCGCCGGAAACCGCATCAGCCTGCAACGGCACCAGCACCGCAGCGAGCACTGGGTGGTGGTGTCCGGCGAAGGCTGGCTCGAATGCGAAGGAAGCAGCATCCCCGCTGAGGTGGGCACCCACCTGGCCATCCCCCAAGGCGCCATCCACCGGGCCAGGGCAGGCGCCTTGGACCTCCTGATCGTCGAGGTGCAACAGGGGTCCTGGCTCAGCGAGGATGATATTGAGCGCCTCAGTGACGACTACGGCCGGCCGGTCGCCCAGGGCCCGACCAGCTAAGGAGCAGCGAACAGGCCTGCCTTAGCAGGAGTTACCCAGGGGGTGGGGGCGGGGTGATAAACTTTAATTTCACCCTTTGCTTTAGGGCAAGGCAGTTTTTTGAACGTGCTGTGACCCAGCGCTGATCGCCACCTAGGCCACGGCCAGAGGTTTGAGCAGCATCGGATCAACGTTCAACGGGTATCTGCCGGCCTGCGAGACAAGGATTTTCCAGGCCCAAATCACTTGACCAAGACTCCTGCTTGCGAGAGCGTCAGCTCCTCGGTAGATCTCAGCGCCACAGCTCAGACAACCGTGCCTGCCACGGACAGCGCATTAATCGATGCGACTGACAGCCTTACTGCTACCCCCAGCATCGAAACCGCAACCCCTGCGGTTGCCCAGGACTCAGCCCCTGCCGCAAGCAGCGAGCAGCCAGCCGCTGCGATCCCCTCTGCCATCCCCATGCCCGCTGCAGCGCAAACCGCCAGCGGCCAGAAGGCAGCCCCCAGCGAAACCCTGGCCAGCGAAGCATCCGAGCTAGCCGACAGCGACGCTGAACCGGCCAACGGCTTTGCCCACTTCGGCTTCGCACCAGAACTGTTGCAGGCGCTGGTGGCGATCGGCTATCAGCAGCCTTCGCCGATCCAGAAAGCTGCCATTCCTGAGCTGCTGCTCGGCCGCGACCTGGTCGGTCAGGCCCAAACGGGCACGGGCAAAACGGCCGCCTTCGCCCTGCCCCTGCTGACCGCGATCGACCCCAACCAGCGCACCCCCCAGGTGCTGGTGCTGGCCCCCACCCGGGAACTGGCGATCCAGGTGGCCGAAGCCTTCAATACCTTCGCCGCCAAGATGCCCCACCTGCGGGTGTTGCCCGTGTACGGCGGCGCCGACTTCCGCGACCAGATCGCCCGACTCAAGCGCGGCGTCCAAGTGGTGGTTGGCACCCCCGGCCGGGTGATGGACCACATGCGCCAGGGCACCCTGGATCTCTCCGGCCTGCGCACCCTGGTGCTCGATGAGGCCGATGAGATGTTGCGCATGGGCTTCATCGATGACGTCGAATGGGTGCTCAGCCAGCTGCCTGAAAAGCGCCAGGTGGTGCTGTTCTCGGCCACCATGCCGCCCGAGATCCGCCGCATCTCACGCCAATACCTGAACGATCCCGCCGAGATCACCATTCGCCAAAAGGGCGACGATGCCAGCCGCATCCGCCAGCGCTACATCACGGTGAATGCCCCCCAGAAACTGGAAGCCCTCAGCCGGGTGCTGGAGGCGGAAACCAAGGAAGGGGTGATCATTTTTGCCCGCACCAAGGCGATCACCGTGGCGGTGGCCGAATCCCTAGAAGCCAAGGGCTACGACGTGGCCGTGCTCAACGGCGACGTGGCCCAAAGCCAACGGGAACGCACGATTGATCGGCTCAAGAGCGGCCATGTGAACGTGCTCGTGGCCACCGATGTGGCCGCCCGGGGACTGGATGTGGACCGCATCACCCTGGTGGTGAACTACGACATCCCCTTCGACTCAGAGGCCTACGTCCACCGGATCGGCCGCACCGGCCGGGCCGGTCGCAGCGGCGACGCGATCCTCTTCCTCACCCCGCGGGAGCGCCGCTTCCTGGGCGGACTGGAGCGGGCCGTGGGCCGGCCGATCGAACCGATGGAGGTGCCCAGCAACGCCACGATCAACCAGCACCGCCTCGACCTGCTGCGCCAAAAACTCACCAGTGCCCTCAATCCCGCCGAGGACAGCCGCCGTGAGGAACTGGCCCTGCTGGCCGAAATCCTGCAGCGGGTCAGCCAGGAACACGAGGCCACTCCCGACCAGCTCGCCCTGGCGGCACTGCGCCTGGCCGTGGGTGAAGCCCCCCTGCTGGTCCATGGCGACGAAAACTGGATGCGCCAACAAGCGCCCATGGGCCGCAACGACCGGGGTGAGCGCGGCTACGACCGTGGCGGCGATCGCCGCGACCGCGGCGGCGAACCCCGCGGTCGCCTCGCTCAGGCCGGCGGCGCCCCCGCCCGCGGCGGCTTCCGCTCCGAGGACAGCCAGCCGGAAGAGAACATGGAGCGCTTCCGCATCGAAGTGGGCTGGAGGGATCGGGTTAAGCCCGGCAACATCGTGGGCGCCATCGCCAATGAGGCGGGCCTGGGCGGACGCAGCATCGGCCGAATCCAAATCTTTGATGGCCACAGCACCATCGACCTGCCCAAGGGCATGCCCGATGAGGTGTTCAACTCGCTCAAACGCCTGCGCGTGATGAACAAGGAGCTCCAGATCAGCCGCCATCAAGACTGACCCGGAGCCGGCAGGACTGGGAACGTCCCAGGGCCTGCCAACCCCTGATCGGCCCTGAACCTCCCAAAAGAGACTCCAAGCGTCCCCGTCCCGAGTTCAGCCCAGCCCCCCAGGGGGCAGGCTGATCCCGGGATTTTTGTTGTGTGGGCAAAACCCCGCAGTAGCGATCCCGGGGATCAGGCGGGCAGGCGCTAGAGCCTGCTGAGTTGGGCCCGCCCTAGGGCGCCGGGGCGACGTTCAAGAACACAGGCTGGTGACATCAACGGAGGCCAGCAGGCTGTAGTGCTCCACGGCCAGCTGTTCCACGGCCATGATCAAACCGTGTTGCACACTGGCGCTCTCGCAGGCCACCAGGCATTGGAGCAGGTCAAGCTGGTCCTGGGGGGCGAGGTCGCCGTTGTCACTCCAGGCGAGACTCCAGGGAACGGGTGCCGTCATCAGCGGGGAGCGGTAACGGGTGAGGATTTCCTGACAATGGTCGATTGAAAGGGGTCAGGGGTCCTTCTTCCGCTTCCCTTTCGATCCGCTTTACAGAACGCCATCAAGACCCTGGGGCCCCGCTGCTTGGGGCAAGGCGAGGCTGTAGGGTTGGGCTGATTCAACGCTTTCTGGCTCCCAACGGAACCGCAGCATTCACGAATCAGTTCCAGGTTCCGCTAAAGGAATGACCATTTACGTAGGCAACCTCTCGTTCCAAGCCGAACAGGAGGATCTGCTCGACCTCTTCGGCCAATACGGCGAGGTCAAGCAATGCAGCTTGCCCCTCGACCGGGAAACCGGCCGTAAGCGCGGCTTCGCTTTTGTCGAGATGAGCAATGACGCCGATGAGCAAAAAGCCATCGACGACCTCCAAGATGTGGAGTGGATGGGTCGCATGATCCGCGTCAACAAAGCAACCCCCCGGGAAGGTGGCGGCGGCGGCGGTGGCCGTGGCGGCTACGGCGGCGGTGGTGGCGGCGGCGGTGGCCGCGGCGGCTACGGCGGTGGTGGCGGCGCCGGCCGTGGTGGCGGCGGTGGCGGCTATGGCGGTGGCGGCGGTGGCGGCGGCGGTCGTGGTGACGACGGCGGCGGCTACGGCGGTGGCGGCGGCAACCGCTGGTGAAATCAAGGCGGGACCGCTCTGCGGGACCGGTCCAAAAGCCAGCCAGGGCCTAGTGGCTTTGGCTGAATCGCAATTCCCCTGTCCTGGTGCCTCTGCTTTGGAGGTCACCAGGTTTTTTTTGGTTAGCGGAAATACTCCCTGGGGCGCCTGAGCGCCAGAGTCGCTGGAGATGCCCCGGCAACCCCCGGTCACCCAACGGTGGGGGTGCCCCCCCCCCACGGGGAATCGATCGACCGATTGCCACCTCCCGGCTGCCACGCCTGACGGGCTAGCCGGTTCCATTCCGCCGAACGCTGGCCCCTGCTTGCCATGGTTGTCCCCAATCCCACCACCCCAACTGCCGACGGCCTCGGCCCAGGCGAGGGACGCCCAGAACTGCCTCCTGATTCGGGGCGGCCGCCCCTGGCCCGGTTGATCGCTGCCCTGGCTCCGCACCGGCGCCAGGTGCTGCTAGCTGTGACCTGCTCGGTGCTCAACAAGCTGTTTGACCTGGCGCCGCCGGTGTTAATCGGCCTGGCGGTGGATGTGGTCGTGCAACAGCAGCACTCCTGGCTGGCCGCCTTTGGCGTCAGTTCGGTGCCGGGCCAGCTGGGGGTACTGGCGGTGCTCTCGTTTGTGATCTGGAGCGCCGAATCCCTGTTCGAATACCTCTACGAGCTGCTCTGGCGCAACCTGGCCCAAACCGTGCAGCACGAGCTGAGGATTGAGGCCTACGACCATCTCCAGCATCTGGAGATGGCCTATTTCGAGGCGGGCAGTTCCGGCCGGCTGATGGCCGTGCTCAATGACGACATCAACCAGCTGGAGCGCTTCCTCAACAGCGGTGCCAACGACCTGCTGCAGCTGATCACCACGGTGCTGGCGGTGGGTGGGGCCATGGCCTGGCTCTCACCCCATGTGGCGGGCGTCGCTTTTTTGCCGATCCCGGTGATTCTCTGGGGTTCGCTGGCCTTCCAGAAACGGCTCAGCCCCCGCTACCGCGAGGTGCGCGAACGGGCCGGCGACATCAACAGCCGCCTGGCCAACAACCTGGGCGGCATGCTCACGATCAAGAGCTACGCCGCCGAAGCCTGGGAAAAGCAGCGGCTGGGCCGCGACAGCCAGGCCTATCGGGCCAGCAACCGCCGCGCCATCCGCCTCTCGGCCGCCTTTATCCCCCTGATCCGCTTCGCGATCCTGTTTGCCTTCCTGGCGATCCTGGTGATCGGCGGCCTCCAGGCCTGGCAGGGCACCATCGCCGTGGGCACCTACAGCTTCCTGGTGTTCATCACCCAACGCCTGCTCTGGCCGCTCACCACCTTGGGCCGCACCCTGGACGACTACCAGCGGGCCATGGCCTCGACCCAGCGGGTGCTGGACCTGCTCGAAACCCCGATCGCCATCCCCAGCGGCGATCGGCCCCTGCCCCTGGCCCAGGTGGCGGGGGAGCTGGAGTTCCGCCAGGTGACCTTTGCCTACCAGGGCCGCGAACCGCTGCTGCAGGGCCTCAATCTGCGCATCCCCGCCGGCAGCACCCTGGGCATCGTCGGGGCCACGGGCTCAGGCAAAAGCACGATCGTGAAGCTGCTGCTGCGGCTCTATGGAATTCAGGCGGGCGAGATCCTGCTCGATGGCATCCCGATCCGGGAGCTCCGCCTCGACGACCTGCGCCGGGCGATTGGCCTGGTGAGCCAGGAGGTGTTTTTATTCCACGGCACCGTGGCTGAGAACATTGCCTATGGCAGCTTCTCGGCCAGCCGCGCCGCGATCGAGCGGGCCGCCCAGCAGGCGGAAGCGGCCGCCTTCATCGAGGCCCTGCCCCACGGCTACGACACGGTGGTGGGCGAACGGGGCCAGCGCCTCTCCGGAGGCCAGCGCCAGCGCATCGCCCTGGCCCGGGCGATTCTGAAAAATCCGCCGGTGTTGATCCTCGATGAGGCCACCGCAGCGGTGGACAACGAGACCGAAGCGGCGATCCAGCGCTCCCTCGACCAGATCACCGCCCAGCGCACCACCCTGGTGATCGCCCATCGCCTCAGCACCGTGCGCCACGCCGATCGCATCGTTGTGATGGAGCAGGGCCGCATCGTTGAAACGGGCCAGCACGAGCAGCTGATCGGAGCGGGCGGCGCCTATGCCAACCTCTGGCGCGTGCAGGCCGGCCTGCGCCCCGGAGAGGCCCTCGAGATTTAGGCGCTACCGGGGCTGGGGCTGGCCCCAAGCCTCGGGGCCCGAATTGGGATGGGGGGATCCCTTCACCAAGGTCGAACCGAACCAATCCGGCCCGGGAAATCCCCCAAGCCCACCCCTTGGAGCTGCGGAACGATCTCCATAGGCTCAAGGAACAGTTCCGATCCACCCACGCCCATGGATGGCCCCCATGGCCGGCCTGAGCCCGGCTCCAGCCCCGAGCGCAACCAACGCCCCCAAGCGGGCGATACCCCTACAACCCCGATCCCCGCAGACCCATCCCCCGGGGGGGCAGCCGTGCCGGAGGCCATCAGCTTCCGCCAGCTGGAGACCCTGCGGCTGTGCGCCATCGAGGCCGGTCGCACCGGCAGCGGTTCTGGCAGCGCTCCAGACTCCCCCTTCACCAACCCGATCGAGGGCCCCAGCCAGGGTGACTCCATGCCAGGGCAACCCCAGAACGGCGGCGACGAGCTGGCCGAACTGGAGCAGCTGCTAGGGGCCTATGGGCAACTGGGCCAGCGGCTCCTGCAGCAGCTCGCCCGCCAGGGGACCGCCTTGGAGCAGCATCGCCATCCCCAGCAGGTGATGGCGCTCGGGGCCCTAGCGGCCCACATTCGCCTGGGCCTCCAAGCCCTAGCCGCCAGCCGCCAGTAAGCCGGTGCGACAGCGCCGACCTGGTCAACCGTCAAACTGACCTGTCTTACGGGCGACAGCTACCGGTAGTCCGGCGAATTGCCATAGGTTCCCAGCAGGCTTTCAGGACGCATGAAGCATTCCGCGCCCCAGGCTCGCCGCCGGGACCAACGCCTGCCCGTGCTGCTGGCCATTGGCATTGGCCTGGCCGGCGGTTTGGTGCTGGCGGGGCCCCTGGGCGAGCTGCTCAAGGGCGATGTCTTCAAGCAGGGCAAGGAGCTGCTTAACCCCTTCAGAGCCTGGATCGGGGCTGGCGACCAGGACCTGCTGTTGATGGGCACCGACAGGGGCAGCAACACCGATGTGATCGCCACGGTGCGGATCAAGGACGGCGTGACCAAGATCACCCAAATCCCCAGGGACACCTATATCGACTCACCCAGCTATGGGCCGCTCAAGATCAATGCCCTATACAGCCTGGGCGGGCCTAAGGCCCTTAAGGCGGAACTGGCCAGCCACCTGGGCCGGCCCGTTAGCCACCACGTTCTGGTGGACCTGACCCTGGTGCGCCGCCTGGGTGATGCCCTCGGCGGCCTGGAGGTGACCGTTCCCAAGCGCATGTACTACAACGACTACAGCCAAAAGCTGTTCATTGATCTCCAACCCGGCCTCCAAACCCTTAAGGGCAAAGATCTGGAAGGCTTCCTGCGCTTCCGCCACGACGAACAGGGCGACATTGGCCGGCTGGAACGGCAGAAACTGGCGGTGCAAGCCCTCTTCACCAAACTCACCCGGCCTGAAACCATCCTGCGCTTACCCCAGCTGATGGGATTGGCGGGCCAGGACCTTAAAACCGACCTGGGACCGATGGAAATCGGTGGCCTGATCACGGCCATGGCCGGCACAACATTGCAAATCGAGCAGCTGCCTGGGGTGCCCACCTACCGCAATGGCATCAGTTATTGGGATGTGAAATGGCCAGATCCAGCCACCATTGGCAGCGACAACGACAGCAGCCGTTACCGCTTTTTATTCTGAATGGTTTGCCAGGTTGGCAAGGGCCAGGCCGATCCTTAGCGTCCCCCTGAGCTCCCTAGCAAGAGCTTCCAACCGTGGCGATTAAGGACGCTCTGCCGGGCCCCCGGCCCGGGCCTCTGCCCGGTAAGCCGTCGGCACCAGCACCAGAAACAACCACCACCAGAGCAGCACCAGGGCCGCGCAGGGGATGGTGATCCAGAGCCGGCCCAGCAGAAACCAACTCCCAGCGATCGCGGCGATCCCGGTCAACACGATCGACCAGGGCTGGCACCACCAGGGCTTGAGCGCCCAGAGGGTCAGCTCATGCCCAACAGATGGAGTACTGGCTGCCCTTGGATTGGGTTCAACCATGGTTTTTGGGATCTGGGCGGGGGGCTGGAAGGTCCGTGGGTTCGGTGGGGTCGCCACCGTGGAGCTCCCAACTGGCCGGTTCGTGGCGGGAGAGGGTGATGATGGCCAGGATCAGGGCCACCGCCGCCAGCACCGGCGTGGAGGCGGCCACGGTCACCCCCAAGGAGGCGGTGAACCAGATCGAGGCCGCACTGGTGAGGCCATGGACCTGGGGGCTGCGTCCCTTCTTGCTGCCCTGATCCACCAGGATTTCGCCCGCCCCCAGGAAACCCACCCCCGTGGCCACCCCCTGGATCGCCCGGCTGCGGGCATCCAGGTCGGGCCCGGCCGCCAGCACCAGCAGGCAGGCACTCAAGCCCACCAGCACGTGCACCCGCAGGCGGTTCGGCTGGGGACCGGAGGCGGGATGGGACCGATTGAGGCCCATGGCCAGGCCGCAGAGCACGGCCAGGCCCATGCGCATCAGGACCTCAAGGTCCGAGGTGAGCTGAATAGTCATTATTTGCCCATGGTGGGGCAAAGCCAGGCCGGCTGCCAACCCCAGCGTCCTCTAACGCGAGCCCGCCCTAGGACCCCGACCCGGCCGCCAGTTGGTCGGCCAGGGTCTCGAGCAGGGGCGGCAGGGCGGCAAAGGGGGCGCCCACTCCGGCGCAGACCCACAGGCCCGGGGCCTGGGCCACCGGACCGACGAGCGGCACCCCGGTGGCCGTGAAACTCACCGGCATCTGGTGATAACGGGCCGGTAGCCAGGCCAGCTGGGGCCAGACCCGGGCCAGGCCGGAGCGCAAGCGCGCCTCCATCCAGGCTGGATCGGGCTCGGGATCGAACTGACCGAGGGGATTCACCAGGCTGATCTGGCCCAGCAACCAGTCGGCTCCCCAGGGGGCCAGTCCCGCATCGACCACCGCCCGGGGCTCCGCCAGGCTGGGGGTTTGCTGCTCCAAGGCCAGGCGCTGGCCCACCAGGGGCATGACGATGCCGGCGGTTGCCCCTGGCGGCAGGTCGCTGGGAGCCAGATCTTGAGCGCTTAGGGCCAACACTCCGGCCCAGCTGGTGGCCAGCTCCGGCCCCAAGGGCGGCCAAAGCTGGGTCGTGGCAGCCCCCGCCGCCAGCACCACGGTTTCGGCCTCAAGGCTGTCCCCCCCGGCCAGCCGCACCCGCCAGGGCGATCCCCCCGGAGACT
>CAMAVE010000073.1 GCA_945861595.1 Synechococcus sp. UW140
GTTCCATATTGCGCTTGGTGTATTTCTTCGCCACGCTCACCACCAGCCTCAAGTTGGCGGCCACCATCCGCTCCTTCGCGCGGCGGCCGCCGCCCAGCCGTTACTTCAACACCGCGGGAGTTAAGCCAGCTGCCGCCGCCAGCTCAGCCTCGCTGGGCTTGCTGCCGCCGGCGCGCATCGTCAGCTCCAGCTCGATCTCCTCGATCGCCATCAGCTCCTGCACCTGCCGGCCCAGGGTGATCTCCTGCTCATGGCTCAGCAGCGGCACCCGACCGATGTCCCGCAGGTAGGACCGCACCAGGTCGCTGCCTGCCGCCATCGAGGCGGAATCGGAATTGAAAACGGGCAGGGAGGGCATGGCGCCGGTGAATTACGAAACCTTTTCGTTTCGCAAAAGTACCACCTTTTTTAAGCTTTCCTCCCGGTGCTTCCCCGGCGCTTGGGAGGGGATTACCGGCCCCCAGGACGGGGCGGCGCTCTGGCCCCTGACACGAGCCCCTGAGTCGGGCCTCTGGGACGAACCCCTCAAGCGAGCCAAAGCGGCCGGGCGGCGTCCCGCCAGAATGGGGTGAAGCGCCTTCTTCGCCGGCCCCATGTCCCTTAGCGCCGAGACCGGCCCCTTGCAGGCCCCTGCGCCGGCGCGACTGCTGCTGGTGGAAGACGATGAAACGATCCGTGAGACGGTGGCCGAGGCCTTGGGCCAGGAGGGTTTTGCGGTGGAAGCCTGCGGCGATGGCCTCGAGGCCATGGCCCTGCTCAACGGCAGCGACCCAGGCTCCAACGAGAACGGCGATGCCAAGTTCGACCTGCTGGTGCTCGATGTGATGCTGCCGGGGTTGGGCGGTCTCGAGCTGTGCCGCCAGCTGCGCCAACGCCAGAACGGGATCCCGATCCTGGTGGTGAGCGCCAGGGACACGGAAACCGACCGGGTGCTGGGGCTCGAAGTGGGCGCCGACGATTACTTGGTGAAACCCTTTGGCATGCGCGAGCTGGTGGCCCGCTGCCGCTCCCTGCTGCGCCGTAGCCGCCAGCAGGGAGCGGCAGCGGGCCAGGCCGCCGATGACGGCGCCGGCATGCTTCTGGCCGGGGACGTGCGCCTGTTCCCCGAAGAATGCCGGGTGACCCGGG
The DNA here is from genome assembly GCA_945861595.1 of Synechococcus sp. UW140. Classification (GTDB taxonomy): domain Bacteria; phylum Cyanobacteriota; class Cyanobacteriia; order PCC-6307; family Cyanobiaceae; genus BAIKAL-G1. The sequence continues at coordinate 1,129 of CAMAVE010000073.1, forward strand.
CCGGCCAGGAGGTCAACCTCTCCCCCAAGGAATACCGACTCCTGGAGCTCTTCATGCAGAACCCCAAACGGGTTTGGAGCCGGGACAAGTTGCTCGAGCGGATCTGGGGAATCGACTTCATGGGCGACAGCAAGACCGTGGATGTGCACATCCGCTGGTTGCGCGAAAAAATCGAGGCCGATCCCTCCGCCCCCAAGTTGATCCTCACGGTGCGAGGCTTCGGCTATCGCTTTGGCTGAATCCCCAGGCCCATGGCCCTCCTGCTGGCCCTTTTAATCGGCCTGGCCCTCGGCTACGTCCTGGGCCGGGAGCCCAACGGCCGGCCCAGGGCCAAACCGCGCCGCCGCAGCCTGCCCAGCCGGCAGCGGGTCAAGCCCGCCCAGCTGCAGGCCTGGATCGAGGCGGCTCCGGTGGGCTGGCTCAGCCTCGATGCCGAACTGCGCATCCAAGAGATCAACGCCCGGGCTGAACAGCTATTGAAGCTGCCCCCGACCCAGCTCAGCCGCGGCCGCCTGCTCGGCGAAGCGGTGGCCGGTGATCAACTCGCGGCGATCGCCCGGCTGGCCCAGGCCCAGGATCGGCCCCAACGGGTGGAATGGGAGATCGATAGCGATGCCCTCGAGGCCTATGCCCTGCCCGGCGAGGAGGGCTGGGTGGCCCTGTTGCTGCAGAGCCGCCGCTCGCTCGAAGCCCAACTGGAACAGCAGGAGCGGTGGGTCAGTGACGTGGCCCATGAACTGAAAACGCCGCTGACGGCCCTGCTGCTGGTGGGCGAGAGCCTGGCCAGCCAGGTGGAGGACCGCCACGGCCTGCTGGTGCAGCGGCTGCAACGGGAATTGCAACGGCTCCAGGAGCTGGTCAGCGACCTGCTCGAGCTCTCACGCCTGGAAAACCTGTTGCCCCGCGAAGAAAGCCGCTACGACCAGGTGGAGCTGCGGGAGCTGGTGGAGGCGGCCTGGGCCAGCCTGCGGCCCCTGGCGGAGCAACGCCAGATCTCCCTAGCCCTGGCCGGCCCCTCCCCCTGCCCGGCCAGGGGCGATGGGCCCCGGCTGCACCGGGCCCTGCTCAACCTGCTCGATAACGCCCTGCGCTACAGCCCCGATGGCACCGCCATTGAGGTGGGCCTGCGCAGCAGCAGCGATTGGTGGCTGATCGATGTGCGCGACCATGGCTCTGGCCTCAGCGACGAGGACCGCAGCCACATGTTTGAGCGCTTCTACCGGGGCGATCCCTCGCGGGTGCGCAGCCAGAGGGCTGGCAGTGGCCTGGGTTTGGCGATCGTGCAGCAGATCGCCGTGACCCATGGCGGCCGCATCCAGGGCCGCAACCATCCCCAGGGGGGCACCGTGATGGAACTGGTGTTGCCGAAGGGCGATTGATGGGCAGGCTGATCCCAGGCTGATGGCGCAAGAACGGCTGCAGAAGGTGTTGGCGGCGGCGGGCCTGGGCTCGAGGCGCCAGGTGGAAACCTGGCTGCGGAATGGCCGGATCCAGGTGAATGGCCAGGTGGCCCAGCTGGGCGAGCGGGCCGATCCCCTGCGGGACCAGATCAGCCTGGACGGCCAGCCGATCGCGGCCGCCTGCGCACCGCTGTTGATCCTGCTCAACAAACCGGCCGGGGTGGTGTGCAGCTGCAGCGACCCCGAGGGGCGTTCGACCGTGTTGGACCTGCTGCCGGGCGAGCTGGCCCAGGGCCAGGGGCTCCACCCCGTCGGCCGGCTCGACCAGGAAAGCCGGGGCGCCCTGCTGCTCACGAACCAGGGCGCCCTGACCCTGCGCCTCACCCATCCCCGCTTTGGCCACCGCAAGACCTACCGGGTGCGGGTGGCCGGCGAGCCGGCGGAGCGGGTGTTGGAGCAGTGGCGGCGGGGCGTGCCCCTCGACGGCGAGCCCTCGGCGCCGGTGCAGCTGCGCCTGCTCCACCAGGGCGCCTGGGCGGGACGGCCCTCAAGCCTGCTGGAGCTGGTGATGCGCGAGGGCCGCAACCGCCAGATCCGCCGCACCGCCGTGGCCCTCGGCCATCCGGTGCTGGACCTCGAGCGGATCGCCATCGGCCCGATCCGGCTCGGGCCCCTGCCCGAGGGCCGCTGGCGCCGGGTGGACTCCCAGGAGTGGGGCCGCCAGGATCCCCTGGGGGACGCGGAGCGGACCCCTTAGCCCTGGCCCAAGGTTGCCTGGCTGCCGCGGCCGTAATGGCGAGCCATCTGGCCTAGGCCCAAGAGGGGGCCATGCAAGGACGCGATCGGGGCCTGCAGGCGCCATTGCCAGTTGCCTTCGGTGGTGCCCGGGGTGTTGAACCGGGCGCTGTCATCGAGGTGGAGCAGGTCCTGCAGGGGCACCACCGCCAGCTCGGCGGGCGACTCCAGGGCCAGCCGCAGCAGTTGCCAGCCGGGGGCGTGGACCGCCTCGCCCAGGCAGGCTTCGACCCGGCGCCGCTCGTCCTCGGCCAGGCTGGACCACCAGCCGATGCAGGTGGCGTTGTCGTGGGTGCCGGTGTACACCACCCAGTTGCTGCCCTTGTAGTTCGCCGGCAGGTAGGCGTTGTTGGGGTCGCCATCGAAGGCGAACTGCAGGATCTTCATCCCCGGCAGCTGGAAGTCGTCGCGCAGGGCTTCAACGCCGGGGGTGATCACGCCCAGGTCTTCGGCCACCAGGGGCACCACGGGGCCGCCACCGGCCTTGAGGACCCGCCGCCTCAGCCCCTTGAGCAGGGCCCGCCCCGGGGAGCGGCGCCAGGTGCCGTGTTCCGCCGTGGGATCGCCGCCGGGCACACACCAGCTGGCCTCGAGGGCGCGGAAGTGGTCGAGGCGCAGGCAATCGAACAGCTCCAGCTGACGCTCGAGCCGCTGCAACCACCAGGAAAAGCCGCCCAAGCGGTGCCAGAACCAGGAGTACACCGGCGTGCCCCAGAGCTGGCCCGTTTCGGAGAAGTAATCGGGCGGCACGCCACTCTGGGACCGCAAGGAGCCGCGCGCGCCCAGCGAAAACAGGCGGCGATGGCTCCAGACATCGGCGCTGTCATGGGCCACGTAGAAGGGCAGATCGCCCAGGATCTCCACCCCCAGGCTGCGGGCCAACGCCAACAACCGCAGCCACTGGACCTGCAACTGCCATTGCAGCAGGGCCTCCTGCAACAGGGCGTCCTCCTGGTCCCGGTCGAGCGCGGCCAGGGCCCGGCCCTGGCGGCGGGCCAGGGGTTCGGGCCACTGCCACCAGGGCGATTGGCCGTGGAGCCGGCGCAACACCATGAAGCGGCAATGGTCCTTCAGCCAGAACTGCTCCTTGAGGGCCCAGGCTTCAAAGCTGCGGCGCTGGTACTCGCCCTGGTCCGGCCAGCGCTCCCACAGCCGGCGAGCCAAGAGCTCGGAGCGCTCGGCCGCCGCCGCCAGGTCGAGGCCGGCGCTGGTGCCCGCCGGCAGGGCATCGAGGTCTCCCGGCTCCAGCAGGCCGTCGTCCACCAGGGCCTGGCCATCGAGCAGCCAGGGGTTGAGGGCAAAGCCGCTGGGGGAGCTATAGGGGGAGCCGCCGCCATCGGTGGGGGCCAGGGGCAGCAGCTGCCACACCCCCACGCCCTCGGCGGCGAGCAGCTGAATCCAGGCGGCGGCGGCCTCGCCAAAACTGCCGCAGGCCGGGGTTCCGGGCAGGGCCGTGGGGTGCAGCAGCACTCCGCAGCGACGGCCTGGGGTTGGAGAAGACATCACAGGGTCGGCAGGCGATAGCGGCTGATGATCGTTTTGGCGAAGGAGGGAATGTGCTGCTCCGCTTTCTCAGGGTGGTTCCGCCGCAGCCAAATGGCATTACGGGTGAAATGGGAATCGATCGAGAAGCGGCCGTATTCGAGGCCCTTGGGACCAACGCGCTGGACGATGAAGCCCACCACCTCGGCCAGCCAGCGGGGCAGCTTGAGGGCCTGGTCGTAGGCGCCGATGCCCTGCTGCACGGCGGCGCGGCGGTCGCCCTTGCTCTCCACCGGCCCCACGTCCAGTTCGGCCTCCACCAGATCGAGTAACTCCTGGCCGCGGGGGTTGCGCACCGTGAGCCACTGGCGGCCGAAGCTGGCGCCCATGTAGCCCACCACCAGGTCGGCGCCGCCATTGACGTAGTCAAAACAGCTCAGGCAGCTGGGGGCGAACACGTCCTTGAGGGCGGGCGTGTCGAGGCCGAAGAAGGGCACGGTCTCGCTGTGGCCGTCGCTGTGGCGGAAGTGGATGCGGAAATCCTGCATGAACTCGTAGTGCACCACCGTGGCCGGCGAGGCGCTGGCGCTCTCCAGGAAGGTCTGCAGGCCGGCGCGGCTGACGTTGTCGACGCAGGGCAGGCCGAGCACGTAGAGCTGCTCGAGGGGCAGGCTGGCCTGGACGGCCCGCAGGGCCTGGACCTGGCAGCCCACCCCGATCGCCAGCAGGCGCCGGATGCCACTGCCGGGGAGCTGTTCGAGCACCTCCAAATTGGGCGAGAGGGTGGGTTTATTCACCCGGGCCGCCAACACCTCGGCCGGGGTGCGGGCCAGCACGGGCACGGGCGTGAAGCGATCGTGGGGGCTTTGCTGCACGCAGAGCACCGCATCCACCAGGCCGGTTTCCAGGGCGCGCACGCCAATGCGGCTGACGATGCCGGTCCACTGGGCCCCCTCGATCGCCGGTTGCAGCCGGGCGCTGAGCATGCGCTGGCTGACGCCGAAATAGAGCTCGTCTTCGTTGCGTTGATCGCGGGCACGGCCGTGGGCGGCCGTTTCCATCGCCTCGAAGCGCTGGTTCAAAAAGGCGCAGGCCTGGCGCACGTAGGCCACCCAGCGGCTGTCGCAGAGGCCGCAGTCGCTGCAGAGGTCCTTGGCGGGCTTGGCGCTGCCCTTGGCCAGGGGCCGGGCCCGCTCATGGGGGGCCAAGGGGGCCGGTTCGGGCGTGCTGGAGACGGCGGTCACAGGCGGGCTCCAGCCGGTCAAAACATCAAGCAGTCCAACCTATCGGCCAGTGGCGCCCCGCGCCGGCAGCCCCCGCCGCAGCCGGGCGCCGGGGCCCGCCGATTTGGGTGGGCCAAAGTACCCCCACTCCCCGTGCAGCGCCGCCATGGTCCCCCCAGGGGAATCCCCCAACCGAGCCGGCCGCCCCCGCCGGACCCGGTCCGAAACGGCTCCGGCCCCAGGCCGGGGCAAGCGGGCCCAGGGCCGGGCGGGCAGCCCACCAGCCCAGCCCTGGCGGCTGCGGCTGCGGGCGGCCCGGCGGCTGGGCTTGGTGGCCGTGGGGATGGGGGCCAGCCTCAGCCTGCTGGGCCTGGTCTGGCCCCCGGGCGATCCGGCCGACCAAGCCCAGGAGGGATCGTCCCAGGGCCTGAAGGCCGAGCTGCCCAGCCGGCCGATCAGCGTGCTGGTGATCGGCTCCGATGCCGACCGGCGCGGGGCCGAGAGCAACGGCGCCGCCCCGGCCGGTGCGGCCAACAGCGATGCCCTGATGCTGGTGCGGCTGGCAGCGAAGCAGCCCCTCGATGTGCTGGTGCTGCCGATCGAGGCGGCCATCAAGCTGCCCGGTACAACCCAGCCGGTGGCCCTGGGCAGCCTCTACCGCCGCGGCGGCGCGGCCCTGGTGGCCTCGGTGACGGCAGAACTGATGGGGCTGCCCAAGGGCCAGCCCGACCGCTACCTGGTGGTGCCGCGCCTGGCCCTGCGCCAGCTGGTGGACGGCCTCGGCCAGGTGGACATCGCCCCGGAACGGGCGATGCTGTATCGCGACAAGAGCCAGAAGCTGCAGATCGACCTGCAGCCGGGCCTGCAGCAGCTCGATGGCGCCGAACTGGAGCAGCTGCTGCGCTTCCGCGAGGCCGATGGCAGTGAGGAGGGCCGGCGCCAACGGCTGAAAGCCAGCGTGCCGGCCCTGCTGCAGCAGATGGGCCAGCCCCGGCAGCTGCAGCAACTGCCCGACCTGCTCCGCTCCCTGCAGGACAAGGTGGAGACCAACCTGAGCCCCAACGAGGCCCTCTCCCTGCTGGCCGCCGCCCTGCAGCCGGGCACCACGCCCCGCTTCCACAGCCTGCCGCTGCTGCCGCCGCTCACCGCCGCCAAGGCCGGTGCCAAGCCCGCCTTACGCCAACTGGCCGGGCCGGTGGGACAGAGCGACTGGCCCCAGATCTGAGCGGGCCCAGGCCCGTCAATCCAGGTCGAGACGGTGGCTGGCGAGCTGCAGGGCCCGAATCAGATGGGCGGCCGCTTCTAAGGCCAGGTCCTGCGCCTGGTCCTGGTCCAGCGCCTGGTCCTGGGAGGCGGCCGGGTCCTGGGGATCGGCCAGCCAGCCCAGCCAGGGCAGCCCATCCCGGCGCCGGTCCGCCGCCAGCCAGGGCCCGCCCCACTGGATCAGGCCGATCAAGGGCACGCCCTGGCGCTCGAGCAGGGCGGCATAGGCCGCCGCCGGCCCCGTGCTGGCGGCGGCGGCCGGGATCAGCAGGAGCGTGGGCTGGCGCCAGGCGCCCAAGGCTTCGGCCCAGCAGCCGGCGTCGCCGAGGAAGGCGCCGGGATCGCTGGCCAGGGGCCAGAGCCAGGGCCCCGGCTGCTCGGATGCGGCGGCCAACAGGCGCGCTGGATCGACCCAGGCCGCAGGGCCGCTCGCCGGGCCCGAATCGGAAGACTTTCGAGACAATTGGGCCGCTGCATCGGCCCAGCTGGCCGCCCCCGGATCGGCGGCCACCACCCCGGCAGCCACCACCCCGGCAGCCACCGTCCCGGCAGCCATCGCCCCGGCACCCAGCTCCCAAGCCAGCCAGCGGCGCGGCGGTGCCAGGGCCGGCAGCAGGGCGGCCATCGGGGCCAGGGCCGCGGCTGGAACCCCAGCCGGGGCCACCAACACCCAGCCCCGGGCCAGGCCTGGCGGGCCGCCCGGGCCAGCGCTGGCTGGGCTCATCGGCCCCACTGCGGCAGCCCCCAAGCCGGGGTCTGAACCGGCCCCGGAGCCGGGGCGCGGGGGTGCATCGGCGCCAGGAACGGCCATGGAGCTGGCTGGGAGATCGCCCCTAACCCCAGCTCTTGAATCGGCATTGGACTCGGCCATGGATGCAACTGCCAGCTCTGATGGATCCGATCGGCACCGGATGGCTCGTACGATCAATGGCAGCCGATCACGCCAGCACCCGCCGTGACCAGTTTTCTGACCGCCGAGCGGGTTGAACACGTCAGTGTCCACCATGACACCCGCCGGCTCAGGCTGTTTAGCGGCACTTCAAATCCGGCCCTAGCCCGGGAGATCGGCGACTACCTCGGCGTGCCCGACGGCCCGAGGGTGATCAAACGCTTCGCCGATGGCGAGCTCTACGTGCAGATCCAGGAGTCGATCCGGGGCTGCGATGTGTTCCTGATCCAGCCCACCTGCGCGCCGGTCAACGACCACGTGATGGAGCTGCTGATCATGGTGGATGCCTGCCGCCGTGCCTCGGCCCGCCAAATCACCGCCGTGGTGCCCTACTACGGCTATGCCCGCGCCGACCGCAAAACCGCCGGCCGCGAATCGATCACGGCCAAGATGGTCGCCAACCTGCTGGTGACCTCGGGCGTGGACCGGGTGCTGGCCATGGACCTGCATTCGGCCCAGATCCAGGGCTACTTCGATATCCCCTGCGACCACATCTACGGCTCGCCGGTGCTGGTGGATTACCTGATGGGCCGCGACCTCGGCGAGGTGGTGGTGGTGTCCCCCGATGTGGGCGGCGTGGCCCGAGCCCGGGCCTTCGCCAAGCAGATGCACGATGCGCCCCTGGCGATCATCGATAAGCGACGCTCAGGCCACAACGTGGCCGAAAGCCTCACGGTGATTGGCGATGTGGCCGGCAAAACGGCCGTGCTGATCGACGACATGATCGACACCGGCGGCACGATCTGCCAGGGGGCCCGCTTGCTGCGCAAACGCGGCGCCAGCCGGGTGATCGCCTGCGCCACCCACCCGGTGTTCTCGCCGCCGGCCCTGGAGCGGATGGCCGAGCCGGGCCTGTTTGAGGAAGTGATCGTGACCAACAGCATCCCGATTGCGCCGGAGCGGCTCTTTCCCCAACTGCAGGTGCTCTCGGTGGCCAAGATGCTCGGCGAAGCGATCTGGCGCATCCACGAGGAGAGTTCGGTCAGCTCGATGTTTCGCTAACCGTGGCTATGCCCGTGCTGGGACGGCGGCGACGGTTGGCACCGCTCGCCTGGGGAGGGCTATCAGCCCTGCTCGGCCTGGGCCTGCAGAGCTGGGCCCAACCCTTGGCGACAGGGGCCGCGCCCCGGATGGGCGTGTGGCTCACCAATAGCCCCAGCCCCCTCTACTACGACGCCGGCCGCCTCGATCGGGCCGTGGAGGAGTTAGCCGAAGCGGGCTTCAACACCCTCTACCCGAATGTGTGGAGCCGGGGGACCACCTTCCATGCCAGCCGCTGGGCACCGATGGAGCCGGCCCTGCGCCAGGCCAACGGCGGGCTCGATCCGATCTGCCGCCTCACCCAGGCCGCCCACCGGCGGGGCCTGCAAGTAATCCCCTGGTTCGAATACGGCCTGATGGAGCCCGCCGAAGCCGAGGTGGTGCGCCAAAACCCCGAATGGGTGTTGCAAAAACGCGATGGCACCAGCCTCACCACCATGCATGGCCGCACCGACCGGGTGTGGCTCAACCCGGCCCATCCAGGCGTGCGCCAACGCTTCATCGGCCTGATTAGCGAAATCGTGCAACGCTGCGGTGTGGACGGCATCCAGCTCGATGACCATTTCGCCTGGCCGGTGGAACTGGGCTACGACGCCTATACCCGAAAGCTCTATGCCAAGGACACGGGATTGCAGCCCCCGGACAACTACACGGACCGGGCCTGGATGAAATGGCGACGCCACAGGCTCAGCGACCTGCTGGCAGAACTGCGCGACAGCCTCAAGCAAATCGGCAAGGGCCGGGTGTATGTGAGCCTATCGCCAGGTCCCTTTCGCTTCGCCTACAACAACTGGCTGCAAGACTGGGAGATCTGGGCCCTAGGCGGCCAAATCGAGGAGCTGGTGGTGCAGAACTACGCCTATTCCCTGCCCGGGTTTATTAAAGATCTCGACCAGCCGGCCTTGCGCAAGGCCCGCACCTGGGGCATCCCAGTGGAGATCGGCATCCTGGCGGGATTTGGCGGCCGCACCACGTCGATGCCGATGCTGCGCGACAAGGTGCAACAGGTGAACGAGCGGGGCATGGGCGTGATCTACTTCTACTGGGAAGGGATGTGGGGCCAATACTCGGGGCCCGAAGGCCCCCA
>CAMAVE010000074.1 GCA_945861595.1 Synechococcus sp. UW140
CTGATGCTCTACCGCGACATGACCCTCGGGCGCCGCTTTGAAGACAAGTGCGCGGAGATGTACTACCGCGGCAAGATGTTTGGTTTCGTGCATCTTTATAACGGCCAAGAAGCGGTCAGCACCGGCGTGATCCGGGCGATGAAACTGCAGCACGATTGGTTCTGCAGTACCTACCGTGACCACGTCCATGCACTCAGCTGCGGCGTGCCGGCCCGGGAGGTCATGAGTGAGCTATTTGGCAAGGAAACCGGCTGCAGCAAGGGCCGGGGCGGCTCCATGCACCTCTTTTCCAAGGAACACCACCTGCTTGGTGGTTATGCCTTCATCGGCGAAGGGATCCCCGTGGCCCTCGGCGCAGCCTTCACCAGTCGCTATAAGCGCGATGCCCTTGGTGATGCCAGCAGCGATGCCGTTACGGCAGCCTTCTTTGGTGATGGCACCTGCAACATTGGTCAGTTTTATGAATGCCTAAACATGGCGGCCCTCTGGAAGCTGCCGATCATTTTTGTGGTTGAAAACAACAAGTGGGCCATCGGCATGGACCACAACCGCGCTACCAGCGACCCGGAGATCTGGCGCAAGGCTGCCGCCTTTGGCATGGCCGGCGAAGAGGTGGACGGGATGGATGTGCTGGCTGTGCGGGCAGCGGCCCAGCGGGCAATTGAGCGGGCCCGGGCCGGCGAAGGGCCCACGGTGCTGGAGTGCCTCACCTACCGCTTCCGCGGCCACTCCCTCGCCGACCCCGATGAGCTGCGGGCCGAGGCCGAGAAGCAGTTCTGGGCCCAGCGCGATCCGATCAAAGGCCTAGCCGCCCACCTGATCGGGCAGAAGCTGGCCAGCGAAGCCGAGCTCAAGCAAATCGAGAAAGAGATCGATGCCCATGTGGTCGATTGTGTCGAGTTTGCCCTGGCTGCGCCCGAGCCCGACCCGGCCGAATTGACCCGCTACATCTGGGCTGAGGACTGAACTGCTGCCCGGACCCCAGTCCTGGCCAAGACCCAGGGACCCGTCCAGGTCCCAGATGGGTCCCTTAGGGACCCTGGAGGGAGGGGCTGCGGCGGGTGAAGTGGCGCAGCTTGCGCAGGGCCTTGAGTTCCACCTGCCGCACCCGCTCCCGGGACACATCCAGGAGCCGGCCAATCTCGGCCAGGGTGTGGCGATCATGGCCCTCCAGACCAAAACGCATTTCCAGCACCTGGCGCTCCTGCTCCGAGAGTTGGGCTAGCCATTGGCCCAGCTGCTCCAGGTGGATGCCCCGCTCCACCGAGTCGAGGGGTTCACTGTGGCTGGTATCGGCGATCAGTTCGCCCAGGAAGCTGCGGTCGTCATCACCGTTGACCGGCGCATCGAGGCTGGAGGTGGTGAGGGACTGGCGCAACAGCGAATCGAGTTCCTCAATCGGCATGTCCATCGCCTCGGAAATCTCCTGACGACTGGGCATCGCCCCGAGTTTATGGGCGAGATCCAGGCTCACCTTGCGAATTGCCGAGAGTCGTTCGGACAGGTGCACCGGCAGGCGGATCGTGCGCGATTGGCAGGCAATCGCCCGGGTCATGCTCTGACGGATCCACCAAAAAGCGTAGGTCGAAAACTTGTAGCCCCGGGTGGGATCAAACTTTTCAACGGCCCGCTCCAGCCCCAGGGACCCCTCCTGGATCAGGTCGAGCAGCTCCAAGCCCTTGCCCTGATATTTCTTGGCGACGCTGACAACCAACCTGAGATTGGCCTTCATCATGCGCTCTTTGCAGCGGCGGCCGACCCGAATAGTTTTATTTTCCTGATCGCTATACCCCCCCTCCCTGGGCTCTTCTAGGAGGCGCATCATGGTTTGAACTTGGTTGCCCAGTTCAATTTCTTCGGCTGGTGTCAGCAAAGGCACACGCCCGATGGTGCCGAGGTACCAACTGATCGGATCACTGCTGCGACGGCGGGGGCCGCCGCTGTCGGGCGAGCCAGAGGCGGTCATGGAATGGGGTTGGAAGTTAGGCCAACCTGCTACAGAAAAGCGGAATTTGTCCGTGTCTTTATGAACCTTTCAGTATTGCGAACCATCTGTTGACAGAGCATTTGTTCGCCCCATCACTGCATCAGATTAGCTACAGATTTCAGCGGATTGATCAAAGCTTTGCCTGGCAAGCGCTGCCGCTACGGCCATCGGTGTCGCCCCACCGGGGCCCCCGCGGTGACGGGCCAGCCAGCCGGCCTGGCCATGGCTGAGGGCTGCTGCTGCCAATAGGGCCCCATCGAGGCCCCTAGCAGCGGAGCCCTCTTCAGCCCCTATCGCTGCAACAGCCCGATCTGCCGCAACAGCCTGCCCTGCGGTAACCGCCTGCCCTGCGGCAACAGCCTGCCCTGCGGCAACAGCTTGTCCAGCCGCAACAGCCTGTCCAGCCGCAACAGCCCGATCTGCCGCAACAGCCATGGCCCCGCGGCCGGCGGCGTAGCCCGCCAGCACATCGCCGAGGCCGGCCCGGGCGGCGTCTGGGCAGGTTTCGATCAGTTGCCAGCGGCGGCCATCGGCGGCGGCGATGACGCTGTGGGCCCCCTTCAACAGCACGGTGGCAGCGGCGCCTTGGGCGGCGGCGGCGGCGGCCTCCAGGGGCGGCAGGCCGGCCAGATCTGGGAAGAGCCGGTCAAACTCGGCGCCATGGGGGGTCAGCCAGGTCGGACCCTGGCGTTGGCGCAGCCATTGGCTCGCTCCAGTTCCCTGGTTTTGGTTCAGATCCGCCAGCCGGTTGAGGCCATCGGCATCGAGCAGCAGGAGCCCCGCGAAACCCTGCAATTGATCCCACAGTTGCTGATGGTGCTGCTGGCTTGGGTCTGCCAGTCGCTGGTTAGGGGGTCCCAGACCCGGTCCAATAACCACCGCATCAAATCTCTCCAGGGCCCTGGGCAACTCCAGGGCGGCGGGATCGAGCACCACCACATGGGGCTGGCTGGCGCAAAGCCCCGGCGCTCCAACCTCGGGCACCAGGGCTTTGAGGCTGCCGCAGCCGCTGGCGCTAGCCCCCTGCAGGCAGAGCTGGGCGGCGCCCGGATAGCTCGGGCTCCCGGCCACCACCAGCAGGCGTCCGCGACCATATTTGCCGGCGGCCGGATCTAGGGGTGGCCAGGGCGCCGTGGCCCCATCCGCCGCCCTAAGGGCCAGGGGCTGGCGGGCGGCCAGGGGGGCCAGCTGGGCGGCTGGCAGGCCCAGGTCGATGCGCTCCAGTTGGCCCACCCAAGCCAGGGCGCAGTCCTGGACCAGGCCCTGCTTGAGCAATCCCAGGCAATAGGTGGTGCGGGCCCGGGCGGCGGCACTGCCAAGCAGCCGGCCGCTGTCACTGCAGAGGCCCGAGGGCACATCGATGGCCACCAGGCCCCCTGGCCGCCCCTGGTGGCGCCGCGTCAGCAGGGACGCGATGGCGTCGTCAATTGGGCGCCGCTGGCCGACGCCAAAGAGGCCATCAATCCAGAGGGCGCCATCGCCTGGATCGGGCTCCCCCTCCAACAGCGGAATCCCGAGCCAGCGGCAGTGGCGTAGGTGGGTGCTAGTGAGGGGTTTGGGGCGCTCAAAGGGGGTCCAGAGGCGCACGCTCACGCCGGCCAGGTGCAGCTCCCGCGCCACCACCAGGCCGTCGCCCCCGTTGTGGCCAGGCCCCACCAGCACCAGGGCCGCCGCCGGAGGCTTTTCGAGCAGCCGGCGGGCGATCGCCAGGGCCGCCTTTTCCATCAGGGCTTCCACCGGCAGACCACTGGCGAACAGCTGGTTCTCCAGCGCCGCCATTTGGCTCCCCGTCACGAGCAGATGGTCGGCATCAGCCGCTGGCCAGCGCGCACCTGGGGAGCCGCTGGCGGGCTGTGGCAGGGGGGCCTCCGGGGGCATGGTCGTTGCCGTGGCTAGGGACTGGGCTCAACCTCGATTGTGGACTGATTTGCCGGTTCGGGCTGGCCCTGGCCCTGGGCCAGGGTTTAGGACAGGGTCTGGGTCTGGGACTTTGTCTGGGGCTTTGTCTGGGGCTCGAGCTGATCCCCGCAGCCCCCGATGGGTCGCAAGCCCTTGGCGGCCGCCAGGGGCAAGAGCTGCGCCCCAATGGGTCCAGCCCAGTTCCATGATGGAAGCAACTCTCGGCCTGTCTGCCCTAAGGCGGCCGCGCCCCCGTTGTGGCCCGATTTTCCGCCCCCCCCCAAGTCTCCGCTCCCGGTGCGGCCGCCGCGGCCACCACGGCCGGGGCGGCGGCGATTGAGCGGCTGCGGGCGTGGCCGGGTGAGCGGCGGGTGGCGGTGGGTCTCTCGGGTGGGGTGGATAGTTCCCTGACGGCGGCCCTGCTGGTGGAGGCCGGCTGGCAGGTGGAGGGCCTCACCCTCTGGCTCATGAGCGGCAAGGGGGCCTGTTGCGCCGAAGGGCTGGTGGATGCGGCCGCCATCTGCGACCAGCTAGGGGTACCCCACCATGTGGTCGATTCCCGGGCCACATTCCAGACCCAGATCGTCGAGTTTTTGGTGGAGGGCTACGGCGCCGGGGTGACGCCCCTGCCCTGCTCCCGCTGCAACCGGGAGGTGAAGTTTGGACCGATGCTGGCCTGGGCCGCCGAGGAGCGGGCCATTGGCCGCATCGCCACCGGCCACTACGCCCGGGTTCGCCCCAGCGAGGCTGCCGATGGCCTGCCGGTGCCGGGCGACGGCCGGGGCCGCCACCAATTGCTGCGCGGCTTGGATCAACGCAAGGATCAGAGCTATTTCCTTTACGACCTCCCCCAGGAGATCCTGGGGCGCCTGGTCTTTCCCTTGGGTGAACTCACCAAGGCCGATACACGCTTGGAAGCCGCCCGCCATGGGCTGCGCACCGCAGAGAAACCGGAAAGCCAGGACCTCTGCCTGGCCGATCACCACGGCTCCATGAAGGCGTTCCTGGATGCCTACCTGCCGCCCCGCCAGGGTCAGATCGTTTTCAGGGACGGGCGGGTGCTGGGCGAACACGACGGCATTGAGCACTTCACGATCGGGCAGCGCCGCGGCCTGGGCGTGGCCTGGAGTGAGCCGCTGCATGTGGTGCGCCTCGATGGCGCCATGAACCAGGTGGTAGTGGCACCCCGGGCTGAGGCGGCCCGTGCCGGGGCCGTGGTTGGCGCTGTGAACTGGTTGTCGATGGCCCCGCCGGAGGGACCGATCGCCGTCGAGGTGCAGGTGCGATACCGCAGCGGCCCTGAGCCGGCCACGTTGATCCCCCTGCCGGCCACGGAGGCCGATCGGCAAGCGGGCCGGCCCCACCGTTGCCGCCTCGAGTTTGCCGAGGAGCAGTTCTCGATCACTCCGGGCCAGGCGGCCGTCTTCTATGCGGGGGAGGTGCTGCTGGGCGGGGGCCTGATTCAACCGGATTGAGGGATGCCCTGCCTGAGTGAGGTCCCCTCAACCCCATGCCTCCAAGGGCTGCCTTCTGTTACCAGTAGGGATCAGTGGCCCAGGCCACGGTGAGGGGTCCTGAGGGGCTGGTGGGAACCTGGGCGATGCAGGCCCTTTGGGTCTCGCCGTTGACGTCGATTTCGCAGGCGCCACAGCTCCCCCCCAGGCAGCCCGTGGGGATGGCTAGGCCTGCTGCCGCTGCCGCCTCAAGCCAGTCCTGACCGGGTAGGGCCGTACTGGTCTGGCCTTCAGGCCAGTGGATTGTCACCGGGACCTGGCACCCCATCCCCGTCATCGCAGCAGCGGCTCCAGGGTCACATGGGCCTCAAAAGCATCGGCAAGGCGATCGAGCAGGGCCTCCCGTTGCTGGCTGTGGTGGGGCACCGTTTCCGGTAGCGGCGCCAATCCCTTCCGCTGGCGGAGGCCGTTGAGCCAGCGGCGACGCCAAGCACCACTTTCGAAGACCCCATGCAGGTAGGTGCCAGCCACCAGGCCGCCCTGGTCGCCGAAGGGCTGCCACCAGCCCAGATTGGCAGCGGCGGCGATGGGCTGGCAGGCGCCCGGAGCTTGGAGCTGGCTGCGGCCCCGATGCAGCTCAAAACCTTCTATTTCCAGGGCCTGCTCCCCATCCGGCCAGAGGGCCAGGCTGCGGCGCTGGGCCAGGGCCTTGGTGCCTGCAAAGGCGGTCTCGAGGGGCAGGAGCCCTAGCCCTTGGGCTTGGCCGGGCCTGCCCCCTTCCAGACCCTCCGGGTCCTCAAGCGAGACGCCCAGCATCTGCATGCCGCCGCAGATCCCCAACACCTGGCCGCCGCTGGCGGCATACCGGACCAGCTCCCCGGCCAGGCCACTGGCCCCCAGGGCCGCCAGATCCCGCAGGGTTTGCTTGCTCCCCGGCACGATCACCGCATCGGGCTGGCCCAGGGGTTGGCCGGCCTGGAGCCAGCGCAGCTGGACGCTGGGTTCGGCCTCAAGGGGATCGAGGTCGGAGAAATTGCTGAGCGAGGGGAGGCGCAGCACGACGATCTCCAGGGCGGCGTCCGCCTTGCGCCCGCGGCGCTCCAGCAGGTCGAGGGAATCTTCAGGTGGAAACAGCTCATCGAGCCAGGGCATCACGCCGAGCACGGGCACGCCCGTGTGCTGCTCCAGCCAGGAGCGCCCGGAATCAAACAGTTCGCGGCGGCCGCGGAACCGGTTGATCAGCAGGCCGCGGATGAGGGGCCTCTCCACTGGCCGCAGCAGGGCCAGGGTGCCCACTAGCTGGGCGAACACGCCACCCCGCTCGATGTCGGCCACCAGCAGGCAGTGGGCGCGCAGGTATTGGGCCAGGCGCAGGTTGGTGAGGTCCCGCGATTGCAGGTTGACTTCCACCGGGCTGCCGGCCCCCTCGAGCACCAATCGCCCGCCGGGATGGGCCCGTTGCAGATCTTCGAGGCCCGTGCGAATCGCCGCCCAGCCAGGCTTGAACCAGTCGCGGTAGTAATGCTCGGCCCGGGCCGTGCCCACGGATTGCCCCAGGTGAATCACCTCGCTGGTGCTGTCGCCCTGGGGTTTGAGCAGCACCGGGTTCATGGCGCAGCTGGGCTCCAGGCCTGCGGCCCAGGCCTGGAGGGCCTGGGAATAGGCCATCTCACCGCCTTCCGCATCGACCCAGGCGTTGTTGCTCATGTTTTGGCCCTTGAAGGGCAGGGGCGTTTCGCCGCGGCGGCGCAGCACCCGGCAGAGGGCGGCCGTCATCAGCGATTTGCCGGCCCCACTGGAGGTGCCAAGCACCATCAAGGGCCTGGGGAAGGGCGGGCTGTTGGCCATCAGAGCCGGGGCCGGTGGCGCTGCAGCCAGCCCCAGAGCCGCTGGCCCGGGTTCGCCCGGGGGATCTCACCCGGCCAGGCCTGCAGCACCTGCCGGCCCAGGGGGGTGAGCCGCACCCGCTCGGTCAGGCCCTGGCCATCCACCTCCCGCCGCAACACGCCCAGCTGGATCAACCAGATCAAGTGGCCCTCCGCCTCGTAGACGCCCACGGGGGGCAAGCACCATGGGGCGGCCGTTGGGGAGCTGGCCAGGTCGTTGCTGCCCAGGGCCCGGGATTCCAGTTGCCTGTAAAACGCCTGGCGAAAGGGCAGGCAGCGCAGGGCCAGTCGGCCCCGACGCAGCGCCCGCTGGGTCGTTGATCCGATGCCGTCCTCGCCCACGCCGCCTGCTCGCCTTCAGGGCCATTCTCTGGCCTGGGGGGTCCCGTTCGCGGCTGGCGACGGCCGCTGCTCCAGGCTGGATTCCCCGATCCGCTAGGCGCCATGTTGTTACTCGCTTCCGCCTCCCCGGCCCGGCGCCGGTTGCTGGAGCAAGCAGCCATTCCCCACCGGGTCCAGGTCAGTGGCGTTGATGAGGAGGCGATTGGGGCTGCCGATCCCAGCGAGCTGGTGCGTTTGCTGGCCCAGGCCAAGGCCCAGGCGGTGGTTGACACCCTGGAGCCCGGCGAGGCCATCCCCGTCCTCGGCTGCGATTCCCTGCTCGAGTTTGCCGGTGAGGTTTTCGGCAAGCCGGCCGATCCCGAGGAGGCCATCCGCCGCTGGCAGCGCATGGCCGGCGGCTGGGGCGAGCTGCATACGGGCCATTGCCTGCTGCAGTCAACCGGGACGGGGGCTGGCACCGGGCGTCCCAAACCAGGGGTGATCCGGCTGGAAACGGTCACCACCCGGGTGCAGTTTGCGGCCCTCACCACCAGCGAGATCGAGGCCTATGTGGCCACGGGGGAACCCTTGCAATGCGCCGGTGGTTTTGCCCTCGAGGGCATGGGCGGCCAGGTGGTGGAACGGATCGAGGGATGCTTCAGCAATGTGATTGGCCTGAGCTTGCCCTTGCTGCGCCGGTGGCTGGCCTAGGCGAAGGGCATGCCATGAAAAAGCCCCCGCTTGGGGCGGGGGCTGGGGATGGATGGTTCCCGCCGACCCAAAAATTGGGCGGTCCGGTTTGGTCCAGGGAACGGAACCCTGAACTCAGTCCAGGTCAGGCATGGCCAGGGTGGGCTCGGCCTTGCGGTCGATGCCCTTCTCAAAGCCAGCAGCGGCGGCGCGGGCGCGGCCCGCATGCCAGAGGTGACCCACGAGGAAGAAGAACGCCAACACGAACTGGGTGGCGGAGAGCCACTGGCGGATGTTGACGAAGTTCACCGAGTTGGGTTCGGTGATGATGCCGCCCACGGAGTTGAGGGAGGCGTTGGGGGCGTGGGTCATGTATTCAGCGGCCCGGCGCACTTGCCAGGGCTGAATGTCGTTCTGAAGCTTGTCGAGGCTCAGGCCATTGGGGCCGCGCAGGGGCTCCAGCCAGGGACCACGGAAGTCCCAGAAGCGCATGGTTTCACCACCGAAGATGATCTCGCCGGTGGGGGAGCGCATCAGGTATTTGCCCAGGCCCGTGGGGCCCATGGCCGAACCGATGTTGGCGCCCATGCGTTGGTCACGCACCAGGAAAGTGAAGCTCTGGGCCTGGGAGGACTCGGCGTTGGTGGGGCCGTAGAACTCGGAGGGATAGGCGGTGTTGTTGAACCAGATGTAGGCCGAAGCGATGAAGCTCATGAAGCTCAAGGCGCCCAGGCTGTAGCTCAGGTAGGCCTCACCATTCCAGATGAAGGCGCGGCGCACCCAGCCGAAGGGCTTGGTGATCACGTGCCAGATGCCACCGAAGATGCAGATCAGGCCGATCCAGATGTGTCCACCGATGATGTCCTCCATGGAGTCCACACCGATGATCCAGCCCTCGCCACCGAAGGGGGCGCGGGTGAGATAGCCAAACACCACACCAGGGCTAAGGGTTGGGTTGGTGATCAGGCGCACGTCGCCGCCACCGGGGGCCCATGTGTCATAGACACCGCCGAAGAACATGGCCTTGAACACCAGCAGCAGGGCACCCACACCCAGCAGGATGAGGTGATAGCCAATGATGTTGGTCATCTGGTTCTTATCGCGCCAATCTTGCGAGAAGAAGGCGGAATAGTTTTCCAGAATCTCCGGACCCCGTAGGGCGTGATACAGGCCGCCAATGCCTAGCACGGCGGAACTGATCAGGTGAAGCACCCCAACGACAAAGAAGGGGTAGAGGTCGGTGACTTCACCGCCGGGACCGACGCCGTAGCCGAGGGTGGCCACGTGGGGAAACAGGATCAGGCCCTGTTCGTACATCGGCTTGTCGAAGGTGAAGTGGCTCACCTCGAACAACATCATGGCGCCAGCCCAGAAGACCATCAGGCCTGCGTGGGCGACGTGGGCGCCAAGAAGGCGGCCGGAGAGATTGATCAGGCGGGCATTGCCAGACCACCAGGCGTAGCCGGTGGAGTCGAGGTCCTTGCCCCCGACAGCCACCAAGGAGGGATTAGAGAGCGTTACCACGGGGCAGAACCTCTTCAGGGAAGACGAAGTTTTCGTGCGGCTGGTCGGCCGGTGCCATCCAGGCACGCAGACCTTCATTGAGAAGAATGTTCTTCGTGTAGAAGGTTTCGAACTCGGGGTCCTCAGCGGCGCGGATTTCCTGCGACAC
>CAMAVE010000075.1 GCA_945861595.1 Synechococcus sp. UW140
CTCCTGATCGGCGGCCAGATCATCCACGGTGAAATAGAGATCCCGGCTCCCCGCCACCACCGTGGCCTGGGCCTTGATGCGGCCCAACGCCGCCGCCAAGTCACCGCCCTCGGCCACATCGTGGGCCAACCAGGTGTCGAGCATGGCGATCAGATCGCGGGGGTCGTGGCGCTGGTAAGCGGGCAGCCAGCGCTGTTCCACGTGCTCCTCCACCGAGGCTTCGCTGATCGTGCGAAAGAAGGGCTGGCTGGCGGCCCAGCTGGCGTAGATCAGGGCGTAGGTGCGGAGCCCCTGCACAGGATCGCCATCAAAGCCCTGGCCGTTCCAATGGGGGTCGGCGCAGAGGGCCTGGCGCAAGCTGAGCACAAACAGACGGTTGTGGGGGCTGGTGCGGGCCGTGCCACACACACAACACATCCGCCGCACCAGCTCCGGGTAGCTCACCGCCCACTGGTAGGCCTGCTGGCCCCCCATCGACCAGCCGTACACCAGAGCTGGCTGGTCCGTGCCAAACAGCTCCAGCAGCAGGCGCCGCTGGGCGGCAATGTTGTCGTGGTGGGTCGTGACCCAGCCGGTTTCAGCCAGCCCCATCTCGCCATGGCTGGGGCTACTCGACACCCCATTGCCAAACATGTCGGCAATCACGATGCAGTAGCGCTCGGGATCGAGCACCGGACCAGCCAGCCAGGTGAGGTCGCCATGGCGGGCCCCATAGGAGGTGGGCACCAGGATCAGGTTGCTGCGATCGGCATTGGGCTCGCCGATCTGGGCATAGCCGATGCGGGCGTTGCTGAGGGTTTGGCCGCAGCGCAAGGGAAAGGAACCCAGCTCCAGCAGGCCTTCCTGGATCGTTGGCAGGGCGCTCATGCCGGCAGGGCCAGTTTGCTGAGGTTTTGAAGCAGCTGGCGATGGACGGCCAGATAGCCCGGGTCGCAATGGTCGATCTTCGGACCAATCCAACGGTGGGCCTGGGGTAGGGCGTGGAAGGGCAGGGAGGGATAGAGGTGGTGCTCGCTGTGGAAGGGCATGTTCCACATCAGCCAGCGCACCAGGGGATTGGTGAGGGTGGTGCGGGTGTTGCGGGTGCCATCGGCACAGAACTCACAGCCGGAATGTTCGGCCAAGAGGAAAAAACGCAGCAGCGGTTGGCCCAGGGCCAGGGGCAGCAGCCAGGCCCACACCAAAAACCAGCCATGGCCGGCCGCCAGCGAGACCAGGATCACCACTCCATAGACGGCGAACTGGAGCCGGATCGAGCGCCTTACCTGGGGAATCACCTCCGGGCTGAGATAGGCGATGCCGCCCAGATCACCAAAGAGCAGCCGGGCATGGCCGCGCAGTTTGCCGATCCACCAGTTCCACCCAAGCAGCTCCAGGCCGTAGGCCAGGGGGGTGGTGGGTTGGGGATCCTCCAGTTCGGGATCGAGGCCCACCTGGTGGGCGAAGCGGTGGTGCCACTGGTGATAGCGGCGATAAAAGGTGGCGTTGTAGAAGCTCAGCAGGCCGGCGATCCAGGCGCAGGCGTCGTTGAGGCGGCGGTTGGCAAAGGCGGTGCGGTGGCCGCATTCGTGCATGGGCGCAAAGCAGGTAGCCAGGCCAATACCGCTGGCAACGAGGCCCACCAAGCGCAGGGCCAAGGGGAGGCTGGCCTGGGCCCAGAGCCAACCGCCGGCGCCGATCAGCAGCAGGTGGGAGCCAAAGCGCACCAGGCCGGGTCCATCGCTCAGGGCATTGAGCTGGGCGAGGTCAGCGCGGGGAATCAGGCCGGTGGGGGTGGTCGTCATGGCGCAATCACACCAGCTGGGCGCCCTTTGCTTCGGTAGGCATCGACACCGAGCCAGCAACCCGGTCCGCCGGAGCCGGCCCCAGGAGGGACTTGGGCGGCCCCGATCCTCAGGGCCTCTCGATTCCGATCCTTTTCAGCTCAAGCCAACCGTTGCAGCAGGCTGCCGTGCACCTGGGCCGCCTGGCGCTGGGCATCGATCAATTCGGGCGCCAGGGGGCGATCGAGCTGGGCCTGCCAGGGGTCCACCAGGGCAGGGGCCGCCGGCAGGGGGCGCTCCAAATCCAGGCAGGGGCAGGCGATGGCCAGGGCGGCAGCGGCCACCTTGGGGTCGTAGCTGAGGGCGCAACAGGGGGCTGAAGCGACGGCGGCCAGGATCAGCCCGTGCAGGCGCATCGCCAGCACCAGGCCAGCGCCGGCAAACACCTGCATCGCTTGCTCGGGGCTGGTGACTTGGCATTCGCGGCTGCGGGCCGCCAGGGCCTCGGGCACCAAACCTTCAGCCTTCAGCCGCTCCAGCAGACCGCTGTCCTGGCCCCGGTGGAAGGGCAGCCAAATCACCTGCCGATCGGAGCTTGTGGCCAGCTCGGCCAGGGCCTCCAGCAGCTGGCGCCACTGGGCCGGGCCTAACAGGGGAGTGGAGCGAAAACAGAGCACGATCGGGCCGCCAGATCCCCGCCAGGCCAGCGGCGGCAAGGACCAGACCGGATCGCTGCCCTCCTGGCAGGTGCCACCCCAGCGGCGCACCTGGGCGGCCGAGGCCGGATCCCGCCAGCTGCTGGCCGTCACCAGGGGCAAGGCCAGCCGCACCAGCAGGCGACTGGACCTGCGCCGCAGGGGGCCCAGGCCCTGGCCCCAAAGCAGCACCGGTTTACCGCTCAAGCGGGCGGCCCCGATCAGCGCCAGATAATAGAGAAGGCTGCGCCAGCTGGTGGCGTCCTGGAGCAGGCTGCCGCCGCCCAGGACCAGGGCCTGAGAGCGGCCCAGGGCCGCCAGCACGGCCTTGAGGCTGCGGCGCGGACAGGTGGCGACGCCAAAGCGCTGTTCCAGCTCCGCCTGGTCGTAACCGGTCACCAGGGGCGTCCAGCCCGACGGCAACTGCTGCAGCAGGGCGGCCAGGAGGGCGTCATCGCCGATGTTGTGTTCGCCGTAGTAGCCGCAGAGCAGCGCCTGCCGAGATGCGCCCATCGCCCTGCCCTCGCCCCAGTGGTTGCGCCCCGGCAGCATCGCATTTCTGCCGAATCGAAGCCCTAAGGGCCTGGCCCAGGGCAGGCCCTAGGCCGGTTGCTGGCAGGCCCTAGGCCTGCCGTCAGCGGCCATGGGAGCGCTGGGGCCAGGGGCTACCGCACGCCTGCCGGCCAGGAGAGCTAGCTGCGGGGAGAGGTTTCGATGCGATCGAGCCGCTGCCAGGGCTCGGGGCTGAGGTCGTCGAGCTCGAACCAGGTCCACACCGAGGCCGCCTCTTGCGATTCCAGGGCCTTGGGCTGGATCGGCCATTCAATCCGCCGGCCCCGATAGGTGAGACCGACACAGGTCATGGCTGAGTCATCGGCCAGCAACGACCACAACAGGCGCAGATCCGCTGGCTCGAAGCCCTCAGCAGGTGTAGAGAGCTCGCCATCGGGGAAGCGACCGGGGAGGAAACTGCGGGGCCGCTGGCTTTGCCAGCTGAGGTAGCGGCCGTTCTCGGTGGGATAGAACCAACAGGTTTCGTTCTCGATCTCTGCGAGGGGCAGGCAGGCGAGGCAGTGGATTGGGCCTGGGTTTGCGTCTGCCTGGGCCCCTGGTGGGCCCCCCACTGGGGGCTCAGGTTGGCCATAGATGCCGAGGCAAAGGCTGGCGGCATCGAGCACTGGAACGAGGGCATCACAGCGCAGGCTCCGCTGCCCGGGGGCGGAAGGGGCCTGAAGCCCGGCCTGCACCTGGGGAGAAACCCCAAACGGATCGGCGCCGCCGCTGTGGGCCAGGCCTGCTTCCACCAGGGTTTCCAGGTTTCCAGGCCAGTCGGTTGGGCAGGCAAAGATGCGCAGGGCCATGGCCCGCTCCAGGCCCCGGGCCTGGGCATCCGCCAGATCAGCCCAGCTGGTCGGCCCTTGGGGCAGATCCGAGGCAGGAGCCAGCACGAAGTGGAGGAAATCAGCCATGGCTGGGATGGCTCCTGGGAGCTGGCATGGGCAAAGGGGCCGGCAGGAACCAAGGGGATGGCGGGCCTGAACGGGCAGCCGTTGCCGTGGACAACCCCGGACAGGAGTCCAGAGATATTAAGGAATATTTCACAATTGTAACAGCTTCGCCGCGGGGCTGGTTCGGGCATTTTGAGCAAGGCCTTGGCCTCCGTTCTGCCAAGCTCCACCTCCAGCCAGAACGACTGAAGTCCCCGAACTCCAGGGCGGACCGATCGGCTCGGCCCCCAGCGCCCCGGGGGCCGGGATGGGGAGCGAACCCGGGCCGGCGCCTACCCTTGAGCCCAGTGACCAGGCCTGCCCTTGCTGAAGGTTGACGAAAGCCGCGCCGAGGAACTCAAGGCCATCGGCTGGCCCCCCGAAGACGTGCGCCGCTACGAGGAGCTGTGGGAGTACCGCCAGCGCTGGGGGGCGATCAACCTGGAGCGGGATGAACGCATCTTTCTGCGCAAGGCCGATGCGGCCCTGCCCAAACGGCAGGCCCATGGCAAGGCCGCCAAGAAAGCCACCCGCGACAAGTCCCATTACCGCTGGCTGGCGTTCTACCTCGATGCCCTCAAGGCCAGCCCTCCGGAAACCGAGCTTGGCGAGGGCGAACAGGGCGCCTGGCCGATCCTGTTGGAAGAGGAATTGCGGGTCCTCGATTACTACGAGCCCGTGCTCGGCCTACCCGACACCCTCAAGGCCAAGGCCCTGATTCCCCTGCGGGAGCAATGGGCCGGGCAAGCCGCTGCCCTAGGCCGCACGCTCTCCTTCGATTTCCAGGCCCCCCTGGAGACCCTCAAGGCCACCACCAAAACCAGCTGGAAGCCCCTGCGGGCCGAGGCCAGCGATCCCAGCTCCTACCCCGTGCTGCCCACGGAAGCCGCCCAAGCGTTCCGCTCCGAGGTGCGCCAAGCGATCACGGCCCAAATCCGCAGCAGCTTCCCTTCCCTGAGCGATACCGACAAGCCCGAACCCGCCGACGATTGGCAGCCTCGCTGATCGCGGCTGCCGCAACCCCACCATGCACGCCCTCTCCCTGCCCACCTGGTGGATCCACATCACCTCGGTGCTGGAGTGGGCCCTGGCGATGCTGGCGATCCAGCGTTGGGGGCGCCTCCAGGCGGAGCCCGCCTGGAACTGGCTCGCCCTAGCCATGCTGCCGGCATTGGTGAGCGCCATGGCGGCCTGCACCTGGCACCTGTTTGACAACCCGGCCGCCCTGCAGGGGTTGGTGGTGTTCCAGGCGGCCACCACCCTGCTGGGCAACTGTTGCCTCGCCCTGGTCGCCCTGCTGATCGCCCGGCGCGCCGCCGCTAGCGACCAGCCCACCAGCCAGCCCCCCACCCGACCCCTCTGAGCCGCCAGCCATGGCCGACCCTGCCCTGGCCCCCTCGGCCCTCAGCGCTGCCTTCACTGCCCTAGGCGCTTTCGACCCGGCGCCCCTGTTTGGCCTGTCGCTCTTCCCCTACCTGGCCTTCCTCTGGTGGGCCTGGCGCTGTGGCCGCTTCCCGCGGCTAGCCCTGTGGGGCTTCAGCGCCACGCTCCTGTTCGTGCTGGTCACGATTGGGGCGGCCCTGGTGGCACTCCGCGTTTACGGCCAGCAACTGGCCGATGTGGATCCGCTCCATGGCGGTGCTGAGGCGTTTCTAACCCTGAGCAACAGCCTGGTGCTGCTGGGTTTCTGGAGAGGCCCCTTGGCCAAGGCAATGAACAAGTCTTAAGCAAGGGCGATCGGGCCTGCCTGGCCCCGGAAGATGGGGCGTCGCCTAAACGTCATGCTCTCCCCCCTGTTTGCCCTCGCCCCGGCAACCCTCACCTGGTCGCCGAAAGTGGCCCTGGTGATGATCGCCGCCAACGTGATTGCCATCGGCATCGGCAAAGCCACCATCCAGCAGCCCAACGAAGGCGCCAAGCTGCCCAGCCCCGCCCTCTTCGGCGGCCTGAGCCATGCCTCCCTGCTGGCCACCACCAGCTTCGGCCACGTGCTCGGCATGGGCGCCATCTTGGGCCTGGCGTCCCGCGGCGTGCTCTGAGACCCACTCCGGTCGCCATCGGTTCCCACGAACGAGCCAACCGGTTCGTTCATGGGAACCAGCCTTGGTTCTGAGCCGATTGCTCCCCAACGTCAGCGTTCGAACCTGCCGATTGCTGACGCTTCTGGAGAGATCAGCGCCAAAGGGTCTTGAAACGATTGCAGCTCCCTGGGACTGTCACCCCGCCAAGGGATGGCAACCCCAGGGATGTTTTGTAGGCACCTTTGATGGGGAAGGGAACGAAGCAAGCGACCCCAAGAACCGATCGATTGACAGCTCGGCAGGCCCAACCCCAGCGCCTGGAACCAACCTGTTCAGCGCAGGCCTAGCAGGTAGGGCAGGGCCCTAAGCCCATAGCGCTCAAAGCGGTAGTCAAAGAGCAGGGCCGAGAGATCCTCCGCCTGCTGCTGCTGCTCCAGACCCACCAACAACCGGCCTAAACGTCGATCGGCCGCCGGCGAATTCAGGCCCAGCCAGGTGCGCCTAGCCAGGCGGCCGCTCAGACCCCAACGCCAGCCCAGGGCCCGACGCAGCTGGCGGGGATAGGCATCGAGCCCCTTGTCGGCAGCCCGATCCTGGCTGCCCGGGGCCAAGGCCGCCAGCAGCTGGGGCGCCAGCACCCGGGCGCTGAGCAGGGCATGGCGGATGCCCTCGCCGCCCAACAGGTTGGCCGTGCTCACGGCATCGCCAAGGCCGATCAGGCGGCCGCGCCGGTGGGGCTCCTGGCGAGCGATCGTGCTGCGGATCAGGCCGCCATGGCGGTCGAGCACTTCGGCCCCGGCCAGGCCGCAGCGGCCCAAGACCCTCTGCAGCAAAGGGCCCAAGGGCGGTTGGGTGCGCTTGGGGTCCTGCAGGCGACAGACCCCCACCTTCAGCCGGCCGCCCTGCATCGGAAACACCCAGCCATAGCCCTGGGGCAGCCAGTCCGTGCCGAGCAGAAAACTGAGCTGGCCGCGCCAGCGCTGCTCCTGGGCCGCAGACACCGCCAGCAACCACTCCACCCCCAGGCCCGCCACCAAGGGGCCGGCCGTGGGAGGGGGCTCCCCCAGCAGGCTGCGGGCCTGGCCGGTGGCATCCACCACCCAGTGGCTCTTGATCCAACGCTGCTGGCCATCGCGCCAGCGCAACAAGGTGCGGATGCCGTCGGCCCCCTGGCGCTGCTCCAGGGCGCGACAACCCAGCTCCAGACGCGCACCCCAGGCCTGGGCCTCGCCCGCCAACCAATGGCGCAGGGCGCCGAAGTCGAGCACCACCCCCAGGGTTTGATCCCCCTGCCAGCGGCGTACCGCCTCGCCGGGTCCAAGCAACTGCCAGCCCTGCCAGCGGCTGGCCACCAGGGAGGAGGGCAGGGAAAAGCGCTCAAGGGCCGCCAGGGGGAGGGCAGCGCTGCTGAAGGCGGCCTGGCTCAGGTCGGCCAGCTGGTCCACCAGCCACACCGCCAGACCCGCCTGGGCCAATAGCCGCGCTAGTTCGGCGCCGGCGGGCCCGCAGCCCACCACCAGCACATCGCAATCGGGGTGGTCGGGAGCCGTCAGACCGCGACCGGTTGGCGCTTGAGCGAGGCGCCATAGCGCTCCAGGATCCGCTGGGCCATCTGGGGAGGGGTGAGCCCCAGGGCCTGCTTGCTCTGGTCCGGGCTGGCGTGGTCCACCAACAGATCGGGAATGCCGATGCGCAGCACGGGCACGAGCACGTCCAAGTCATTGAGGGCTTCCACGACGGCAGCCCCAAAGCCACCGGCCAGGGCTCCCTCCTCCATGGTCACAACCCGGCCGATGCGGCGGGCCATCGGCGCGATCAGCGCCTGGTCGAGGGGACGCAGGAAGCGGGCATTGATCACCGCAGCCCGCACGCCGCTCTCCTGGAGCAGCCCGGCGGTGGCCATGGCGGGAGCGACCATCGAGCCATAGGCCACGATCAGCAGGTCGTCGCCATCGCTGAGCACCTCACCGCGGCCGATGTCCAGCTGCTCCCAGCCCTCTTCGGCCAGGGGCACGCCTTCGCCTTCACCCCGGGGAATCCGCAGGGCACAGGGGCCGTTGTGGTGGATGGCAGTAACGAGCATGCGTTGCAGCTCGGCCTCATCCTTGGGGGCCATCACCGTGAAGTTGGGCACGCAGCGCAGGTAACTGATGTCGTATTGGCCCTGGTGGGTGGGGCCATCGGCGCCCACGATGCCGGCCCGATCGAGCACGAAGGTGACGGGCAGGTTCTGGATGCCGACGTCGTGGATCAGCTGGTCGTAGGCGCGCTGCAGGAAGGTGCTGTAGATCGCCACCACGGGGCGCAGGCCCTCACAGGCCATGCCCGCCGCCATGGTGACGGCGTGTTGCTCGGCGATGCCCACATCGAAATACTGCTTGGGCAGGGCCTTCTCGAGCAGGTCGAGGCCCGTGCCGGTGGCCATGGCAGCGGTGATGCCCACCACCCGGGGGTCCTGTTCGCACAGCTTCACCAGGGTCTGGCCGAACACCTTGCTGTAGCTGGGTGGTTTCGGCTTGCTGGAGGGGTAGGCCTTGCCGGTGGAGAGATCAAAGGCCGATTGGGCGTGGTAGCCCACCTGGTCGGCTTCGGCATAGGGGTAGCCCTTGCCCTTGGTGGTTGCCACGTGCACGAGCACCGGCCCTTCACAGCGGTGGGCCGCCTGGAAGGTGCGCACCATCTCGCCGATGTTGTGGCCATCGATCGGGCCGATGTAGGTGAAGCCCAACTCCTCAAACACGGCGCCCACCTTGGGCACGGCCAGGCGGCGCATGCTGTCCTTGAGGCGCTCCAGTTCAACAGGGAGTTCGCCGTGCATGAAGGGGAGATGCTTCACCGCCTCTTCGGCGCTGCCGGAGAGGAACTGCACCGGCGGACTGAGCCGCATGCGGTTCAGGTAGGTGGAGAGGGCGCCCACCGGCGGTGAGATCGACATGTCGTTGTCGTTCAACACCACCATCAGCCGGGTCTTGGGCAGGTGGCCGGCGTGGTTGATGGCCTCGAGGGCCATGCCGCCGGTGAGGGCGCCATCACCAATGACGGCCACCGATTTGAAGCTTTGGCCCAGCTGGTCCCGGGCCAGGGCCATGCCCAGGGCCGCCGAGATGCTGGTGGAGGCGTGGCCGGCGCCGAAGTGGTCGAACACGCTCTCGCTGCGCTTCAGGTAGCCCGCCACGCCGTCCTTCTGGCGCAGGCTGTCGAAGCTGTTGTAGCGGCCGGTCACCAACTTGTGGGGATAGGCCTGGTGACCCACATCCCACACCACCCGGTCGTGGTCGAGGTCGAGGGTTTGGTAGAGGGCCAGGGTCAGTTCAACCACTCCGAGGCCCGGACCGAGGTGGCCGCCACTGGTGGAGACCACCTGCAGATGGCGCTCGCGGATCTGGCGGGCAATCGCTTCAAGCTCGGCAGTGCTGAGGCCATGCAGCTGATTCGGATGATTCAGCTCGCTGAGATGCATGCCCCATGCCTTCATTGGGGTTCAATCTACGCCGAGCCCCCGGTGGATCGGCGTCAACGGTCACGCTTCCAGCCCGGAGCAGCCCCATCGGGGCGCAGGCGGCACCAGCCCTGAGCCGGCGCCTGGGCAATTGCCAAACTGGGGCGATGAGCAGCGATCCCCAGCCCCATCCCCCTAGCGCCGACGCCCCAAGCCAGGGCGCCAATCCCGGGGCCCCGATCGCCAGTCCCCTCTCCGGGGCGGTCGAGCCCTGCGGAGACATGCTGCAGCGGATCCTGCGGGCCCGGGTCTACGACGTGGCGATCGAGTCGCCCCTCGATCCAGCGCCCAACCTGTCGCGGCGCCTGGGCAACCGGGTGTTGCTCAAGCGCGAAGACCTCCAGCCCGTCTTCAGCTTCAAGTTGCG
>CAMAVE010000076.1 GCA_945861595.1 Synechococcus sp. UW140
CGGGCCTGATCAAGCAGCTGAGGGTCAGCGGCGCCAATGCTGACTGCGGTGCTGGTGTGGCGCTCAGCAGCGGTGGGTTCAGGCGCTGGCGCCAGCGTCAGCTCGGGTGTGGTGCCTGTGAGGGCGGCCAGCTGCTCCAGCAGCGGGGCCACGGCGGCATCCTCATCGGACAGCACCAGGGTGAGCAGGGCTCCGCTCTGCAGCCCCCTGGCCCATCCCTTGAGCTGCTCGCTGCTGGCCGCCAGGTTTTCGGCACCGAGTTGGTCGCGGCCCAGGGCTAGGCAGCCTTGCTCGGCCGGCACCACCAGCACCAGGGCGCCATAGCCCTGGCCAGGGTTCTGGCGATTCAGCAGCGCGCTGATCTGCTCCAGGCCGCTCTGGTCGCGCTCGAGCAGCAGCAGCTCTGTGCGTTCCGGACTGGTCTCAACCAGCTGCGACCAGTTGGCAATGCGGGTGTCGAGCACCAGCAGGGTGCGGCCCGCTGCCTCGGCAGCGGATGACCCGTTGCCGCTGCCGGGGCTGGCTGGGAGCTGGAGCTCCTCGAGGCTCGAGTGCAGCACCACGCCATCGATGGCGGCAACCTCGCGCTGAGCCGCCATCCACTGCAGCTGCTGGATGACCCGCTCGAGGCTGCGGCCCAGCTCGGCATCGGCGCCGATGGGCTCCTTAGGCGTCCACTCGGCGCCCTGGGGCTGCGTAAATCCGTCCAGCACCTCCCCAGCAGAATCGGTCCGACCCCGTACAAGGTCGGCGGCAGAATCCAGTGGTCGCAGGGTGGGGTCGCTCGTGGTAACCCGCTATCGATAAATTATTACTTCGATTCTGCCATGAAATCGTACTCTGTTACGGCATTTCAACAACCAATCTGCAGGTCTCCCCACCACCGCTGGCCTTAGGGGTGACGGACAGTAAACGTGGCGCTGAGCTGGAGAGGCAGCCCAAGGGGAGTCCCGTGGGGACCTTGATTGTCACCAGGCGCAATGCCGCTCAAGGTCAGCGTTAAAACGCGTGGCCTGGAAGTACCGGCCCGGAGGGAAACCGGCAAAGCCCTGGTTGGCGGTAGGCAGCCAGTGACTGATCGAAAACCTGGTCAAACAAGCTGGTCAAACAAGCTGGTTAAAGCTGTCCAGGTCGGTGGCCGGGTCATCGATGACCTGGGCCCGGCGATGGGCTCGGGCGATCGGGTCCAGACTCCAGAACGATCGAGCCGGGCTCCATGGATCTGCTGGCTGCCCTAGGGGCGCGGGGGCCAGAGCTGGCCCTGCACTTACCGGCCCACGGCCGCGGCCGCGGCCTGGCCCCGCCCCTGGCGGCCCTCCTGCGCCAGCCGCCGGCCAGCTGGGACCTGCCCGAATTGCCCAGCATCGGCGGTCCGCTCGAAGCCGAGGGGGCCGTGGCCGAGAGCCAGGCCGCCACGGCCGCCCTGCTGGGGGCAGAGCGCTGTTGGTATGGGGTGAACGGCGCCAGCGGCCTGCTGCAGGCGGCCCTGCTGGGCCTGGCCGATCCGGGCCAGCGGGTGCTTGTGCCCCGCAACCTGCACCGCAGCCTGTTGCATGGCTGCCTGCTCGGCCAGCTGCAGCCGCTGCTCTTCGACCTGCCCTTCGATCCAGCCACGGGCCTGTGGCAGCCCCCGCCGGCTGATCACCTGGAGCGGGTGTTGGCAGCGGCCCTGGCGGCCGGTCCCCTGGCGGCGGTGGTGCTGGTGTCGCCCAGCTACCAAGGCCTCTCGGGCGATCTGGCGGCCCAGATCGCCGTGTGCCACCGGGCCGGCCTGCCAGTGCTGGTCGATGGGGCCCACGGGGCCCACGCCGGCCTGGCGCCGGGCCTGCCGGCCTCCGCCCTGGCCTGCGGCGCCGATCTGGTGGTGCTCTCCCTGCAGAAGGCGGCCGGGGGGCTGGCCCAAAGTGCCGTGCTGCTCCAGGCCGGCGAGCGGGTGGAGCCGGCCCGCCTGGAGCGCTCCCTGCTCTGGCTGCAAACCTCCAGCCCCAGCGCCCTGCTGCTGGCCTCCTGCGCCGCCAGCCTCCAGTTCCTCCATGGCGATCGGGGCCGCCGCCAGTTGGGGCGGGCCCTAGACCTGGCGGGGCGGCTGCGCCAGCGACTGGGCGCGGCGGGCCTGCCCCTGGTGGCCAACCAGGATCCCCTGCGGCTGGTGCTGCACGCCGCCGCCCTGGGCATGTCGGGCCTGGCCGCCGACGATTGGCTGCTGCCCCGGGGCGTGATCGCCGAGCTGCCCGAGCCCGGCTGCCTCACCTTTTGCTTGGGCACGGTGCCGCCGGCGGGCCTGCTCAGGCGCCTGCCCCGCCAGCTTCTGGCCCTTGGCCGCGCCCTCGGCGCCCCGCCCTTGCCCCCCTTCCAGGCGCCGCCGCTGCCCCTGGTGGCGGAACCCGAGCTGGCCTTGGGCCAGGCCTGGCGAGCGCCCGCCGAGGCCCTGCCCCTGGAGGCGCTGGAGGGTCGCATCGCCGCCGAGGCCCTCTGCCCCTATCCCCCCGGGATTCCAGTGCTGATTCCCGGCGAGCGGGTCGATGGGCCGAGGCTCGCCTGGCTGCTGGCCCAGCGGCGGCTCTGGCCGGGCCAGATCCCTGATACGGTGAGGGTTGTGGCCCCTTGAGTTCGGCGCCCTTGAACACGCCGCCTGACGGCCCCTTCCAGTGGGATTTCGTCACTCCGGGGCTGCCCGATGCGCTGTTTGCCGAAGCCCCTGGCTTCAGCCCCACGCCGATGGAACTGCGCGTGATGCTGCTGGCCCATCTGCGGCCCCGCGCCGATTCCTTGGTGTGGGATGTGGGCGGCGGCACCGGCGCCCTGGCCTTGGAGATTGCCCGGCTGATGCCCGCGGGCCAGGTGCACACCCTGGAGCGGGACCCGGATGCGATCGAGTTGCTGCAACGCAACCAACGCCGCTTCGGCATCGGCAATTTGCATATTCACGCGGGCGTTGCTCCCGAGGGCCTGGCCCAGCTGCCGCCTCGCCCCGACCGGGTTCTGCTCGAGGTGGGCCGCCCCCTCAGTGATGTGTTGCGGTTGGTTTGGGAGGCCCTGCAGCCGGCTGGGCGCCTGGTGATCAGCACCGCCAGCTTGGAGGGCCTGGTCGATGCCACCGATACCCTGGGCCAATTGGAGGCCGTGGATCTGCAGGTTGTTCAGGCCACCGTGCATCGCATGCAGCGTCGCGGCAGCCAGGCCCGGTTGGCGGCCGCCGAACCCCTGTTCCTGATCGCCGCCGAACGGCCCGTGCCTGTCCCTTGAGTGTTCCGCCTGTCCCCGGCCGCACCTCTCCCCAGCGCTTGCTGAGCGGCTACGGCGCCGGTGCCTTTGGCTTGCTGGTGGTGGGCCTGGGTGGCTGGTGGTTCACCTTGGCCCTGGGCGTGATCGTGCACCTGGGCTTGCTCGAGTTCTTTCGCCTGGCCCAGTTCAAGGGCATTCGGCCGGCGGTGAAAACCACCCTGGTGGTCTGCCAGTTGCTGCTGATCACCACCCAGTGGGCCAACGGCGATGTCAGTGGCGTCGGTTTTTCCTCGCAGCTGGCGGCCGATCTGGCGGCGGCGGTGGTGCCTGTGTCAGGCGCCGTGATCTGCGGCTGGCTGTTGCTGCAACCGGTCACCGGCACGATCGCCGACATCGCCGCCTCGATTTTTGGCCTCTTCTATCTGGGCTTTTTGCCCAGCCATTGGATTCGCCTGCGCGATCTCACCGATCCCCAGCTGGCTCCGCGCCTGGCCGAGCACTGGCCTGCCATCCCCTCTGGCATGGCGCTCACCTTGATCGGCTGCCTGTTGGTGGTGGCCACCGACATCGGCGCCTACGTGATCGGCCGGCGCCTGGGCCGCCACCCCCTCTCGCCGATTTCGCCCGGCAAGACCGTCGAAGGGGCCCTCGGAGGGGTGGCCTGTGCGGTGCTGGTGGGCGGCCTGGGCGGGGTGGCCCTGGGCTGGCCCTGGGGCTGGGCCCTCGGGGGTGTGCTCGGTGGGGGCGTGGCGGTGTTTGCCCTGGTGGGCGATCTCACCGAATCGATGATGAAACGGGATGCGGGTGTGAAGGATTCCGGCGATGTGATCCCAGGCCACGGCGGCATTCTGGATCGCATCGACAGCTTTTTGTTCACCCCGGCGGTGTTCTTTTATGGCGTCAAGTTGCTGTTGCCCTTAGTGAGTTAGGGGGCTGGTGGCATCGCCCCTTAAGGGGACACCTGGGCTTCCCCGTGCAGTTCCAGCTGGCCTGCGGTGATGCGGGCCCGCTCGATGCGGATGTTGGGGTCGGCGGGCAACCGGGTGCGGCGCTGGCCATCGAGGCTGTGGAGCTCCAGGGCCCCATCCACGGCCTTGGGCCGGGTGGCCAGCTGCCGCTTGGGCTGGTCGCCCGGGTCCCCTGAGGCCAGAACCAGGGCCCCATCGCTGATGGCCAGCTCACCCAGGCTGGGGGCGTCGAGCAGGTCCTGGGCCAAGCCGTCGGCCAGGGGGCGCCAGCGGCGATCCCCCAGGCCGCGGTCGAGGCCAACGCCACTGAACAGCACCTGGCCCCGCACGGCAAAGGGGTGGTCCAAGGTCAGCCCCTGGCCCTTAAGCAATAGGCCCGTTTTCAGCTGGATCGGGCCGCTGCGCAGCTCCACCCGCTCCATCGGCAAGCCGGCAAATTCCACTCCCGATGCCACCAGGGTGACCCCCTCGAGCCGGCCCCGCAGCAACTGCAGGGCGGATCCATGCAACTGCAACTCCAACTGGGCAACGGCGTCGCACTGCTGCTTGATCCAGAACTGCAGACCCGAGGCCAGCAGCTGCAGCACCGGCCCTGACTCCGGGGATGGTCCTGTCATGGCTGGCGATCTCGGAGCTGCTGCCAGGCTTGGGCCACGGCAGCGGGTTGGTCGATGTGGGGCAGGTGGCCGCAGGCATCCAGCTCCTGAACCCGATCCCCCAGCAGGGCCAGGGCGGCCCGTTTCTGGGGCGGCCTCAAGATCCGATCCTCCTTGCCCCAGAGCACCTGCAGGGGCTGGGGTGGCAGGGGGTTGCCGCAGCCGGCAAAGCCGCCGCTGCGGGCGAAGGCCCCCAGGGCTTGGGCCCAGCCTGGACTGGCCAGATGCAGGGAGGCGATCTCCAGTTCGGCCGGGCCCACGTCCCGATCCGGATCGGCGAAGGCACTGCGGCAGAGGCCGCGGCGCACCCCCGCTTGGGCCAAAAAACGCACCCCTAGCGCATCGAGCAGGGGTGGCACGGGCATGGGGCGTCCGGTGAGGCCGGCGGGCGCCAAGAGCAACAGGCGATCGATGGCCTCGCTCTGGCGGCGGGCCAGCTCCACGGCCACCGAGCCGCCCATCGACGCCCCAATCAGGCCGATGGGTCCTTGGCTGGTTTGCCGGATCCGGGCTAGCACCGCCTCCAGGTGGGCCAGGACCGCCTGGGGGTTGTAGGCGGCGCCGGCGGGCCTGGGGGTAAAGCCAAAGCCGAAGAGGTCAGGGATCACCAGCTGGTGCTCCTGGGCCAACAGCGGCACCAGTCGCCGGAATTCCAGAAAGCAACTATCAAAGCCATGCAAGAGCAGCAGCGGCGGTCCCTCGCCGACCACGGCCACGGGCCACCCATCCCCTGCCATGGCCCAGTCCCCTGGCCCGGCTCCAGCTAGCTCCGGCAGCTCCCACCACTGCACAGCCGCCGCCAGGCTGCGCCCCAGCGGATCGAGCAGCTCGGTAGCGGCGTCGCGAACCAGCTGCTGCTGGCGGCTGGGGGGCGGGGAAAGGGCAACCAAGGGCTTCAGGTCTGGCGGGGGCTGGCCACCGGAACGGTGGTGGTGCTGACCAGGGCGGTGAGCAGGTCGTCGCTGCTCACCGCAAAGGGCAGGTTGTGCAGGTCCGAGTCCGGCCGGCAGGCGAAGGCGCAGATCGCCTTCAGATCGCTGAGGCTGGCGCCTGTCAGGCCTAGATCGGCCAGGTCAATCGGTAGGGCAAGGCTGCGGAAGAAGGGCAGCAGCTGGCGCCGGGCCTGGGCTGCCAGCAGGTTGCCGCCCACCAGTTCTTCGAGGCGCAGCTGCACCAGGATTCCGAAACCAACCTTTTCGCCGTGCAACACCCCATGGGTGTCGGCGAGCTGGGTGAGCCCGTTGTGCACGGCGTGGGCAGCCACCGTGCGGCAGCGCGCCCCGCCCAAGCCGCCGATCAGGCCGGCGGTGAGGGCCGAGGCCTCCGCCACCCGGGCCCAGGTTTCGCTGCCGGGGGCCTGCAGGGCGTCCTGGCCCTCGAGCAGCAGCAGGTCCCGCAATAACCGGGCCTGTTGCACGGCTTGCTGCACGAGGCCGTCGCTGCTGGCGCCGCTGCTCACCGAAGCCTCGTACCACTTGGCCATGGCATCGGCGATGCCGCTAGCCAGGGTGCGCGCCGGGGCCTGGGCCACCAGATCGTGGTCAAAGATCAGCAGATCGGGGCAGCGATCGAGGGCTACATCGCCGCGGAAAGCACCCAGGGGGGAATACACATTGGCTAGGGCTGTCCAACCGGCGCAGGTGGCCGCGCTGGTGGGGACGGTGATGCAGGGCAGCCCCAGGCGGTGGGCTAGGAGTTTGCCGGCATCGAGCACCTTGCCGCCGCCAATGGCGATCACGCCATCGCAGGGGGCCTGGCTGGCCCGGGGAGCCAAAGCTCGTAAGTCGTCTTCGCAGCAATCGAACTGCAGCTCCGCCGCTAGGGGCTCGAGCCCATGGGAGATCAGATCCTGGAGGAGGCCCGTCCGTAACGGGGCCGTGGCCCCACTGCGGCCGAGCACCAGGGGCCTGGCGACCAGGTCGCTGATGGCTCCCTGGGCCTGCTGCCAGGCCCCTCTGCCGCGCAGCACCCGGGCTGGAGCGATGGCGTTTTGGGTGCAGCGGGAGCCCATGGACGCCTGCGGGTTAAGGCCCACCATAGAAGCGGCATTTGGACCCGCACCGATGGCGTCCCCCTACCAACCGTCGCTGCTCCGGCTTCTCCACGGCCTCACCAGCTTCGGGGTCCTTGGGGCTTGGGTCAGTGGCGTTCTGATCTACAGCGCCTACGACGGCCGCTGGGGCAAGTTGCCGATCCAGCCCCCGGGCGACTGGATCGAATGGCACGGCTACCTGGGCCTGGTGTTGCTGGTGCCCGCGATCGGCTTGGCCCTCTACAGCTTCAGCCTCGGCCGCCAGCGTTTGGGCCGGGCTAGCAATGCCCTGCCCCTGATTGCCTTGGCCCTTGCCCTAGTCAGTGGCCTGTTGATGGAGGGGGACTGGCTTGAAGAGGGCCAGCTGCAGGCCACCGTCTACAGCCTCCATCTCACTGGCTGGCTCCTGCTGAGCGTGTCTGTCGTGGCCCACGTAGCGGGCCTGGTGCGTCGCGGCGGTTGGCCTTTGGCGGGCTCGATCGTCAGCCTGGCGGTGCGCCCTGGCGATGGCCCTAGGGCCTGGCCGGTCCAGCTTTGGACCTACCTGCGGCGATCGCGTCGCTGAGTGGCGCCTCTGGGGCGCACCACTCAGTCGCGCCACACACTCTTGATTAAATCCCCCTGAAGCCCCAAATCTTTCTCGGCAGACCCTGCGCGCAACCCCCTGGGGCTTGCCTTCCACAGCCGAAGTCTGCTCCCCAATTGGGGCCTAAACTGCAGCCACCATCAGGGTCCAACCCGTCGTTGCAACGATGACCATCAAAGTCGGCATTAATGGATTTGGTCGCATTGGCCGGTTGGTCTTTCGCCGGGCCTGCACCCTGGCCAACGTGGAGGTGGTGGCGATCAACGATCTGATCGACGTTGATTACATCGCCTACATGCTCAAGTACGACTCCACCCATGGCCGCTTCGATGGCGATGTACGGGTCGAAAATGGCCAGTTGGTGGTCAATGGCAAGGCGATTCGCATCACTGGCGAGCGCAATCCTGCCGACCTGCGCTGGAACGAGGTCGGGGTTGACACCGTGCTCGAATCCACCGGCCTGTTCCTCACCGATGCCAGCGCCAGGGCCCATCTTCAGGCCGGTGCCCGCCGGGTGGTGATGTCGGCGCCCTCGAAAGACGACACGCCGATTTTCGTGATGGGGGTCAACCACCACACCTACGCCGGCCAGGAGATCGTCTCCAACGCCTCCTGCACCACCAACTGCCTGGCGCCGATGGCCAAGGTGCTGCACGACAACTTCGGCATTGTCTCGGGCTTGATGACTACGGTCCATGCCACCACCGCCACCCAGAAAACCGTGGATGGTCCCTCGGTGAAGGATTGGCGCGGAGGCCGCGGCGCCGCCCAAAACATCATTCCCTCCTCCACCGGGGCCGCCAAGGCCGTGGGCCGGGTGATCCCTGAGCTCAACGGCAAGCTCACCGGCATGGCCTTCCGGGTGCCTACTCCCAATGTCTCGGTGGTCGATCTCACCGTGAACCTGGCTAGCCCGGCCAGCTACGACCAGATCAAGGCGGCGATGAAGGCGGCATCCGTTGGAGCCATGGCGGGGATCCTGGGCTACACGGAGGATGAGGTGGTCTCCACCGATTTCCTGGGCCAGTCGTGCACCTCCGTGTTTGATGCCGGCGCCGGCATCGCCCTCACCGACACCTTCGTCAAGTTGGTTGCCTGGTACGACAACGAGTGGGGCTATTCCTGTAAGTGCCTCGACCTGATCGAGCACATGGCTAGCCACAGCTGAGCTTCCAGGCCTGTTCATCCTTACCCAGGTCGTGGCCTCGCCGGGCCAAGCGTGCCCCCATGCCCTGGGTTTGGGAGCACGCTTGGCCCCAGAGACAAGTCCGCAAGCCAGCGAATCCGTGGCGGGCTGCTGCAGACGGCGCTAACCAAGGAGAGATCTGACCGCCAGGGAGTTTTCTGTGGAGGACAGCCCGATCACCCCCCATGCGGGCCCGATCGTCGATCGCGATGGCAACCTCACCTATATCGGTGATGACGGCCGCCGCTACGTCGTCGGACCCATGCCCGAGGGCGATGAGGCCAGCGTCGATCGCGTCATGGAGCTGCTGCGCAGCGGCAATGGTCTGTTCAAGAGCATTGAGAGCCTCTCCAGGCGTTGGTTGGAGACGGTCAGTGGCACCCACCTGGAACGGCGGGCGGCCCTGGTGTTGCTTCTGACCACCTTGGAAACGGCTCTCGAAGACGGCGAAGAAGAGTTTGGCGAAGGGCCCTAAACGCCCTAGGGGCAAGGGGGGATCTGGATCTGGCTGGCTCGAACCGCCCCTGCCCTGAGGGGTTGGTTGCTGGTTGGGAGGAGTAGGTGATATGGTTTTGGACTGCGCGTCAGAGAAGGGGTTCACTCCCCGGGTCTGTTGTTGCGGGATCGCTGAGGAGCCGAAAGGCCTTGATGTGGTCGGACCAACCAGTTGAGGGAGGCGCGAGCCGCCGATGCTGTAGGTTCAAAAAGCGGAACCGAGAGGGTCCGCAGCCTGAAAGGAGAAGGAGAGGCCAAGAGATTGGCTTTGAATTTTTTCGGAAGGGCGCACCTGGACAACTAAAAAAGTTTAGGAACTGACGCTTTTGCTGCGTCATAAACCTGGGGCTGAAGCGACCCACTTGATGTGGGCCACCCAGCCTTGAGTTTGTGGCCGAATAGCAGCAGAGGTGTGAGGTCCCGTCAAAAGAAACAAGCAATAGAGATCTGTTGCGGTTGTCTGTGAAACCTTCTCACGAGGTGGAGCAGATGAAAGGCTGCGATGGGTTGAATTGCGACCGGATCT
>CAMAVE010000077.1 GCA_945861595.1 Synechococcus sp. UW140
GCCTTGGGTCCCTTCAGGATCACGGCCTTACCAAAGGCAGCCACCAGCACCACTTTGGTCAGGTCCTTGGGATCGCTCAGGCCGCCCAGCACCACCGCCGCCCCCTCGCCGAGCTGATCAGCCAATTGCTGGGCCGCGCTCTGCAGGCCACCCCCCTCCACCCCATCGAGGCGCTCCACCAGCAGCTGGAAGGGCGCACCGCCTGGATCGCCGCCAACCGGCTGGGCCCGGGCCACCAACGCCGAGGCCTTGGCCAGGGCCAGCTCTTCCCGGGCCGCCGCCAACGCCTTGGCCGTGGCCTTGAGCTCCTCCTGGAGGGCGCCGACCCGCTCCACGATCTCGCCCGGCTGGGCCTTGAAGCGCTCGCCGAGGGCCTTCACCACCAGCTCCCGCTCCTGCAGGTAGGCGAGCACCGCGGGACCGGCCACGGCCTCAATGCGGCGGATGCCGGCAGCCACGCCCGATTCGGCCACGATCTTGAACAGGCCGATCTCGGCCGTATTGGCCACATGGGTGCCGCCGCACAGCTCCATCGACACGCCGGGCACATCCACCACCCGCACCACCTCGGCGTACTTCTCGCCAAACATCGCCACGGCACCGGCCGCCTTGGCCTGCTCGATCGCCATCTCTTGCACCTCCAGGGCCTGGGCGTCGGCGATCCAGCCATTCACCAGGGCCTCGATCCGCTCCAGCTCGTCAGCGGACACCGCCCGGGGGCAGTGGAAGTCGAAGCGCAGGCGATCGAAATCCACCAGGGAGCCGGCCTGGCCGATGCCGGGGTCGACCACCAGCTTGAGGGCCGCCTGCAGCAGGTGGGTGGCCGTGTGGTTGGCCTGGGCGCGGCGGCGGCAGGCCCGATCCACCTGGGCGATCACCACATCGCCGACAGCCAGCTGGCCCCGCTCCACGAGGCCGGTGTGGACAAAGACGCTGCGGTTGCGGCCCACCGACTCGATCTGGATGAGCAACTCCGCATCGGACCCCGAGGCCAGCAGCACGCCCCGGTCACCCACCTGGCCACCGCCTTCGCCATAGAAGGGGGTGGAATCCAGCACCAGTTGCACCCGATCACCAGAGCCGGCCCGCTCAGCCGGTTCGCCATTGACCACCAGGGCGAGCACACAGCTGGGATGCTCGAGGGTGGCGTAGCCCTGGAAGGCGGTGGCCCCTAGCTCCGAGGCCATCTGTTCAATCGCCCCCTGGAGGGTGAGATCGAGGCTCACCGCCGCGGCCTTGGCCCGCTGGCGCTGGGCCTGCATCGCCTGCTCAAAGCCGGCCAGATCAACGCGCAGCCCGTGCTCCTCGGCGATCTCCTCGGTGAGTTCAATGGGGAAGCCGAAGGTGTCATAGAGCTCAAAGGCCTGCTCGCCGGAGATCTGCTCGGGCTTGGCCGCCAGCACCTCGGCCAAGAGCTTTTCGCCCCGCTCCAGGGTTTCCAGGAAGCGGGCCTCTTCC
The DNA here is from genome assembly GCA_945861595.1 of Synechococcus sp. UW140. GTDB lineage: Bacteria > Cyanobacteriota > Cyanobacteriia > PCC-6307 > Cyanobiaceae > BAIKAL-G1. The sequence goes on from CAMAVE010000077.1 coordinate 1,459, forward strand.
CGCTCCAGCTCGGCGCTGATCACGGCGCGCCGCTGCTCCAGCTGGGGATAGGCACTGGCCATCAGGGCGATCGAGGCCTCCCCCATCAACGGGAGGAAGGGCCGATCAATGCCGAGGCGACGGCCATGGCGCACGACCCGGCGCAGCAGGCGCCGCAGGATGTAGCCGCGGCCCAGGTTGGAGGCGGTCACGCCATCGGCGATCAACTGGGTGATGGCGCGGCTGTGGTCGCCGATCACCTTCAGGGAGGTTTGGCCCTTGCTATCGAGGGCGTGATACTCCACTCCTGCCAACCCGGCTGCCGTTTCGATCAGGGGATAGATCAGGTCGGTTTCGTAGTTGTTAGGAACCGCCTGGAGGATCTGGGCCATGCGCTCCAAGCCCATGCCGGTATCGATGTTGCGATTGGCCAGGGGCGTGAGGGTGCCCGCAGCATCGCGGTTGTACTGCATGAACACCAGGTTGTAGAACTCGATGAAGCGACTGTCGTCCTCCAGATCAAGGGCGTCATCGCCGAGTTCGGGCTTGAAGTCGTAGTAGATCTCCGAGCAGGGACCGCAGGGGCCCGTGGGACCCGAGGCCCAAAAATTATCGGCCTCATCCATGCGGATGATCCGCTTGGGGTTGACCCCCACCGTGTCGCGCCAGATCGCTTCGGCCTCCTCGTCTTCGCGGAAGACACTCACCACCAGATTCTTGGGATCGAGGCCAAAAACGCCCGTGCTTAACTCCCAGGCCCAGACAATCGCCTGCTCCTTGAAGTAATCGCCAAAGGAGAAATTGCCGAGCATCTCGAAGAACGTGTGGTGGCGCGCCGTGCGGCCCACGTTTTCAATGTCGTTGGTGCGGATGCACTTCTGGCTGCTGGTGGCCCGGGGGGCTGGCCGCTCCTGCTGGCCTAGGAACACCGGTTTAAACGGCAACATGCCGGCGATGGTCAGCAACACCGTCGGGTCATCCGGCACCAGGGAGGCGCTGGCCATGGGGCGGTGGCCCCGCTGCTCGTAGAAGCCCAGAAAGGCCGATCGGATCTCGGCGCCACTGCGCGGCAGGCCGGAGCCCGGGGCTCCCCCAGGGGAGCGGGTGGCGGAAGCACCGACGGCGGGGGAAGGGGAAGCAGCAGCCATGGTCCGACGCAGCAAAACAGCCCTGGAGAGGGCATGATCGCCCAGCACAGGCCCGAAGGGCTCCGCGCCCTGCCTTCCCTTGCGTGTGTCGCCCGATCCGGTCCCAGCCGAGCCTGCCACCGGCCCTGGCGCCGGCGCCCAGTCCCGCGCCGAGTCCCGCGCCGAGCTGAGGCTGCGCTCGATCGCCTGGGCCCTGGGGGCAGGCCTCTGCGCCCTCGCCCTGGGGCTCCCCCTAGGGCTGGAGCCGGCCCTCCGCGCGGGGGGGTGTGGCTTCTTCTACGGCCTGCTCTCCTTCCACCTGCAGCGGGTCGATCCTGACGACAGCCACCTGCAGGCGGGCTTGGTGGGCGCCGTCTGCGGCATCCATAGCCTCGGTTTGCCGCCGGTGGCGACCTGGCCGGCCGACCAACCGCTCCCGGTCGCCCTGGCGGCCGTGGCGCCAGCGGTGATGATGGGCCTACTCCGTGCCTGGCTGCCGTTGATCGGCGCTGCCCTGCTGCTGCACGGGGTTCAACGCCTGCTGAGCGCCCCTAGGCCATGAGCCTGCTGCATGCCACCTGGCTGCCCGCCACCAAGGCGGGCCCCACCGCCACCAACGGCCGCATCGCGGCGGGGTTGCTGCTGTGGGCGGACACCTGGCGGGTGGCCACGCCGGTGACCCCGACGCTCGACGGGGTGCCGGACCACCCGCTCAGCCTCAACCAGGACGACCTGGGCGCCTGGCTAGAGGAGCTGGACCTGTGGTCGGAGGACTCCCGGCCCGCCGAGGCCACCCTCACCCTGCCCAGCCGCCGCCAGGCCAGCCGCGGCCGCAAAAGCGGCGACGCCGACGGCGCGGCCTGGAGTGGCCTGCCGCTCCAGGCCGGCGAACCCCTGCCCAAACAGGTGGAGTGGTGGCCCTGGCGGGTGGAGGGCTGGCTGCTCAAGCCCGCCGCCGCCGCCCAATGGCTGAACCAGCTGCCCCTGGCCGGGGCCCCCAGCGAGCTGGCCGATGAACTGCGCTGGTGGAGTCACCTGGAGCGCTGGAGCCTGAGCCTGCTGGCCCGGGGCCGCTGGCTGCCGGAGGCCCGCCAGGGCCGGGGCCGCTGGCAACCGCTGCTCAACCGCGAAGACGACCGCCGCCGCCTCGAAGACCTGGCGACGCGCCTGCCCCAGGTGGTGGATGCCGGCGAACGCAGCAACGGCCTCAGCTGCCGCCGACCCGGCTCCCAGCGGCTCTTGGTGGCCCGGCTGCTGGAGTCCCTGCTCGATGGCCAGCTGCGGGCGGGCTTCAGCCCCACGGGCCCCGGTCTCGATCCCCTGCTGGGCGCCTGGCAAAAGGCCCTCGGCCCGGGCGACGGCCGGCTGGAGCTCGACGGCGAGGACGCCGAACGGCTGGAAACCGCCACCCACCACTGGCGCGAGGCGGTGGCCGGCCGGGTGGAGCCCGCCCATGCCTGCCTGGAACTCTTCACGCCGCCGGAGGGGGAGGAGTTGTGGGAGCTGCGCTTCAGCCTCCAGGCCGAGGCCGACCCCAGCTTGAAACTCTCCGCCGCCAGCGTCTGGGCGGCGGGGGACAACCAGCTCGCCCTAGGGGAAGTGACCCTGGATAACCCTGGAGCCCTGCTGCTGGAGGGCCTGGGCCGGGCCCTGCAGGTGTTTGATCCGATCGAGCGGGGCCTCGATGCCGCCGCCCCGGAAGCCATGCAGCTCACCCCAGCCGAAGCCTTCGTGCTGGTGCGCACCGCCGCCGCCCGCCTGCGCGATGTGGGCGTGGGTGTGGTGCTGCCGGCCAGCCTTAGCGGCGGTCTGGCCAGCCGCCTTGGCCTGGCGATCCAGGCGGAACTGCCCACCCAATCGCGCGGCTTCACCTTGGGCGAAAGCCTCAGCTGGAGCTGGGAGCTGATGATTGGCGGCGTCACCCTCAACCTGCGCGATCTCGAGCGCCTCTCGTCCAAGCGCAGCCCATTGGTGCAACACAAAGGCGCCTGGATTGAACTACGGCCCGGCGATCTGAAGAACGCGGAAAAGTTCTGCGCCCTGGATCCGGGCTTCAAGCTCGATGAGGCCCTGCGCATCACCGGCAACGAAGGCGAAACCCTGTATCGCCTACCGGTGCACCAGTTCACTCCGGGCCCGCGCCTGCAGGCGGTGCTGGAGCAGTACCACCAGCAGAAGGCCCCCGACCCGCTGCCGGCGCCCGAGGGCTTCGCCGGCCAGCTGCGGCCTTACCAGGAGCGGGGCCTGGGCTGGCTCGCTTTTCTGCATCGCTTCGACCAGGGGGCCTGCCTGGCCGATGACATGGGCCTGGGCAAAACAATCCAGCTGCTGGCCTTCCTGCAACACCTCAAGGCCGAGGGCGAACTCAAGCGGCCGGTGCTGCTGGTGGCGCCCACCTCGGTGCTCACCAACTGGAAACGGGAGGCGGCCGGCTTCACGCCCGAATTGCAGGTGCGCGAGCACTACGGCCCGCGCCGGCCCGCCAACGAAGCGGCCCTCAAAAAAGCCTTAGGCGGCATCGACCTGGTGCTGACCAGCTACGGGCTGCTGCAACGGGATAGCGAACTGCTCGAGGGCATCGACTGGCAGGGGGTGGTGATCGATGAGGCCCAGGCGATCAAGAACCCCAGCGCCAAACAGAGCCAGGCCACGCGCGACCTGGGCCGGCCCGGCAAGCAGGGCCGCTTCCGCATCGCCCTCACCGGCACGCCGGTGGAGAACCGGGTGAGCGAGCTCTGGGCCCTGATGGACTTCCTCAACCCCAAGGTGCTTGGCGATGAGGCCTTCTTCCGCCAGCGCTATCGCCTGCCGATCGAGCGCTACGGCGACATGTCGTCCCTGCGGGACCTCAAGGGCCGGGTGGGCCCCTTCATCCTGCGCCGGCTCAAAACCGACAAATCGATCATCTCCGACCTGCCCGAGAAGGTGGAACTGAGCGAATGGGTGGGCCTGGCCCCGGAGCAGAAACAGCTTTACAACAAAACCGTCGAGGAGAGCCTCGATGCGATCGCCCGCTCACCCTTGGGCCAGAAACACGGCCAGGTGCTGGCCCTGCTCACCAAGCTCAAGCAGATCTGCAACCACCCGGCCCTGGCCCTCAAAGAACAGGCGGTGGAGGCCGGCTTTGCCGCCCGCAGCGCCAAAGTGCAGCGGCTCGAAGAAATCCTCGAGGAGGTGATCGAGGCCGGCGATCGGGCCCTGCTGTTCACCCAGTTCGCCGAATGGGGCCACCTGCTGAAGGCCCACCTGGAGCGGCGTTGGCGCCAGGAGGTGCCCTTCCTCTATGGCAGCACCAGCAAGAACGAACGCCAGGCGATGGTGGATCGGTTCCAGGACGATCCCCGCGGCCCCCAGCTGTTCCTGCTCTCGCTCAAGGCCGGCGGCGTGGGCCTCAACCTCACCCGGGCCAGCCATGTGTTCCACATCGACCGCTGGTGGAATCCGGCCGTGGAAAACCAGGCCACGGACCGGGCCTACCGGATTGGCCAGACCAACCGGGTGCTGGTGCACAAATTCATCACCAGCGGCTCGGTAGAAGAACGGATCGACCGCATGATCCGCGAAAAATCACGCCTGGCCGAGGACATCATCGGCTCGGGCGAAGATTGGCTGGGCGGCCTAGAAATGGGCCAACTGCGCGAGTTGGTGGCCCTGGAGGACTGAGCCTGCCAAGCCCCGGTCCCTGGGGTCGGGGATCTCGTCCCCTCTCGTCCCCAGCGCCTTATCGAGGCAAGCCACCAGCTGCGCCAGGCCGGTTCAGGCTACGGCCGCAACGCGGTGGGGCGACTAACCTCAGGGGGAACTCCAAGCCCAAGCCCCATCCGCCATGGCCAACGCCCTTCTGCAGATCACCATTCCGCAGAGTGACGATGACTGGGGCAGTGATCGCTTCAGCATCCTGCGCGAAAATATCGAAATTGGCTGCCGCCAAAAGGATCCAGCCGCTACCTGTATCGGCCAGAGCTATCCAACCGATGGGGCCGCGATTGAAGCGCTGCATCAAAATCTGAGCTCCGGCCACTATTCCCAGGTGTGGCTGATTGGCGCCGATGTGGGTGACGCTCCTGGCGCCAGTTTCTATCAGGCTCTAGAGGCCGCCCGCGGCCAGGGCACCTCGATTGTGTATGCCCGCGACCACGCCGACCTAGGCGCCAGCGTGCGCAACTGCAGCACCTCCCTGCAATCCCTCGGCCAAACCAACCAGTTCCACAGCCTCGATGCCAACCCGGATCCGGAGCGGCCCGAATACGTGAACCCCGGCTGCCCTGGCATTCAATGGCCCTGCGTGGTCACCGGTCAAAACGGGGGAGTGCAGCTGGTCAGCAAGATGATGGAGCATCCAATCCTGGCCTTCGCCAGCCTGATCCCCGGCGCCTTGGTGATTCCAGCCCACCCCCATGAAGGGGTGCTAATCCCCAACAATCCCGACCAGAGGGTGTTGTTGCAGGGCAATTCCGTGCAATCTGGCGCCACCCAGATTTCGGCCGTGATCGAAGATCGCCCCGGCAGCGGCGCCGTGTTGGCCCACTCCACCTTCCACCACTTCGCCGACTTCAACCTGGATGTGTCGAAGGGCTGCCCCAGCTTCGTAACCGATCCACCCTCGAGCCAGATCGCTGACAATCCCTGGATGCTGGACGACATCCACAACTACATCCGTTCGGCAGCGGCCTACTTTCAAGGCCGCTTCAACGGCTGAGATGACGATCACCACCTCCCTCGGCGACCAGGGCCTGGGCCAGCAGCCCTGGTGGGTGGAGCAGTGGATGGAGCTGATCAACTCCTACCGCTACAAAAAGCGGCTGGAGCGCGCCTGGACCTACGCCCGCGAGGGCAACGTGCTCTCGATCCGCTTTGAGGGCCGCCGGGTCCATGCCCGGGTGCAGGGCAGCGAGAGCGAGCCCTACAAGGTGAAGCTCTGGCTCGATGTGCTCAGCGACGAGGACTGGGGCTACGTGCTCGAAGCCCTGGGCCAGAAGGCCCGCTGGTCGGCCCAGCTGCTGGCCGGGATCATGCCCCAGGACATCGAACGGGCCTTTGCCGCCAGTGGCCGCCGCCTCTTCCCGTTCAAATTGCAGGAGGTGCGCAGCGAATGCAGCTGCCCCGATAAGGCCAACCCCTGTAAGCACGCCAGCGCCGTGTATTACCTGATGGGCGATCGCTTCAGCGAAGACCCGTTTGTGTTGTTCCAACTGCGCGGCCGCACCCGCAGCCAGCTGCTGGCCGACCTGGCCCTGCAGCGGCGCGAGCTTTTGCAGCAACGGGCCCAGGCCCTACGGGCCAGCCAGGGCGTTGACGCGGTCGCCCCAGCCGTGGCCCATCCCACCCCGGTGGCGATCAGTGATCCGGGCCGCTGGTGGCGCTACGACGCCCCCCTCGATCCCGCCCTAGTGGTGATCACACCCGCGATGGAAGGGGAGTCTGGTTTGGAGGAGGCGGGCCCCCTGCCCCTAGCCGAGGACGGCCGCTTCCCAGAGGCAAACCTGCAATTCCTGACCCACCTCAAGGCCCAGGCCCTCGGGCTGGCCCAGGCGGCGATGGCCACGGCCATGGCAGCAGGGCGCTCGATGGGCGAAGGGCCTGGGGATGACGCCAACGGGGCCGAAGGGTCTGCCAGCGCTCCTGGGGCCGGCACCTCCAGGAGCGGTGGGTCGGCGAAAAGCCAGGCCAGCAGCGGCGTCCCATCCAAACCCGCCCGGCGATGAAGGGCGGGGCCAGGCCCCCCGGGCCGCCAAGCGCCCCCTGGCTCACGGACGATCTGCAGCAGCTGGCGGCCCTGATCTTGGGCTCCCACCGGGGCGGCTTTGGCGACCCCCTACTGGCGGGGATCCGACAGGAGAAATCCAGCCTGCAGCAGGCCCAGGCCCTGTTTGCGGCCCCCCGGGTGGTGCTCGCCCATGACAGCAGCAGCGATCCGCGCCTGATCTATGCCAATGCCCAGGCCCTAGCCCTCTGGCGGCGGCCCTGGGCAGACATGGTTGGACTGCCGTCGCGGCTCACCGCGGGGCCCCAGGAGCGGCCCGCTCGGGCCCAGATGCTGGCCGAGGCCCGCAGCCGCCAGGCCATCGGCGGCTACAGCGGCATCCGCGTCGACAGCAGCGGCCGCCGCTTCCAAATCCGCGGTGCCCGCCTCTGGACCCTCTGGGACCGCCATGACCAGGCCATCGGCCAAGCGGCCAGCTTCAGCGACTGGTGGTGGCTCTAAGGGTCTGGGGCCTCAACAAGGGAAGGTGCTCCATGGGCTTTGGCGTTGCACTCCAGAAGCCCTAGGCGGGCCCATTCGGTTGCCACGCCAGCCCGGTTGGGGAGGCCGAACCCAGGGTGGGAGCGCCGTAACGCCAGGGTCGGTTCTCGCCCTTCTGGCTATCAACCAGCCAGGCCACATTGACCGGGCGGCTGACAGGCCGCAGTCGCACCCAACGGATCCAACGCCATGCTGACCCTGCGCCAATCCCGCTTCGACCTGCTCAATCGCCTCGAGCAACAACTGCAAACCGCCGAGCGCATTCCGGCAGCGGAAGTGCTCGATACGGAGACCGGTTTCCGCATCACTTTGGAACTGCCCGGTGTCGCCAAAGACTCCATTGATGTCAAAGCCACTGATCGCAGCCTGGTGATCAGTGCCCAGCGCCCGGCCCCAGTCCAGGGCGATCACGCTGCGACCGCGCTGCTGAGCGAAATGCATTACGGCACCTGGAGCCGCAGCTTCCGCTTCCCGGCTGGCATCAACCGCGATGGCCTCGAAGCCCACTACCGCGATGGCCTGCTGACCGTCACCGCCCCCAAGGCCCAGACCGCCACCAG
>CAMAVE010000078.1 GCA_945861595.1 Synechococcus sp. UW140
CGGGAGTCCGCCTGGGGCCAGATCAGCAGGTAATTGCCGCCAGCGCTGTGGTGGCGCACGCCGGCCTGGACCAACTGGGCCACCAGCCAGTCGCGGGCGCCCAGCACCTCGGCCACGTAGGCATCCACGTAGGCCTGGTCGGCCAGGGCGGCCAGGGCGGCCGTCACCGCCAGGCTGTTGATGTCATAGGGACCGGTGACGCGGCTAATGCGATCGACCACGGCCGGAGCGCCAATCGCAAAACCGATACGCAGGCCCGCCAGGCCCGCCGTTTTGGCCAGGGAGCGCAACACCACCAGGTTGGGATAGGCCGCAAAGGAATCTCTGCGACCCAAAAGACCCGGCAGCAGGCTGTCGCCGGTGAAGGCCTCATAGAGCTCATCCACCACCACCAGGGTCTGGGGCGCCGCCGCCGCCAGGGCCAGGATCGCTTCCGGGGCCAGGCGGGTGCCCGTGGGGTTATTGGGATTGCAGATCAAGAGCAGCTTGGGCGGAGCCACCCCGGGCCGCAGCAGGGCCGCCGTGAGCGCCTCCAAAGGGAAGGCGAAATCGGGCAGCGCGTAGGGGATCGCCTCGATCGCCATGCCCTGCATCTGGGCGCAGGGCGTGTAGTAGCCAAAGGTGGGGCTGGTGGTGAGCAGCCGATCGCCCCGGTCGCCATAGGAGTGAAACACCGCATGGATCGCCGCATCCACCCCGTTGAACAGGCCGATGTGGTCCGCGCTTAAGCCCCCGGCGTTCGAGTCCTGGGATGCCGCTACGCCAGCGGTCGCCAGCAGGGAGGCCACCACCGCCTCGCGCAGGCCGTCGTATTCGGGATAGATGGCGAAGTGATCCGCCGGCATGGCCCGAATCGCATCCACCACCTGGGGACTGGGCCCCACCGTGTTCTCATTGAAATCGAGCCGCAACAACCCCCGCCGCCCCTCCAGGGGCGCGCTGTAGGCCGTGAGCGACTCCACCTCAGGCCGCGCCTGGGGGAATGGGAAGGGAACGGAGCTCTCGACGGCAGCGGGATCGATCACAGGGCCAGGTCGCTCCACTCGCCATAGCCAACATCAAGGTCGCCCCCTCGCACCAAGCCCTGCCCCTGCCCGCCGGGCTGACTGCCACTGGGATCAGGCCAGAGGAAGGGGTTCAAATGGAAGCTGTGCGACTGCCTCGTACAGCCTAGGTCTGGGGCTCTGCAGGCCTAGATCGGTCGCACGCCAAGGCCCCGCCTCGCCCAACCCCTCCAACTCACATCCGCTCCAAGCTCGGAATCCCCAGCAGCCCAAGGCCAAGCTTGAGGGTGTCGGCACTGAGGCGGCAGAGAGCAAGGCGCGAGCGGCGGGCAGGTCCATCGGCCTTGAGCACCGGCACCTGGTCGTAGAAGCGGTTGAACACCTGGCTGAGTTCGAACAGGTAGCTGCACAGCCGGTTGGGCAGCAGCTCTTCCTCCACCTCGGCGATCACCGCGTCGAATTGGAGCAGTTGACGCACCAGGGCCCACTCCTGGGGTTCGCTGAATTGCAGCTCGGCCGTGTCGTCGGCGCCGCCGGAGTCGAGGTCGCCGCCCTTGCGGGCGATGCCGGCGATGCGCACCACCGCATAGAGCAGGTAGGGGGCGGTGTTGCCGCTGAGGGCCAACATGCGGTCAAAGCTGAACTGGTAATTGGTGATCCGGTTCTGGCTGAGGTCGGCGTATTTCACCGCCGCCAGGCCCACGGTGGTGGCCACATGGTTGATGAAGGCTTCGTCTTCGCTGCGCTCTTCCTCCTGGAGGCGACGGCGCAGGTCCGCTTCGGCCCGTTCCACGGCCTCATCGAGCAGGTCCTTGAGGCGCACGGTGTCGCCGGAGCGGGTCTTGAGCTTTTTGCCGTCCTCCCCCTGCACCAGGCCGAAGGGCACATGCTCGAGCCGGCCATCCGCGGGGATCCAGCCGGCGCGGCGCGCCACCTGGAACACGCCGGCGAAGTGGTTGGCCTGGCCGGCATCGGTCACGTAGATCACCCGGCGGGCGCCATCGCCCTCGGGGCCCTGGCCGAAGCGGTACCGAATCGCCGCCAAATCGGTGGTGGCGTAGTTGAAACCGCCATCGCTCTTCTGCACGATCACCGGCAGGGGCTTGCCGTCCTTGCCCTGCAGGCCCTCGAGGAACACACAACCGGCGCCGTCATCCACCACCAGCAGGCCGGTGGCCTCGAGATCGGCCACCACCGCTTCGAGATAGGGGTTGTAGAAGGATTCGCCCCGTTCGCTGAGGCGAATGGCGAGGCGGTCGTAGAGCAGCTGGAATTCGCGGCGCGATTGGTCGCACAGCAACGTCCAGGCCTTGCGGCTGATCGGGTCGCCGCCCTGGAGCTTCACCACCTCTTCCCTGGAGGTGGTTTGGAAGGCCTCATCGCTATCGAAGCGCTGCTTGGCCTGGCGGTAGAACGCCACCAGATCGCCCAGGTCCACCGCATCGGCGGTGTCGAGGGCCTCGGGCGCCACCTGCTTGAGGTGGGTGATCAGCATGCCGAACTGGGTGCCCCAATCGCCCACGTGGTTGAGGCGCAGCACCGGATGGCCGCGAAACTCCAGCACCCGCGCCAAGGAGTCGCCAATGATCGTGGAGCGCAGGTGCCCCACATGCATCTCCTTGGCGATGTTGGGGCTGGAGAAATCCACAATCACCGGCGCCCCTGCCGACTCCCCCGGGACCAGATCTGCAGCCGCGTCAGTTCCAGCCACCGCCGGCACCCCTAGGCGCGGATCCCCCAGGCGCCGCTGCACTTCGGCGGCCAGGCGCTCGGGCCGCAGGGTGAGGTTGATGAAGCCCGGTCCGGCGATCTGGGGGACTTCAAAGGCGGCCAGGAAGGCGGCATCGGCGGTCAGCTCGGCCACGATCGCCTCGGCAATCTTGCGGGGCGGCTGGCCCAGGGGCTTGGCCAGGGCCAGGGCGCCATTGGCCTGGAAGTCGCCGAATTCAGGCTTGCTAGCGGGTCCCAGGGCCGGATCGAGGGACTTGCCACTGGCCTGGGCCGCCGCCGCCGCCTCGGGGAAGGCCCGCCCGGTGGCGGCGCGCAGCTGGCCTTCGAGGGCGTGGAGAACGGTCAGCATGGACGGCGGTGAACCGCGGCAGAGCGGCAGGCAATGCCTCGATCATCCCTCCCCGGCCAACGGCTGGGCCTCAGGCCTCAAACCGCATGCTCAGATCCAGCCAGCTGCTGCGGGTCACCGGGGCACTGGTCGAGATCAGGTCGATGCCGGTGGCGGCGTAGGCGGCCAGCTGCTCGGGCTGCACCCCCGAAGCTTCCAGCACCACCGCCGAGCCGCGGGCGGCGGCCTGGGCCCGCAGCCGCGGCACCAGCTCAGCCAGGGCGGCGGGGCTGAATTCATCGAGCAACACGCCATCGGCCCCGGCCTCGATCGCCGCCCCGGCCTCGGCCGCCGTTTCCGCCTCCACGATCAGCCGCGCCGGCCAGGGGGCCCCAGAGCGCACCGCGGCAGCCGCCGCCGCCACGCCCCCGGCCCAGGCCAGATGGTTTTCCTTGAGCATGGCCGCGTCATCGAGGCCGAGGCGATGGTTGAGGCCACCGCCGCAGCGCACCGCGTATTTCTGCAGCAGCCGCAGCCCGGGCGTGGTCTTGCGGGTGTCGGCCAGGCCCACGCCCGTGCCCGCCAACTGGGCCACGAGGGTGGCGGTGGCGGTGGCGACGCCGGAGAGGCCCATGGCCAGGTTCAAGGCGGTGCGTTCGCCCGCCACCAGGGCCGTTGCCGCCCCATCGAGCTCCAGCAGACGCTGGCCCGGCTGGACCCGCTCGCCCTCGGCCACCAGCAACCGCACCTGCACCTGCCGATCGAGCAGCCGAAACAACGGCTCCACCAGCACGCCCCCACAGAAGACGCCGGCCTGCTTGGCAATCCAGTGGGCGCGGGCGGGCTGGCCCACCAGGGCCGGGGCCGTGAGGTCACCGCGCCCTAGGTCTTCGGCCAGCCAGGCGGCGAGTTGGGCCTCCAGCTCTGGGGTGATCGACAGCAGAGGGGAGGGCACCGAGCGGTAACCAGGGACTAGGGGCAGTGTCGCCGCAGCTTGGATCGCCTGAAGCAACCCACGGGCCAAACCCTATCGCATGGCGTTAGTATTGGGCCATGGTCCGATCGTTCCGCTGTGCGGACACCCAAGCCCTCGCTAGCGGAGAGCGCGTCAAGCGGTTTGTCGCCATCGAGAGGGTGGCCCGCCGCAAGCTTTTACAGCTTGCTGTGGCCACCAGGCTTGAGGATCTGCGGGTCCCCCCGGGGAACCGCCTAGAAGCCCTGAAAGGGGATCGGGTCGGCCAGCACAGCATCCGCATCAACGACCAATGGCGCCTTTGCTTCCTGTGGGGCGATACCGGCGCCGAGGCTGTGGAGATCGTTGATTACCACTAACTGACCCCTTACTGACCACTCATTCACCACTGAATTCAACGCACTGCGCGGAGGGCACCATGGTCCACTTACCACCGATTACCCCTGGCGAACTGCTCCGCGAAGAGTTCTTAGATCCGATGGGGATTACGCCTTACCGCCTAGCCCGGGAGATCGGGGTCTCCCAGACCCGGATCAGCGAGATCCTCAAAGGCAAGCGTTCGATTACGGCCAACACAGACTTGCGCCTCTGTCGTTTCTTGGGCTTGAGCGATGGCTATTGGCTGCGGGTTCAGGTGATTCACGACCTAGACCATGCCCAGCGAGCAATGGCCAAAGAGCTCGATCAAATCCATCCCTTCCAAGCCACTTACGCCTAACGCATTAGCAGCAAAGAGAAGAGAGACCCAAAGCAGAAGGCCAAAACAAAGAGCCCCCTCAGCCCCCCATCACCAGGCCGATCCCAGGCCAGCTATCGCTCCTCAACGATTCGTCGTTTCACCTATTTGCCAATACAAAAGCGCGAAAAAATCCGATCCAGCACCGCCTCACTCACCTCCTCGCCGGTGATCTCACCGAGGCAGAGGGCGGCAGCGCGCAGGTCGATCGTCCAGAAATCCCAGGGCAGCTGCTGCTCGGCGGCCTCGAGGCTGCGCTCCAGGCTGGCGGCGGCGCTGGCGGCCAGGTCCGCCTGGCGGCGGTTGAGGGCCACCGCGATTCCCTGGTCGCCGCTGGAGCCGCCACGGGCCAAGAGGGTGACCACCAAGTCCTCGATGCCGGCCCCGGTGGCAGCGCTGATGCGGACGTCCGCCGGATCCGCTTGAACCGGGCCCTCTGGAGCCGGGTCCCCTGGAGCCATCCGCTCTCCTGTCCCAGGGTCCCCAGCCTGGGGACGTCCAGCCGCCGGCTCTGGCGGCCCAGACCGTTGCTTCGGGCTGGGGCCCAACCCCTGGGGCCCTTGGTCCAGCTTGTTGCCCACCACCAGACAGGCCACTCCCTCCGGCACCAGGGCCCGCAGGGCCTGGTCCTCACCAGTCCAACCGGCGCTGAGGTCGAACAGCAACAGCACCAGGTCCGCCGAGGCCAGAGCCGAGCGGCTGCGCTCGATGCCGAGTTGCTCGATGCGGTCGTCGGTGGAGCGGATGCCGGCGGTGTCGAGCAGGGTGAGGGGCACGCCCTGGAGCACCAGCTCGCTTTCGACCAAGTCGCGGGTGGTGCCGGGCAGGTCGGTCACGATCGCCCGCTCGCTGCGGCTGAGCCGGTTGAGCAGGCTCGATTTGCCCACATTGGGCCGGCCCACGATCGCCACCCGCAGGCCCTCGCGCAGCAATTGCCCCTGGGCCGCGCCCGCGACCAGCTCCTCCAATTCAGACCGGACCGCCGCCAGCTCAGCCGCCACCGCAGCGCCATCGAGCAGGGGCAAATCCTCCTCAAAATCCACCCGGGCCTCCAGTTCGGCCAACTGGTCGAGCAGGCGCTCGCGCAGGCCCGAAATCTGCCGCTGCAGGCCGCCATCGAGGCCGGCGATCGCCAGCTGGGCGGCGCGGCGGCTGCGGGCCGTCACCAGCTCACTCACCGCCTCGGCCCGGGTGAGATCGAGGCGGCCATGGAGGAAGGCCCGCTGGCTGAATTCCCCGGCCTGGGCCCGGCGGGCGCCGCAGGCCAACACCAACTCCAGGACCCGCTGCACGCAGATCAGACCGCCGTGGCAGTGGAGCTCCACCACGTCTTCGCCAGTGAAGCTGCGCGGCGCCTGCATCAAAAGCAGCAGGGCCTCATCGATCCGCTCGCCCGAGGCCGGATCCACCACGTGGCCATAGAGGATCCGGTGGCTTTCCCACACCTGGTTGCCGGGCGCTTGAAACAGCCGCCGACCAATCGCCAGGGCCGCTGGCCCCGAGAGCCGCACGATCGCCACGCTGCCCTGGCCGGGCGCCACCGCCGTGGCGATGGCGGCAATCGTGGCCGCTGGTTCGGCCACATCAGCACCGGGATCAGGCAAGGGCTGAACAGGCCCCACAGGGGCCGGAAGGCTTGGGCATGCCACCAGTCTCGGATGTGAGCGCCCGACTGCATCCCCCCTACCGAGGCCCTTGCCTGGGAGCCCACGCAAGCCCTGCTCAGCCCTGCCAGCTCAAACCGCCGGAAACCCCGGGCACACCATCAAATCGATGTGCCCCCCCAAGGGCTGACGCCACTCGCGGAACTCGGCCGCCAGGGCCTTCTGGTCGTGCTGGTGCTGGGCCGCCTCCAACTCCTGGAGCCGCTGGTGCACCAGGTCGAGGGTGTCGTCGATCAGCTGGGCAGCTTGTTCGGAGGTCATCGGCCAAGCAGCGAGGTGGGCGAGTTGTAGGCACAGAGCGTCAGGCACTTTGTAGCGACGGTTACGGCATACAGGCCATGTGGCTAGTCCCTGACCCGAAGGGCAGCTAGGCAAGGGTGATCGTTGCGGCCGGGGAAAAGGGGGCATGCAAGAGAGGTGGGCCGCCAGCCGAAGGGCAGGCGGCCCAATCCGCTGCTGATGGGCTACATCCGCCAGAGGGGGGCACAGCCCGAAGGAGGCCTGGGATGGGCAGGCAAAGGCCCGGTAGTGGCTTGGGAAATGCCTTCACGGGAGGCCGTTGCGAACTGATGCTTGCGCAGAACCTTCGCAGGTGCAGATTGCCGCAACGCTTACCTCTTGATCGTTAACCGCAAGCCCAACGACGCTTCCAATTTTAGGTATTCCGGCAGTGCTGGCTTAAAGCCATAGGCTAGAAAAACGAATCAAAGTCTGTAGAGATGCTCTACAAACAATTATTGGGATTGAACGCGTTTTCATTGATTCATCAAGAAACCGCCCATGCCCCATTGGGGACCATCCCCTAAGGGCTTGGCAAATAGGAGGCATTCTTAGCAGAAGGCACCACCACATGGGGCGAGCCAGCGCAGAAGTCCTCATTTTTCATATAAACGGCTGATGTTGTGATCCCAGTGGCGTCCGCGCTCTGGATAGTCATAATCACGTCCAGCTTGCAATAGTCGTTACTACCTGTTTTCCCTTTCCAATTAAAAGAAGCTTCTTTGCCTGGCTTGATTCCAGAGCCCAGATCAAAGTGCCAAATTTGCTTATAGCGTCCGTTGTAGCCTGCTGGAATAACAGGTGTTTTACAGCTCACCAGGTCATACTTGTCAACCAGGGCATCAGGATTTCCCTTGTTGGCAGCGGCAAAGGCCTCCTGGAAAGCGGCGGCCGTGTCGGCCACAATGCCTGGACCAGCCTGCAATTTGCAGATCGTGGCGCCCGTTGTGTTTTTGACAACAAAGGGATAATCGCCTGAAGCAAGCGCCCCTTGGAAAAGACCAGCTCCAACGGTTGCACCAGCGAGCACTAGCCGCATCCAAACCGGCTTGATCATGAATTGATGAGGGGCCAATTGGCTCAAAACCTATGCGGATCAACCTAGCGGAGGGGACAACATTGTCAAGGCGTACCCCATGCCAAGTGACTCCATGCAGTACATAGACGAAGTCTGCAATCGCCACCAGGAACAAAACCAGAACCGAAGCATCGGCATTGGCATGGGCATGGGCATGGGCATGGGCATTGGAATGGGCAAAGTGCTGCTAACCAACAGCCAGCGCCTCGCCAAGCTCCTCCTCAACCAGCCGATCAAGACCCGCTTGATCCAACATGATCGCAAAAAAACCTAGGGCCCGATATTGCTTGGCCACCTGTTCGGCGTACAGATCTGAAAAGTAGGGGCCTACCAGATAGGTGGTGCCGCCAGCCACTTGCCGTTCAACCACAGTATCGAGCAAAGCCATGAGGGCCCCAGCCTGTTCATGGGAACGGGTCACAATATTGACGTAGTGATACTCGGCGTTGCTGCCATGCACGTAGCTATTGAGTTGGTTGCTTGTCTCGGCCAGGGTAATCTCTTCTTCAAGCGTTATCTTGCCATCGGCACGGATAATCAAAACCGAAAGATCAGCCAGCTGGCGGGCCTGGTCTTTCGGGGGATTCAATTCCAAGTAACTGGTCACCGCCTGGCTCAAGGATCGCAAGCGCAGCGAGGCATTGGCTAACTGATGGTCATGGATCGCCTGCCAATCCAATGCAATCTGCCAATGGTCGGCGAAGGTTTGAATGAGTTGGCGTTCAGCCTGATCAAGCTCGCCATCGATGGTAGCCAACTGGCCTAGGATGTCAACAATTTGGCGAGCCCCCGTAGGCCGCACTAGGGCCTTCAAAAGATCCCCCAACTCAGAGCGTTCCTGGCTCAGGGCCCGCCTCAACATCACCCATAGGGAGATCCGGCGCCGGCCCGCCTCCCACAGGCCAATACCAATCAACAATTGCACAATCCTAGCCATGATCCAGAGACCATTGACAATCGCCACCACCCATAGATGCCTCAGCACCCCATCAATGGCAAACACGGTCACGGGCACCAAGCCCACCAACTTCGACATTGGCGAGATGCTTTCCACCACTTGGGGCTCATGCTTGCGCGACCACAGCTTGTTGAGGGTGAGATAAATCTCAGCAACTACAAAACCGCTGGAGCCATAAACAAGTAGCGACAAACTTGGCTGGAACAGGGCCATTCGCAGACAACCGATCAATACATCCTCGAGAAATCCTACCCAACCCTTCTATTCGGCGGCTACATGCCCTACTCCCATCAGACCAATTCAACCAAGCCAGGTTGAGGGCAAATCGCCAATCCCGTCATCCAACAGCTAGCACCATCGAAGTCCAGCAGACACCATCGAATGGCCTGAAAATCAGACTCAGCCCCGGGTCTGCTCCAACCAGTCCTCCAGCAGGCTCCAGTCATCGTGCTGATCAATCGCCTCCCAGATCCGCTCTATCTCAGCGCGCACTGGGGTAACCGGCAGGTTCCAGCGGGCCAGGGTTGGGGCGATCGTTTCGGGGTGGGGCCACGCCCGGCTCCAGGCCCACCAGG
>CAMAVE010000079.1 GCA_945861595.1 Synechococcus sp. UW140
GGCCGCCTGGGCGGCGCAGCGGGCCCATCTGCACCGCCGATCCAGTTTCCAGCCGATGACCTACACCCTCACCACGCCGCTTTATTACGTCAACGACAAACCGCACCTCGGTAGCGCTTACACCACCCTGGCCTGCGATGCCCTGGCCCGCTTCCAGCGGCTAAAGGGTGAAGACGTTATTTTCATCACCGGTTGTGATGAACATGGCCAGAAAATTCAACGCACGGCCGAAGCTGTTGGCCTAAGCCCCCAGGCCCATTGCGATCGAATCAGCGCCCAATACCGCCAGCTTTGGCAGCAGTGGCACATCAGTAACAACCGCTTCATCCGCACCACCGATCCCCGCCACCGCCGCATCGTTCACGAGTTTTTTGGCCGCGTTGAGGCCAATGGCGATGTGGTCGAGGGTCGTCAGCAGGGCTGGTATTGCGTCGCCTGCGAGGAATTCAAGGACGATCCGGCCGGGGCCCTGGATCCCCAGTGCCCGGTCCATCAGCGGTCCTTGGAATGGCGCGATGAGCTGAACCTCTTTTTCCGCCTCTCCCGCTACCAGGAGCAGATCGAAGCCCTGATCGCCCAACCGGAGTTCATCCAGCCGGCGAGCCGCCGGCGCGAAGTGCAGAACTTTGTGGCCCAGGGCCTGCGCGACTTTTCCATTTCCCGGGTCAACCTGCCCTGGGGCATCCCGGTGCCGGGCCATGACGGCCACACCTTCTATGTGTGGTTCGATGCCCTGCTCGGCTACCTCACGGCCCTGCTGGATGGAACTGACGATGGGGCGAGCAGCGCAGCCGGTTTAGGCGAGCTCAGCCAGCGGGGCTGGCCGGCCCAGGTCCATGTGATCGGCAAGGACATCCTGCGCTTCCATGCCGTTTACTGGCCCGCCATGTTGCTCTCGGCCGGTCTGGAGTTGCCCAAGCAGGTGTTTGGCCATGGCTTCCTCACCCGCGAGGGCCAAAAAATGGGCAAATCGATCGGCAACGTGCTCGATCCCGAGGCCCTGCTCGAGCGTTGCGGCGCCGATGCGGTGCGCTGGTATCTGCTGCGGGATATCCCGTTTGGCGAGGACGGCGATTTCCAGCAGCAGCGCTTTGTCGATCTGGTGAATAACGACCTGGCCAACACGATTGGCAACATGCTCAACCGTACGAGTGCCATGGCGCGCCGCTGGTTCGAGGGCACCGTGCCCCCTGCCGGTGCCGCCCAAAATGCCGACCACCCCCTAGCCGAGGCCGCCAGCACCGCCATCTCCCTGGTGATCCCCTGCCTGGAAACCCTTGATTTCCGTGGGGCGGCCGAAGCCAGCTTGCAACTGGCCATTGCCGCCAACGGTTTCCTCAATACCCAGGCGCCCTGGAGTCTGATGAAACACGAGGGCAACGAAGACCAGGTGGCCTCTGACCTCTATGCGGTGCTGGACGCAGCCCGACTGGTGGCCCTGTTGCTGGCCCCCCTAGTGCCGGAACTCTCGGCGCGGATGCTGCAGCAATTGGCCCTTGAACCCTTGGGATCCGGTCCCCACCAAACCCACACCATCCCCTGGTTGGAGCAGCTGCAGTGGGGCCAGCTGGCGGTGGGCTCCGCCTTGCCCGAACCGGCTCCGGTGATGGCGCGGCTCGAGCTGGATGGGCCCCTGTGACAGGGCGGCGCCTAGGGGGTCTCGCCAGATTGCTGCCCCTGTTGGCGGGCCTTGGCCTACTGGCTGGATGCGAAAGCACCACTCCCAAGCAGGAGACGGCGGAACCGTTCCTGTTTCGCTCCCTCGATTTGCGCCAACAGGATGCCCAGGGCCGCCCGGCCTGGTCCCTCACGAGCCCGGAGGCCCGCTACGACATCGACAAACGCTTGGCCAAGGCCCGCCAACCCCGAGGCCTGATCTATCGCAACGGCCAACCCCACTACGACATCCGCGCCAACGGCGGCACGGTGCTCAACAACGGTGAGGTGATCCAGCTCGAGGGGGCGGTGGTCGTCACCCTGCTGGGTCCCGACCCCGTGCAAATCCATGCCGACCAGCTGCGCTGGATTCCCCGCCGCGACCTGATGGAAATTGACCGGCGCCCCTGGGCCAGCGACCACCGCTCCCGTCTCCGGGCCGAGAGCGCCCGCTTCTATGTGTTGCAGGACCGGCTTGAACTGAGGGGCAAGCCCCAATTACAGCAATGGGCCACGGCCACCAAGGGGCGAGCCAATCCCGTGGGCGTGGGTCCAGCCGACCTGGTCCTAACGGCAACATCGGCCACCTGGCACCCCAGAACCGGCGTTCTGGTCGCCACCGGACCGGTGCAAGGGAATCACCAGGAAGCCAACCGATCAGGCCAGACCCTGCGGGCCAGCGCCCTGGGGGGGAACCTGCGTCAGCAACGGCTGGCCCTGGAGGCACCTGTTCAAGTCGTTGACCCCAGCCGGAAGGCCGTGCTGGAGGCGCAGCGCACGGTTTGGGACCTGGCCGCCCGCCGCCTCAGCAGCGACCTGCCCTTCCGGGCCCGCATGGATCGCCTCCAGGTGCGCGGCGATCGCCTCTCCATCAACCTGGACAACCAAACGGTGGCCATTACCCAGGCCTGTCAATTGCTGCAGCCCGGGGAGCAACTCCAAGCCCAACAGTGCCTCTGGCATTGGCCCAATGGGCAGATCCGGGCCCAGGGTTCGGTGGTTGTGCGCCGCCAGGCCAACCAGCAGATCACCAGGGCCGACCAGCTCCAGGGCCGGATTGGCACCAATGGACTGGCGGTGTTCAGTTCGCCGGGGGCGCGGGTGCAGTCCCAGGTGACCCTGCCACCTGCTGGAGCGAATTCCCCTGGAGCGGCTGGCTCCCAGAGGGCCCCCCGACCTCAGGCAGCTCCTCCAGTGACGTTCTGAGCTTGCGGGCCCAGCCCTCCAGCCAGAGTTCATCACTGCGGCTGAAGCAGCGGGGCGACCAGCCACCCAGGAGCAGCAACCCTTCGCTGCCGATGGGCTGAACCACCAGGGCGGGCAGGCCTGCGGGTAAGGCGGCAAATTCATCGCGGCCTGGATAGAGGGCCAGATTCACCATGGAGATGGCCTTGCCCGTGGCCAGGGCCCGCTGGCCAATGGGGCCCACCAGAACGGCACCACTCCCCAGCAGCCCGCGGCGCAACAGGGTGCGTTGCCGCCAGAGCAACAGCACGGTCGCCCCTGGCGTGGCGGTTAACAGCAGCTGGCTGCCCCAGGCCAGTTCCAGTTTGAGGGGCTCTGGCAGGGACTCGTCGAGCTCGAGGCCCTGGGGACCCTCCAGGGCCACCCGCTCCGGTGCCTTGGGCACGGCCCGGGTCCACAGGGTGGCAACCAACAGAAAGCCCACCGCCAGCAGGCTGGCGAGCACGGAGGCCCGCACGAGGGGCGGGCTCAACTCCGCCGCGCTGAACTGGTTGATCAGGCTGAGTAGCAGGGCGACAAGACCGACGCCTAGGCAGGCCAGCGCAGGCCGTGCCATCGCTCCAGTGCAGGGATTGGGCCAAGGTTGTCACAGTCGGGCCAGCTGAGGTCAAACTGGGGGCCATGCAACTGCCATCCGCCTTGGCCCCCCTGCGTTTCCTCCCCAGGCTCTGCTGGGCCCTGCTGCTCACCCTCGCCTGCCTACTGCCCGCCCAGGCGGCCCTGGCCATGGGTGTCCAGGAGTTTCCCGCCAGTCCCCCGTTGAACCGGGTGCTCGATACGGCCGACCTGCTCAGCCGCGCCTCGATCACGGACCTGGACCACCGACTCGCTGCCCTCGAGGATGACCACATCCAGGCGAGGCTCGTGACCCTACGGCGTTTGGACTATGGCTTGGATCTCGCCGACCTGGGCCACCAGCTTTTGGACCGCTGGCAAGGCGATGGCAACACCATTGAGGACGGCCAGCTCCTCTTTCTGATCGAGGCCCAAAACAACACCGCGGCCGTGGTGGTGTCTAACGACCTGCTGGACCAGTTACCCGCCGGCCTGCTCTCGAGCACGGGCACCAGCACCATGGGGCTGCCCCTGCGCGAAGGGGCCCGCTATCGCCAAGCTTCGATTGATGGCATCGACCGCCTTGCCTCCGTGCTGAGGGATGGCCAAGATCCGGGCCCACCCCAATTAATCGAACGACTGGCGGTGGAGTCGAACGTGCCCAGCCGGGATGAAACCCAATCCAGCAATGCCCTGACATGGGTGGTCGTTTTACTGACCGTTGGCACACTGGTGCCGATGATCACCTGGTGGGTCTTCTCCCGTTGACGCGACTATGGCGCTGACTGACTGGATGACGGCCTTTGAGCGGGCCCAGGCCTCGGACCTGACTAGCGATCTTGAGCGGGCCTATGAAGCGGCCTTGCTGATCCAGGGGTTCGAGCTCGAGTACTACAACGACAGGCCTGTGCGGCCCGAGCTGGAGCTCGGCATCCCGCGCCAGACCCAGGCCCAGATGCTGCGCCGTTTCAAGGCGGCCCTAAAACTGTGCCGCACCTCCCTAGAGGAGTTGGAGCAAAACCGGGGCCAACTCGATGGCCAGGAACACCGCCAGCTGCAGCTGATTGAAAGTGTTGTCTCCCGCTACGGCAGGAGAACTCCTCTTCCCAGCATGGCTCGTTCTCCGAATGTGCTGCCTAGCAGCCTTCTGAACGTGTTTGACGGGGTAAGGCGCCAACTCGATCCCGAGGCCGAGGCCACGATGGTGGCCGGGTTCCGGCGCCGACGTGACTCCACCTTGGTGTCGCTACGGATCCTGCTGCTGTTGCTGCTAGTGCCGCTCCTAATCCAACAGGTGAGCCGCAACGTGGTGATTTCGCCGCTGGTGGATGTGTATTCAAGGGATATGCCTATTTTGAGCTACCCCCAGCCCCACCTTCAGCAGGCAGCAATAAAGAAATTACAACTGTATCAATCCGAGGTTGAGTTTGAAGCCCTGCTCGCTGGAAAAACACCACCGAGTCGTGATGAAATGCAGTCGGCTCTAGCTGGAAAGGCAGAGGAACTCAGGAATGATGCGGATCGAGAAAGCAATAATGCCATCAAAAATATCATTGCTGATGCCTGCGGCTTCCTGGGATTCATAGCTGTTTGCTGGTTTGGCCAGCGTGATATCCGAGTCCTACGTGGCTTCCTCGATGAAGTTCTTGTTGGGCTCAGCGACAGTGCCAAGGCCTTTGCGATCATTCTGTTTACGGATATTTTTGTTGGCTTCCACAGCCCAGAAGGCTGGACTGTGTTGCTGGAGGGGGTGGAAGATCATTTTGGTTTACCCCACCACGAAAGTTTTATCATGTTGTTCATCGCCACCTTCCCAGTGGTGCTGGCCACAATCTTGAAATATTGGATCTTCCGCTATCTCAACCGGGTGTCGCCTTCGTCGGTGGCAACCCTGCACAGCATGAATGGCGGAGGTTGATTGGGGCGAGCGGGATGGCAACGAGAGCCAATCCCGCCTAGGCGTTCCCAACCAAACAGGTCTGATTCTGGTCAGCGGACCTAGCCGCAGTGGCAAGAGTCGCTGGGCCGAGCATCTCGCCGATCGCAGCGGATTACCGGTCACCTATCTGGCGACCGGTGCGGACCGCCCCGGAGATGACGCCTGGCAGCAGCGCGTGCTGCTGCATCGTCAACGGCGCCCCAGCCATTGGACAACCCTGGAGGTGGGGGGTGACCTCGAAACAGCACTAGAACAAGGTCGATCAGGGGCCGCTATCCGATCGGACCTAACCCAGGGGCGACGGGATTGGCCCTTGTCGATTCCAATCCCCGAGGGCTCTCGTCCCCAGGACCAGGCCTCGGATCCACCACTCGCCAATGGGGTAGCCGCCGCAAGCCCGGCCAATCGCTCCCCTCTGCTGCTGATTGACTCCTTGGGCACCTGGCTAGCCCACCATCTGGACCTGGAGGACACGGCCTGGCTTCGGCGCCAGGAGCGTTTGCTCTCGGCGCTCGCCCAGCAACGCTCGCCGGTGCTGTTGGTCTGTGAGGAGGTGGGTTGGGGCGTGGTGCCACCGACAGCGATTGGGGGTCTGTTCCGCGATCGCAGTGGCAGCCTTCAGCAACGGCTGATGGCGCAGGCCGCGGCGGCCTGGTTGGTGGTGCAAGGGCGGGCCCTCAACCTGATGGCCCTCGGAGAACCCGTGCCGCCGGCCTAAGCCAACCCTTGAAGGCCGTTCCCAGTACCACCCCGCCCAGTCACACGCAGTTCCAGCGTCCGATTCCATGCCCAAGGTTGTTCTGTTCCAGCCGCAGATCCCGCCCAACACAGGCAACGTGGCGCGCACCTGCGCTGCCACCAACAGCGAGCTGCACCTGATCGAGCCCTTGGGTTTCGAGATCAACGACCGGCAGCTGCGCCGCGCAGGCCTGGATTACTGGCCCTGGGTCAAGCTCCATCGCCATGCCGATTTCGCCGCCTTTAGCCAGCACCGGCTGGATCGCGGTGGGCGCCTTCTTGCTCTGAGCCGCAAAGGGGCACGCCCCTATGCCCAGGAGCGTTTTGCCGCCGATGACTGGCTCCTCTTTGGCCGCGAAACCGATGGGCTGCCCCAGGAGCTGCTGCAAAGCTGCAGCCATTGCCTGGCGATCCCGATGGCGGGTTCGATCGAGCATGGAGGCGGCGTGCGCAGCCTCAACCTCTCGGTGGCTGTGGGGGTGGTCCTCTTCGAAGCCTTGCGCCAACTGGAGCCCTGAGGCCTGGTGTCGATCTTGCCCTTGGACGATTTTTCCAGGGTCCGACCAAAACTGTGGCCACCGTGACTTGCGGTGAATGGTTCAACCCGTTACTGTCTGCGCGACCCAGGTCTGGCGGCTTCCCGTCTGGGTCTTGTCCGATGGGTGAATTTGCATGAAGCCTTGCTTATGGATCGGAACCAGCCTCGGAGTTACCAGCCTGTTTGCGGTGGCTGGCACGATCGCTGGTCCCGGTCTGGCTGACAACAGGGCCTCCTTCGAGCTCGATTCCATCCCCAACCCAGTCCAGCCGATCCAGCTGGCGTCGCTCCCCGCCAGTTCCGACCACCTCTGGGTCAAGATCCGCTCCGATGTCCAGCTTGAAGAGCTGGCTGGTCAGCTCTCCGTCAACGAAACCCAGTTGGCCCGCCTCAATGAGGTGAATGAAGACCACCGGTTCCTCTCCGGCGACTGGCTCGTCCTGCCGACGGCCTCCAGCCGAAAGGCCAAAAATCTGGCCTCCCTCGATACCAGCGCCCTAAGACGAACGCCTCCAATTCAGGCTCCGCCGCCGCTGGAGCAGTCCGCCGTGGTGCGCTTCGGTGAAACCCTGCGCCAGATCGCCCAGCGCACCGGCGTGTCCCTTGCTGACCTGATCAGGCTCAATCCCGGCCTCGAAGCCGCTCGCCTTGTGGTGGGCTCCGAGATTCGCGTAGCGCAGTCCGCCAGCGGCCGCACGGCCAGGGTGCTTGGCATTGCCCCCACCACTAGCGGTGGCTTGAGCTGGCCAGAGCTGCCCAGCTTCGGCGAGGTGCAAGGGTCGGAAGGTTCTGGGATCAACTCTGCCCCCTTCAACGCAACCGGTTGGATCTGGCCCACCCAGGGAATTTTCTCCTCTGGCTACGGCTGGCGCTGGGGCCGGATGCACAAGGGGATTGATGTGGCCAACAACATCGGCACCCCCATCGTGGCGGCCAAGGCCGGCCGGGTTGTGCGTGCCGGCTGGAACGATGGTGGCTACGGCTACCTGGTCGAACTCCAACATGAGGATGGCAGCAGCTCTCTGTACGGCCACAACAGCAAGATCGTGGTGCGCGTTGGTGAGCTAGTGGAGCAAGGATCGGTGATCTCGCTGATGGGCAGCACCGGTAACAGCACCGGCCCCCACCTGCACTTCGAGATCCGTTCCCCCGGCCGTGGCGCCGTTAACCCCCTGCCCTTCCTGCCAGCTCGAGCCTGACCCTGCCCCAGGCCCAGGCAAGCGATCGTTTAAGATGGGGTCTGTCCTGGCTCGGTAGCTCAGCTGGTTAGAGCGTGGGATTCATAACCCCAAGGTCGGGAGTTCAAGTCTCCCCCGAGCCATTGATCTAGCTCCGCATTTGCGGGGCTTTTTATTGCCCTTCCAAAGCTCGCAATGATACCAATGGTTCTTGTATAACGAAGATCCACTAGGCTGCTAGGGCAAACTTTCAACAGAGTCGCCCTGATCTGTCTTTCCGTGCTGAAGCTCGACAAAGTCAATGCTTCTCCTTATATTGTAAGATTGTAATTGCTTCCGACATGTAGATCTCCCTTTGGCAAGGCTCATGCTCAGAACCCTCGCGCTTATCTAGGCGCCGTATGGGCCTCATTTGATATGTTTTTCTTTTGCACAGATTCGAGTTGTGCTAATGAATGGTAATTAACAGGAGTCGCGAAAAGCAGTCGCGCAGTAGACTTGACAATGATGACCAAAAGTTCCTGAGCCATGCCCAATCCCGCCGTAATGGGATGCCTAGGCATTGGTTGGGTTGGTTGCCTTGGTCCGAAAAGGGATCATTGTCAGCGTGTCTGCATGATATTCCTGGCCTAAAGGCGTTCATCAATGGCAGCAGGTCGAGTGCCTTCCCCGTGCTGGTGCCCTCGGCAGCCTGACCCAGCACCCGACCAGTTATGTTGTGCAAAGCGGGGCGTGGCGCAGCTTGGTAGCGCGGGTGCTTTGGGAGCACTAGGTCGCAGGTTCGAATCCTGTCGCCCCGATCTCAGTCATAGCAGGGGTTCTCGGGGTTCTGGGGACCCTTCTTTTTTGGTCATTTTCGGGCGATTGAGCACAAAATGAGCACAAAAACGTTTTCAGGGCCTTGCTCAGTCGCTTTCGAAATCTTCCGAATGTGCCCTTTGACGTGATGGCAGCAGAGGCCTCAAGGCGGCTCAACACCGATTTGCCTTAAAGCCCGTCCTGAATCGAAGACAACCGGCCTTTGTTTGCGGCAATTCGCCTGGCAGGCTTCAAATCTGGGCCCAGCCCCTCATATCAACAGATCCGTCGGCACTCCCGGCACCGCCTCAGGCTCCTCGCCGTCCTGGTCATCCCCCAGCAACCAGCCCGGCTGCGGGTCCTGGCTCAGGCCCGCCTGGGCGTCATCAAGGGCAATCGCGCTCCCAGCGGCCCCATCTGCCTCAGGAGATTGCCCCAGGGCCTTGGCCGCCGCCAGCAGCTCTGCCTTGCTGAGCGAGCTGTCCAGCTTCTGGCCGTAGGTCCTGCGGGCAAAGGCCAGCAGCTCCGCCTTGGTCATCCCAGCCAGCTCAGGCGGGGCGGCAGGAGTGGGGGCATCGGCTGGTTCCAGCACGTCCACCTGGAACG
>CAMAVE010000080.1 GCA_945861595.1 Synechococcus sp. UW140
CTAGGGCCTTGGGCTGATTCGTTTGCCGATCTAAGGGGGATGGCTTGAGGGCAGATCAGGGCTTACGGATCAGTTAGGGGTCTGCATGCCTTGGATGAGATAGTCGAAATAGGGTGCTGCCAAGGCAGCATCATCGGCGCCCAAAAGCACCAAGGACGCCTCTTTAATACAGCGCATCGCTTCCACCATGCCGGGCATGGGCACCCCCAGGCTGTTGTACATCTCGCGGGCGCCGACCAGGCCAATTTGCTGGATCATCTCGGTGCTGCCAGCCAGCACCCCATAGGTGACGAGGCGCAAGTACCAGCTGAAATCACGCAGGCACTGGGCACGCTGCTTCTGGCCGTAGGCATTGCCGCCAGGTGCCACATAGTCGGGTTTGCGGCTAAACAGTTGGCGAGCCGCCTCATCAACAATTTTGCGCTCGTTATCCGTCAGGGCCCGAACCACCCGCAGGCGACCGCTTCCCTCCGCGAGGAACTCGACCATGGAGCGCAGTTCGCCGCCGGTCGGGTAACGCAGCTGATCATCTGCCTGAAGGATCAGATCCCGAACGACGCTCATCCGATAGCACCATGCGCTGTGGAATTGTATCCAGCCTGCCGCCTGAACCCGGGGATCTGACGAGAGGTGTTACGCACCGATAGGGTCGGGGTATGGTCCAGCCCCCCTCCGCCACCGCGCCGATCGGCCGCATCGGCGATCGCTTCGAACTTGACATCACTGACCTCGGCCACGAGGGCCAGGGGGTCGGCCGCTGGCAAGAGCGGGTGGTGTTCGTCCCCGGAGCCCTGCCCCAGGAACGGGTTGCCGTGGTGGTGCGCCGGGTCCAACGGCGGCACCTCGAGGCCGAACTGCAGGCTGTGGTGGTGGCTTCGCCCCTACGGCGCCGCCCTCCGTGCATCCTGGCCGAGCGCTGCGGCGGCTGCAGCCTGCAGCACTGGCA
Source organism: Synechococcus sp. UW140 (assembly GCA_945861595.1). Classification (GTDB taxonomy): domain Bacteria; phylum Cyanobacteriota; class Cyanobacteriia; order PCC-6307; family Cyanobiaceae; genus BAIKAL-G1. The sequence continues at coordinate 947 of CAMAVE010000080.1, forward strand.
AGACGGCCCCCAAGCCCTTTGGAAGGAACAGCTGGTGGTGCAGGCCCTGCGCCGCATCGGTGGGCTCGACTGCGCCGTGGCCCCCCTAATCCCAGCGGAAACCACCCTGGGTTACCGCAATCGGGCCACGATTCCCTTGGAACGGCGCGAGGGCGATGGCCAGCTGCGGGCCGGCTACTACCGCCGCGGTAGCCACCGCATCGTCAACCTCAACCGCTGCCCGGTTCTCGATCCCCGCATCGATGCCCTGATCGCCCCCTTGAAGGCCGACCTGGAAGCCAGTGATTGGCCGGTGGATGTCCATCTGGAGCAGGACGGCGGCCTGCGCCATCTGGCCCTGCGGGTCGGCCACCACAGTGGTGAGATTCTGATCACCTTGATCAGCAGCCACGACGAGCTCGATGGCCTCGAGGAGATCGCCGCCCACTGGTTGGAGCGCTGGCCCCAGGTGGTGGGGGTGTGCCTCAACCTCCAGCCCCTGGCCACGAACACCCTGATGGGGCCCGAAACCAGAGTGCTGGCGGGGCGGGGCTTTGTGCGCGAACGCTTTGGCGGGATTGGGCTCACCATTGCCCCGGATACTTTTTTCCAGGTCAATACGCTTCAGGCCGAGCGGCTCGTGCCCCTGCTGCTGGAGGCCTTCGGACCCCTGGAGGGCCAGGAGTTGGTGGATGCCTACTGCGGTATTGGCACCTTCAGCCTGCCCCTAGCCGCCGCCGGTGCCCGGGTGTTGGGCTTGGAGAGCCACCTGGCTTCGGTCGAGCAGGCCAGGGCCAATGCCGCCGCCAATGGGCTGAACCGGGCCAGCTTTGAGCAGGCCGAAGTCGGCTCCAACCTGGTCGAGCGGCTCGGTGCCATTGATGGCCTGCTGCTTGATCCGCCCCGCAAGGGCCTGCCCGCCCTCCTCTGTGCCGCGATCGGGGCGGTTCCGCCCGCCACCGTGGCCTACATCAGCTGCAACCCGGCCACCTTGGCCCGGGATTTGGCCCTGTTATCCGGAGAAGGCCGGTTGGCCGTCCACAGCGTGCAGCCCATCGACTTCTTCCCCCAAACCAGCCATGTGGAGACCCTGGCCGTGTTGAAGCGGATCTGACAGAGCCACGCTCAGAACAAGGTTGGGCCGGGGGGGGGCTGATCCGACCCTGGGCGGTTAGCTGCGCAACTGGGCCTGGAACTGGCTCTCCAGGGCCGCGCGAACCGCTTGGTGGGCCTGTTCCACCTCGGCTTCGGTGAGGGTGCGCTTGGCATCGCGGTAGCGCAGCCGGAAGGCCTGGCTGCAGGAACCGGCGGCCACCTGGGCCCCCTCATAGCGATCCAGCAGGTCGGCCTGCTCCAGCAGGGGCTTGCCGGCCTTGCGGATCGCCGCCAGCAACTGGCCGCAGCTCACGCTGGTGGGCACCACCAGGGCCAGGTCCCGCTCCGAAGCCGGCACGGTGGCGTAGGCAGCAAAGCTGGGTTGGTAGCGATTGCGGCGGGTGGCTGCTGTCAACAGGGGCGCCAGCTCGAGTTCGAACAGGTGGGTGGCGTCCGGACAATCCAGGGCTTCAGCCTGGACGGGATGGAGCTGGCCGAACCAGCCCACGGGGCGGCCCTCGATCAACAGCTGGGCCGATCGTCCCGGGTGCAGCAGGGGATGGTCTGCGGGACCGGTTGGCAGGGCCCGGTCGTCGGCGGGGATGCCAACGGCGGCAAGGGCTTGCTGCAGCAGGCCCCGGGCCTGGAAGTAGCCGGGAGCTGGAGGCTTGCCACCGCTGCTCCAGAGCTCTGAAGAACGGCTGCCGCAAACAATCCCGGCCACTCGTTGGCTTTGGCTGGGGCCCTTGGTCCCTGGGGCAAAGACGGTGCCGATCTCAAAGGCCCAGAAGCCGGAGCGGCCCGCCTGCAGGTTGCGGCGGGCCGCGAGCAGCAACTCCTCCACCAAGCCATCGCGCAGATGGCTGTAGTCGGCCAGAAGGGGATTGGCGAGGGCCAACCGGGTGGGAAACGCAGCGGCCGCACTCTCGGCTTCAGCCCCTGCGGCCCGAAGGACGCTGGTGGCAGGTCCTAGGGAGAGATGGCAGGTTTCCTGCAGGCCGGCGGCGGCCAGGGCGCGGCGCAGGCGCCGTTCCACCAGCTGGTTGGGGCTTAGACCACCCGGTTCGAGGGGATCGGGCAGGTGGCAGCCAAAACGGTCGTAGCCCACCAGGCGGGCCACCTCCTCAATCAAGTCCACCTCGCGCACCAAATCCTGGCTGCGGGAGGGTGGCACCAGCACATCCCAACCCTGGCCACCGTCGAGCGCGCTGAGCTCGCAGCCCAGGGCAGTCAGGGTCTGGACGATTTGGTCGTCTTCCAGGTCCTCCAACTCTCCCGGCTCGCCTTCGAGCACTTGCACGGGCCCCAACAGTTGATGCAGGGCATCGCGGCGTAGCTGCAGGGGGGTGGGGTCACCCGTGGGCCGCTGGTGACACCAACGACCCACCACGGTGGCGCCACACAGCTCTTTCAACAGGGCCACGGCCCGATCGGCCGCCGCCAGGGTGACTTCCGGTGGCAGGCCCTTTTCAAAGCGACTGCTGGCGTCGGTGCGCAGGCCCACGCTGCGGGCACTGCGGCGCACCGCCTGGGGGGCAAAGACGGCCGCCTCCAACCAGATCGCCGTGGTGCTGTCTGTGACGGCACTATTGGCGCCACCGATCACCCCGGCCAGGGCGATTGGCGTCTCGGCGTAGGTGACGACCAGGGCCTCCTCACTGAGCTGGTGCTCACTGCCATCGAGGGCCCGGAAGGCCTCCTCGCTGCTGGCTTGGCGCAGGCCGATGGCCTCGACGCTGGGGCCAATACCGCCGTTTTTTTGCTCTCCCAGGCTGGCCAGACGGGCCGCATCAAAGGCATGCAAGGGCTGGCCAGTTTCCAGCATCACCAAATTGGTGATGTCGACCACCGCATTGATCGGCCGCAGACCGGAACGCTCCAGGCGGCTCTGCAGCCAGCGGGGCGATGGGCCCAGCTGGATCCCCGTAAGGGCCGTGAGGCTGAACATCCCGCCGGCTTCCATGGTGCCCAGCGCTTCAGCGGCCAGGGCTAAGGGCCCGGCGGCGATGGCCGGATCGGCCGGCGGCAGGGTCAGGGGGGCGCCGGTGAGGGCGGCCACTTCCCGGGCGATGCCCCGCATCGAGAGGCCATCGGGCCGGTTGGCGGTGATGGCCAGCTCCATCACCTGGTCATCCAGGCCGAAACAGGGCCCCACCGGGGAGCCCACCGAAGGAACCACCTCGAGCAGCTGATCAAGAATGGCGATGCCATCGGAGCTATCGGCTAGGCCCAGCTCCTTGAGGGAACAGATCATGCCGCTGCTGGCCACGCCCCGCAGTTCGGCTGGCTTGATCGTGAGGTCAACGGCGGGTAGGTAGGCGCCGACGGTGGCCACGGGCACATGGATGCCGGCGCGCACGTTGGCGGCACCACAAACAATCTGCAGCGGTTCGGCGGCGCCGATCTGCACCCGGCACACGCTCAGCTTGTCGGCATTGGGATGGGGATCGCGCTGCTCCACGAAGCCCACCACCACCCCAGCGGCCTGGGCGGCGAGATCCTCCAGGCCATCGAGCTCGAAGCCGGCCATGGACAGGCGCTCACCCAGTTCGGAGGCTGGAAGATCACAGGCCACAAGCTCCCGCAGCCATTGGAGCGAGACCCGCATCGACTTAATCAGGAAGTGGGGTCGATCCTAGGCACCGGCCTTGGCAGCACTGGGTCCGGCGACGGGGTAGGGTGTTGCATTGTCATTTGCATCGCAACAGCGGCGCAACGTCCTTATGGCCAAAAACAAGGGCGTCCGGCTCGTGATCACTCTTGAGTGCACCGAATGCCGGTCCAACCCCGCGAAGCGTTCCCCCGGTGTGTCCCGCTACACCACCGAGAAGAATCGCCGCAACACCACCGAGCGGATTGAACTGAAGAAGTTCTGCCCCCATTGCAACAAGTCCACGGTTCACAAGGAAATCAAGTGATCCTCGCCTTGCTGCCCACCCCTTCTTCCGTTCATCCATGACCAGCTCCTTTTTCAAAAAGCGTCTGTCGCCCATCAAGCCCGGCGATCCGATCGACTACAAGGATGTGGACCTCCTCAAGAAGTTCATCACCGAGCGCGGCAAGATCCTGGCCCGTCGCCTCACCGGCCTCACCGCCCAGCAACAGCGCGACCTCACCAATGCCGTGAAGCGCGCCCGCATCATGGCCCTGCTGCCCTTCGTCAATCCTGAGGGCTAACCCCCCCGGAGAGTTCCTTGCAAAACGGCGACCTGGTCGGAGTTCAGACCCGTTCCGGTCCCCGTTTGGCCTTGGTATCTGACCTGCATGGCAGCAAGGCTTCCGTTTTGGTGGGATTTGAAGCCAAGCCGGAGCGCTTGCCCCTGCGGGACCTAGACCTGATTTCCCCCTTGCCCCCAGGCGCGGCCCCCGCGGTCAGCCTGGGGGCTTTGCCTTGGCAGTTCAGCGCCGCAGCCCTGACGGCGGCCACGCCGAGTCGGCGTGACCTGGCCGCCGCCTGGTTGCTGCTGGAGGGTGAAGACGGGCCCATGGCCTTGGATGCCCTGGCGGAGTTACTGGCTCCGGAAGCCACAGCCTTGTCCCTGGCGGCCTGCTGGCTGCTGTTACCCCAGCAAGATTTCTTTCGTTGGCGCCAGGGGCAGGTCCAACGCCGCAGCCGCGACGACCTCCAGCAGCTGCGCCGGGACCGTCGCAAGCTGGTCCTACGGGAGAATCGGCGCCAGCTCTGGTATGGGCTGCTGGCCGCCCGCCAGCCCTTGGGCCCTGAACAGTTGGCTGCTGCCCAGCCCGACCAACGGGCGGAGCTAGAGACCCTGCAGACCCTGGCCCTGGGCGAAGACGCGGGGCCGCCGGGTCCGGAGCTGCGCCAGGCCCTGCAGGCGGCGGGCTGCGGGCCCAGCAGTGGCGACATCCGTCGCCTGCTCAGTGACCTGGGCCTCTGGGATGCCCATCGCCTGCCCAGCCTGGCGGGCACCACCTGGTCGGCTGGGTTTAGCCCCGAACTCCTGGCCCTGGCGGAGGAGCTGGCCTTCCGTTCGGACGATGCATGGCCGGGCGACGACCAGCGCGTTGATCTCACCGGCCTCAAAACCGTGACGATCGATGACGCCGACACCCGCGAAATTGACGATGCCCTTTCGCTCGAGCCCAACGGCGAGGCGGGCTGGCGCATCTGGATCCATGTGGCCGATCCGGGCCGGCTGGTGGCCGCCGGCAGCCCCCTGGACCAGGAGGCCCTGCGGCGGGCTAGCAGCCTTTACCTGGCCGGTGGCAGCGTGCCGATGTTCCCGCCCGCCCTTTCGGAGGGTCCCTTCAGCCTGCGCCAGGGCCAACGCTCTGCGGCCTGGAGTTTGGCTGTGGAGCTCGATGGCGACGGGGCCGTGGCCAACCACACCCTGCAGCGCTCCTGGATCCGTCCCCTTTACCGGCTTACCTACGAGGATGCCGATGAGCTGATTGAGTTGGCGCCGCCTCCCGATGCGGAGCTGGCCGTGCTCGATGGCCTCCTGCAGCGCCGACGCCACTGGCGCCAGGCCCAGGGCGCCTTGCAGATGGATCAAAGCGAGGGACGCATCCGCCAGCAGGACGGCCGGCCGGAACTGGAGGTGGTCGAGCCTTCGGTGTCGCGCCTCCTGGTAGCCGAAGCGATGATCCTGGCTGGTGCCGTAGTGGGGGCGATGGGAGCTGGGTCCGGCCTAGCCCTGCCTTACCGCGGCCAGCCCGACTGCACGCTGCCGCCGGAGGCGGAACTGCTGGCCTTACCGCCCGGTCCGGTGCGCCACGCGGCCCTGCGCAAGGGGCTCAGCCGCGGCTTGACGACGGCGGTGCCGTCGTCCCACTTCAGCCTGGGTCTGCCGGCTTACGTGCAGATCACCTCCCCGATTCGCCGCTATGGCGACCTGATCGCCCAGCGCCAACTGGCGGCCCAGGCCGCTGGCGAGCCCGTTGTGCCGGCGGAGGACCTCGCTGAGCTCCTGGAGCAACTGGATCACGCCCTACGCCAGGGGATTCAGATCAGCCGCGAAGACCAGCGCCATTGGCAGCAGGTGTGGTTTGAAGCCCACCATCAGGACAGCTTTGAAGGCGTCTTCCTCCGCTGGCTCAAGCCCCAGGACGGCCTCGCCCTGGTGCGCCTCGATTCCCTGGCCATGGACCTGCCGGTGGTGGTGCGGGAGTCCTGTGAGCCGGGCGAAGCGCTGGTGGTGAAGGTGCGCGAGGTGGACTCGTTTGCGGATCTGCTACGGCTCTCGGGCCAGAGGGGCACAGGCCCCCGCGGCCTGGGACCTCATTAAGGGGCGATTGCCTTGGCCGACCAGCTCAACGGGCTAGGCGTGACACCCGTAGCCACGGTCCCCAGGGATTGAGGGAGCCAATCAGTTCCACCTCCTTGGGCTGATCCAAGCCTGCTAACCACTGGTGCAAGGCGGGCTCGAGCGTGATCAGGGGCCAGCGACCAGCGCCATTGCTGAAGCAGTAGCCCCCGGAACCATCGGGGGTAATCCAGCCCTGCCAGAGGGACTCCAATGGTTCTGAGCATCCGCTCTGGGGCCTAGGCGCGGACGCCCCTTCAAAGTGGCCGTCGCGGCCCAGCAGGCTGGGCTCATCCAGCACCCGGCGTTGGCGCTCCACCCAGCGGGGGTGGTGCCAAGCGGTGTCCCAGAGGGGCACGGGACCGGCCGGGGCCAGGGGGTCGCTGAGCAGGGCCTCCTGCAGTTGGCGGACGGGCAACGCCGCCGGGGGAATCTTGCCCTGCCAGCAAAGGGCAGCCGCCAGGCCGGCGGCCTGGCCGATATTGAGGATCAGGGGTTGGAGCCGGGTGGCGCCATTGGCCATGTGGCTGCTGCTGAAGCATTTGTCTGCCGCCAGCAGGTTGTCGATCCCGGCGCTGACCAGGGCCCCATAGGGGATGCAGAAGGGTGTGCCGCTCCAGCGGCCTCCCCAACGGCAACTCTTGGCCGCCAGGGGCCAGTCCGGCCCCGGATAGTGGTGGTCGTTGGGGTAGTTGCCCACGGCGATAGAGCTGATGGCGCCATCACCATCGAGGGGGAGGGGAGCGATGGCTTCGCCGGGGCCTAGGGGCAACAGCTGCTGCTCAATCACCACCTCCAAGCCCACCAAGCGGCGGCCCTCGCGCCAGTAGGGCATCAGGGCCAGGGATCCGGGGCCCTTGAGGCGAGTGCTTGCCATCCTGTCCCCGGCCATGGGGAAAGCCTGGCCGGGTTGCAACCAGCCTTCTGTGGCGTTGATTAACTCCTCCAGAAAGGCCTCGCTATGGCCCCGCATGGCCGCCAGCAGCTCGCCGTAGTCGCTGGAATCGGGCTGGAAGGCTGCCGCTAGGCCCTGGTGCCAGTCATTGCCCTGAAGGGGCCAGTTGAGCATCACCAAGCCGCCAGGCAAGCGGCCGTAGGTGAGGGTGCGCTCCAGGCCGAAGGCCTCGGTGGCGGCGTTGAAAGGAGGGGCCAAGGCCAAGCCTGGCGGGCAGGGCCCCTCCCCCAGCTGGCCCATCACCACCCAAGTGGGCGATTGCACCAGTTGTTGCTGGAAAAAGGACTGGCCCACCAGGGCCTGAAGCCTGGGGGCGCTGGGTTCACCCCAGGTCTCGCTGGGCTCCCAGCCGAGCCGGTAGGGGGCTCCCACCAGGGGAAACAGATCGCCGAGGTCGCTGCCATCGACCAGTAGGTCCAGCTGTAGCCGTAAGGCTTCTCCCTCCCGTTCGATGTCCAGGGCCACCACCCGGTTGCCGAGTCGTTTTGCCGCCAGCAGCTGCACCTCAGGCCACCAACGCAGCAAGGGTTCGGCCCCCACCCAACGGCGCAGGATCGCCTCCGCCGTGGCAGGCCGATAGCCGAAGCAACTGACCCAGTTCTGGTCGAGGCCCTCCGGTTCCTGGCGCTGTAGCTCCCGTAGGAAAGCCCCCCAGAGACCGGTCTGCCAGCAGCTCAATTCGTTGCCATCGGGGGCGCAGACCCCGGCGGCACTCACCATGCCCCCCAACCACGGCCCAGGGGTGAGCAGCAGGGTGGGGGCACCGGATCGGGCCGCCTGCAGGGCTGCCGCCACACCGCCCGTGCCGCCGCCCCAAACCACAACGGCGGCCTGTTCCTGGATCAGAACCATGGGAAGCGGCGGGAGGAACGCAACAGGCTTGGCCTTGGATCTAGCAGGGGGCTGGCTCGCGGCCACGCCATGGTGGGCACTTCCCTGGAAACCGGAGCCCGGTCAGGCGCTGGTTAGGATCCGGCCTCGGCGCGGGGCCGCC
>CAMAVE010000081.1 GCA_945861595.1 Synechococcus sp. UW140
TTGCCTAGGGCCAGCACCAGGCCGGCCAGCACGGCGATCAGGCCCATGCTGGTGCCCCAGCCCGGCCCCAGAATCCAGCCCAGAAACAGGTTGGTGATGGCTCCCACCACCAGGGCGAGGGCCAGGCTGGACACCACCAGGGCCAGTTGCTGCAGGCCCTCCTTGAGGCCGAATTCCGCCAGGGCCTGCTCGAACCGGCCCAGGGGCACGCTCAAGGGCAGGTAGAGGGCCAGGGCCCAGAGGGCCGTGCCCGGCAGCAGGGGCGTCCAATCCAAGGGGGGCTACTGGCGGGGGGATCTCCCTAGCATCGACCCACCCTGGTCCTGCCTCCGTGTCCTCCCCGGCCTTGTCCCTGTCAGCCGAGCGGGTGGAGCAGCTCCCCTGGAGTTACCAGGGCCATGCCGTCCACAGCCTCAGCCGTTGCCCCGACCAGCCGGTCGGTCCGGCCCTGTTGCTGGTCCATGGCTTTGGGGCCTCCACCGACCACTGGCGCTTCAACATTCCGGTGCTGGCCGAGCGCCATGAGGTCCATGCCCTCGACCTGCTCGGCTTTGGCCGCAGTGTCAAGCCGGCGGGGTTGCCCTACGGCGGCGCCCTCTGGCGTGACCAGCTGGTGGCCTACGTGCAGGAGCGCATCGGCCGCCCCACCGTGTTGGTGGGCAATTCCCTTGGGGGCTACTCCGCCCTGGCGGCTGGGGCGGCCTTGGGCCCCCTGGCGGCCGGGGTGGCCCTGCTCAATGCCGCCGGACCGTTCAGTGGCGAGGGCAAAGAGCCCCAGGGCTGGGGGGCGATCGCCCGCCGCACGATTGGTTCGGCCCTGCTCAAAAGCCCGGTGCTGCAGCGGCTGCTGTTTGAAAACCTGCGCCGCCCCGCCACGATCCGCCGCACCCTCAACCAGGTGTACATCGACAAAACCAACGTTGATGGGGCCCTGGTGGAGGCGATTCGAATCCCGTCGCTGGATCCCGGCGCCTTTGGCGTGTTTCGCACCGTGTTCGATATCCCCAGCGGCCAGCCCCTCGATGAACTGTTCGCCGCCCTCGAGGCGCCCCTATTGCTGCTTTGGGGCATCCGCGACCCCTGGATCAACGCCGCCGGCCGCCGCGCCCAGTTCCAGCGCCATGCCCCCAACGCCACCGAAGTGGTGCTGGAGGCGGGCCACTGCCCCCACGATGAGGTGCCCGAGCTGGTGAATCGGGCCCTGCTTGACTGGATGGCCGGTCTTTAGGCGGGAACAGGGCGGAGATGGGGGGCAGAAAGCGTCGATTTCTGCTCTTTGGGGTGGTGAATGTGCTGCTCACCAATGGGGCGCTGCTGCTGCTGCTGCACCTGGTGAGCATTGGACTAGCCACCTTCTTGAGCCAGGTGCTCAATGTGGTGTTGGGGTTCTGGCTCTATGGCAAGCAGGTGTTCCGGGTGGAGCGCCTGGCGATTCGTGCGGCCGGGGCCTATGGCGGCCTGGCCGTGGCGATCTGGTTGCTGAACTGGCAGGGGATTTTGCTGCTCACCGGCGCCGGCCTGGCCCGCTCCTGGGCGGCGGTGGCGATGATTCCGCTGCTGGCGGCCCTCTCCTACGGGGTGCAGAAAACCCTGGTCTTTCGCCCAGACCCAGCGCTCCAGTCCGTTGCAGCGGCTTCGGCGCCGGACCCTGCTACGGGGATGGGGCAGCGCCTCTGAGTATGTTGACGCGGCATGGACCAGGCAACGGTGGGCGTAACTTCTGAGCCGGCAGACCAGACCCCACGGCCCGCTGCCATTCCCCAAGCGTCTACCCCTGGAATCACTGAGGAGGGCTCCCTTGCCAGCGGCAGGCCCCTGCTCTCGGTGGTGATTCCCTGTTACAACGAAGTCGCCACGATTGCGTCCTTGATTGAGCGGGTGCGGCGGGCGCCGGTGGCCTCCAAGCAGATCATCGTGGTCGATGACGGCTCCAGCGATGGCACCCGGGAGCTGCTCGAGGGCCTGCAGGCGGACGACCTCACGATTCTCTTTCACCCCCAGAATCAGGGCAAGGGAGCGGCCCTGGCCACAGGTTTTTCTGCCGCTATCGGTGCAATCACGATCGTGCAGGATGCCGATCTGGAATATGACCCGGAGGATTATCCGCTGGTGATTGGCCCGATTCAGCAGGGCCGCGCCGATGTGGTGTTTGGCAGCCGGTTTCAGGGTGGCGCCCCCCACCGGGTGGTGTATTTCTGGCATCGCCTCGGCAATGGCTTCCTCACCCTGCTCAGCAACATGTTCACGGATCTGAATCTCAGTGACATGGAAACTTGCTATAAGGCTTTCCGCACCGAGATCATCCAGTCGATTCCGATTTGCGAGAAACGCTTTGGCTTTGAACCGGAAATCACCGCCAAGGTGGCCAAAAAGAATTGGCGCATTTATGAGGTGGGTATTTCCTACTACGGGCGCACCTACGACGAGGGTAAAAAGATTGGCTGGCGTGATGGGGTGCGGGCGATCTGGTGCATTCTGAAGTACAACCTGTGGGCCTGAAGCGCGGCCCTGCCCTGGCCCTCCCATGCCCCTAATTCAGCGCCAAGCGCCCTATCCCCACTGGGAATTCACCGATCCGGCCAGTGGCGACCAGCTGCGGCTGGTGCCCGAGCGCGGCGGCCTCGTGACGGGCTGGGTCTGCTGCGGCCGCGAGCTGCTCTATTTCGATGCCGAGCGCTTCGCCGATCCGGGCAAGTCGGTGCGGGGTGGCATCCCGGTGCTGTTTCCGATCTGCGGCAACCTGCCTGGCAACCGGCTGGAGCTGGCCCAGGGCAGCTATCCGATTGCCCAGCACGGCTTTGCCCGCGACCTGCCCTGGGCGATCCGCCTGCTGGACGACCTGCGCGGCGTGCGCCTGAGCCTGGCCGACAGCCCCGCCACCCGGGCGGCCTTCCCCTTCCCCTTTGAGCTGGTGCTGGAGCTGCGCCTCGCTCCCTCGGCCCTGGCGATCACCGCCAAGGTGGAGCACCGGCTCGAAGCCGGCCAGGGCCCCGAGCCCATGCCCTTTTCCCTGGGGCTCCATCCTTACTTCGCCGTCTCGTCCCTGGCGGCTGCAGCCCTCGAGGGCCTGCCGCCCCGCTGCTTCGACCACCTGCCCATGGCCGAGGCGGACACCGCCAGCCAGCTGGCCCGCCTGGAGCAGGGGGTGGATTTCCTCTGCCAAGCCAGCGGCCCAGTGCGCCTGCTCGACCGGGAGGCCGGCTACGCCATCACCCTGCAGCCCAGCGCTCCCTTCGACCTGGCCGTGGTTTGGAGTGAACCGCCCCGGCCGATGGTGTGCCTGGAGCCCTGGACCGGGCCCCGGGGCTCCCTGGCCACGGGGGAGCGCCGCTTGAGCCTGGCGCCCGGCGAGCAGCTCAGCCTCAGCTGCCGCTACGAGTTGGGCCTGGCTTAACCCCCGGCAGGCGGCCCCGGGCCAGCTGCTGGCTGGGGTCGAATTGCCGTTTCACCGCCTCGATCAGGGGGCGGGAGGGGGCGTCCTCCCAGGCGGGCAGATCGGCTCCGGCCGGTTGGTCGAGCACGGTGAGGGCGCCGCCCAGCTCCAAGCAGCGCCGCCGCAACCGCTCGACCCGGTAGGCGGGCAGCTGCGGGGCGGGTGCCCAGGCCAGACCGAGGCCGCTGCCGCCCTCTAGCCAGGAGGCCACCCCAGCTAGTGCTGGATCGCCTAAGAGGGCTGCCCCTTGGCTCGGCAGCACCCCCAGCCGCAGCAGCCACTGCGGGCCGTGGCTGGTCGCTGGATCGAGCCCCGGCCCCAGGGCCACGGCGCGGCAGGCTTCGAGCCGTTCGGAGTCGAGCCGTTGGGGCTGCAGCCCGGCGGCCTCGGCCTCGCTGGCGATCTCCGTGAGCTGGGCCTCGATGGCCGCGGCGCTGACACTGGCCAGGCTCACGAGCAGGCCCGGCTGCGGGGCTTGGCCAGCGGCCTGGGCCAGGGGGGCACTCCACCAGTCGACGAGTTCCGGGGCCAGGGCAGCCGCCAGAAGCTTTTGGCGTAGGCGCTCCAGCTCCGCCAGGCCGCCCTGCAGCCAGAGGCCGCGGCGCCGCTGCGGTTGGGGGTAGGTGCGCAGGCTGAGCTCGGTGATCAGCCCCAGGGATCCCCAGCTGCCGGTAAACAGGCGCACCAGGTCGTAGCCCGCCACGTTTTTGACCACCTTGCCGCCGGCCCGGGCGGCGGTGCCATCGGCCCGCAGCAGGGCCAGGCCGATCACCTGGTCGCGCACGCCCAGGTAGCGCTGGCGCAGGCCAGCGGCCATGCCCCGGGCCACCAGGCCGCCAATGCTGCCCGAGCCCTGGCCATCGGCGCCGCTGCCCCAGGGCCAGTCCAGGGCCAGCCACTGGCCTTGCTCGGCCAGGGCCGCCTGCAGGTCCCGCAGGGGCATGCCCGCCTGCACGGTCACCGTGAAATCGCCGACGGCATGCTCCAGCAGCCGATCGAGCCGGCGGCAACTCACCACCGTGGTGCCCGCCGCCACCGGGGCGCCCCAGTGCAGGCGGGTGCCCTGGCCGGCCGGCAGCCAGGGGGTGGCCTGGCGGTGCAGCTCCCGCACCAGCGGCTCCAGGGCGTGGGGCTCGGGACTGATCACGGCACGATGGTGCCATGGCTGAGACCCCGAAAGCCCGGACCCCCACGCCGGGGACCCGCAAGATCGTCGTGTTCGACGACGATCCCACCGGCTCCCAGACGGTGCACAGCTGCCCTTTGCTGCTGCGCTGGGACGCCGCCAGCCTGCGCCAGGGCCTGGCCGATCCGTCGCCCTTGCTGTTCCTGCTGGTGAATACCCGCGACCTGGCGCCCGAGCAGGCCCGCGCCCGGCTGGCCAGCCTCTGCCGCACACTCCAGCCCCTGCTGGCCGAGGCCGTGGCCGCCGGCACGATCGAGCGCTGGTTGGTGGTGAGTCGTGGCGATTCGACCCTGAGGGGCCATTTCCCGCTGGAGAGCGAGCTGATCGCTGCTGAATTAGGGCCTTTCGCCGCCAGTTTTCTAGTGCCGGCCTTCCTGCCGGGGGGGCGGACGACGGCGGCTGGCGTGCATTTGCTCCACGGCGAACCGGTGCACCGCAGTGCCTTCGCCCAGGACCGGCTCTTCGGCTACGGCACCAGCTTTCTGCCGGCCTGGGTGGCGGAGAAAACGGCAGGAGCGATTCCGGCCGAGGCCGTGCAACGCATCGACCGCAGCGACCTGGAGGCGGCGGTTGCGGAACGGGAGGGGGGCGAGAGCAACGGCTTTCAGGCCCTGGTGGGGCGGCTGGCGGAGCTGGCGGGGAACCCCTGGGTGGTGGTCGATGGCGAGCGGCCCGCCCAACTGGCCGCCTTTGCCGCCGCGGTGGATCGGGTCACGGATCCTGCGGCTGGCCCGGTTCCCGGGGGGGATGCCCCAACTGCTTCCGCACTAACCCACGGGCCGCGGCGTTTCCTGTTCCAATCGGCCGCCAGCCTGATCACGGCCCTGGCCGCCTTGCCGCCCCAGCCCCTCGACCCGGCCGGCCTGGCGGCCCTGCGCCGCCGCAACTCCGAGGGACAGCCCCTGGCGGGCCTGGTGCTGGTGGGCTCCCATGTGCCCCTGGCCGATGCCCAGGTGCAGAGCTTGTTGGCCGAACCGGCCTGCGGGGGGGTGGACCTGGAGGTGGCCAAGGTTGCCCGGGTGTTGGCTGGGCCCCTGCCCGATCGCCTGCTGCCCTCCCTAGAGAGCGCCTGGCTGGAGCGGCTGCAAGCGGTGCTGGCCAGGGGCCAGACGCCGGTGCTGTTCACCAGCCGGGGGGAGCTGGCTTGCTCCAGCCCCGCCGAGCGCCGGGCCCTGGGCGAGGCCCTGGCTGGCCTGATGGCCCGCCTGGCCGCCCGCCTGGCACCCCAGCTGGGCTACATGATCAGCAAGGGCGGCATCACCAGCCAAACCCTGCTGGCCGAAGGATTGGACCTGGCCCAGGTGCGACTGGAGGGGCAACTCCTGCCCGGGCTCTCCCTGCTGCGGCCGGCGGGCGCTGGCGTGCCAGAGGCCCTGGCTGGCCTTCCGTTGATCACCTTCCCGGGCAACCTGGGCGATGCCTCAACGTTGGTTGAGTCCTGGCGCCTGATGGAGGGGCAGGGACCTGCCGCCAGCGCTGGAAGCCCCGTAGGGGCCTTGGTTGGGCCTTAGGTGCCCCGGTAGCTCTGCTCCAGCACCTGCACCGGATGCAACACCGGTAGCTCCCGCCCCGTTTCGCCCAGATGTTTGCGGATCTGCAGGCTGCAGCCGATGTTGGCGCTCACGGCCAGCTCCGCCCCGCTGCCGGCCAGGTCGGCGGCCTTGATGCGGCCCAATTCCGCCGCCACCTCAGGCTCCACCAGGTTGTAAATACCGGCGCTGCCGCAGCAGACCCCCGCTTCCACCGCCTCGAGCAGCTGCAGATGGGGAATCTGGCCCAGGAGGTTGCGGGGCTGGTCGTGGATGCCCTGGCCGTGGAGCATGTGGCAAGCATCGTGATACACGAGCCGCAGGGGCCGTTCGGCACTGGCGGGTGTGCCGTCGCCATGGCGCAGGGGCTGGAGGGCGGCGCGGAACGCGTCCGAGAGGCCCACCTGGGCCAGAAACTCCTGGATGTCGGCGACGGGGGCTTGGAAGGGTTGCTCGCAGCTGGGGCCTGGGCGATGGCCTGGCCCGGTGGACTCCGGCGCGCCCTCGCCGCCGAGGATCTCGGGGTAGTGCTTGAGGCTGTGGCCGCAGCCGGAGGCGCCCACCAGCACCGCATCAAGGGGCTCAGCTCCGGCGGCCTTGCCCGGCCCCACCACGGCGGCAAAGCTGGCCACCAGCTGCTGGGCCAGGGCTTGGGTTTGCTCCAGTTCGCCCTGGTGGTGGGTCATGGCGCCGCAGCAGCCCTGCTCGGGTGGGATCACCACCTCGATGCCGTTGGCGCTGAGCACCGCCACGGCCGCCTGGTTCACGGCCGGATCAAACAGGCGCTGCACGCAGCCCAACACCAGCCCCACCCGGTAGCGGCGCGGACCCTGGGCGGGCACCACCAAGGGGAAGCGATCGGCAAAGCCCTCCGGCGCCAGGGGCGGCAGCAAGCCTTCGATCGCCTCCAGCTGGGGGCCCATCAGGCGCAACAGGCCACTGCGGCGCACCAGGCCCTGGAGGGGCGTGCCGGCGTAGAGCCTTAGGGGCGTGAGCAGGGCCCGCAGGCGGCCGGGGTAGGGCAGCAGGGCAAACAGCAGCTTGCGCAGGGCCTGCTGGCCGGAACTGCGCAGTTCAGGGGCATTGAGCTTGGGGCGGGTGGCCTCGATCAGCTCGTCGTAGCGCACGCCCGAGGGGCAGGCCGTGACGCAGGCGAGGCAGCCCAGGCAGCTGTCGAAATGGCTGGCCACGGTGGCATCGAGGGCCAGCTCCCCGGCCTCGATCGCCTTGAGGGCATGGATGCGGCCCCGGGGCGAATCCATCTCCGTGCCCAGCACCCGGTAGCTGGCGCAGGTGGGTAGGCAGAAGCCGCAATGGACGCAGGGGTCGGTGTGGGTCGCCAGGACGCTGGTCATGGCGACCAGTCTGCCGGCCCTAGCCGCCGAAGTGGCGCACCACGGCCTGGGCGAAGCCCGAGCAGCTCACCGCGTCCACCTTGGGCTCCATCAGCCGGGCCAGGTCATAGGTGACCTCCTTGTTGGCGATGGCGGCGCTGAGGCCGGCGGTGATCAGGTCGGCAGCCTCCTGCCAGCCCATGAATTCGAGCATCATCACGCCGGACAGAATCACCGAGCCGGGGTTGATGCGATCGAGGCCGGCGTGCTTGGGGGCGGTGCCGTGGGTGGCCTCAAAGATCGCCGCCCGATCGCCGATGTTGGCGCCCGGCGCCATGCCCAGGCCGCCCACCACGGCGGCGGCGGCATCGCTCACGTAGTCGCCGTTGAGGTTGAGGGTGGCGAGCACCGAATACTCCTGGGGCCGGGTCTGGATCTGCTGGAAAATGCTGTCGGCGATGCGGTCATCCACCAGCACCATCGATTTCCACTGGCCGGCGCCATGGCTGGAGCCGATCGCATCGAGCACCCCCTGCACCTCGGCATTGATCGCCTCCTGCTTCTCGGGGGTGAGGGCGTCGTAGCCGGGCTCGATCAGGCGGCCGTTGGCCTCGATGCTCAGGCCCGGATCGGCTTCCACGTTGCCGAGGATCCAGCTTTCGCGCTCGGTGATGCAAACGCCCCGGAATTCGCTGGTGGCGAGCTCGTAGCCCCAATCGCGGAAGGCGCCCTCGGTGAATTTCATGATGTTGCCCTTGTGGACCAGGGTCACGTGGCGCTTGTCGCCTTCGAGCTTGAGGGCGTGCTGGATCGCTTTACGGATGTGGCGCTGGCTGCCGTGCTTGCTCACGGGCTTGATGCCGATGCCCGATCCGGCCGGAATTTGGCGGTTGCCGAGTTTGCCGTTGGCGGGGATCACCGTGTCGTTGAGGTGGCGGATTAGCTCGATGCCCACCGGATCGTTGGCGTCCCATTCGATCCCCATGTAGATGTCTTCGGTGTTTTCCCTGTAGACGATCACATCAAGGTCCTGGGGCCGCTTGTGGGGGCTGGGGGTGCCTGCGTAGTAGCGGCAGGGACGCACGCAGCAATAGAGGTCAAAGATCTGGCGCAGGGCCACGTTTAACGAGCGGATCCCGCCGCCGATCGGCGTGGTCAGCGGGCCCTTGATCGCCACGCCGTAGGTCTCGATCGCGGTGAGGGTGTCCTGGGGCAGGTATTGATAGGTGCCGTAGAGGTCGCAGGCCTCATCGCCGGCATACACCTTGAACCACTCAATCTTGCGCGCGCCGCCATAGGCCTTGGCTACAGCCGCATCGAGCACCAGCTGGGTAGCGGGCCAGATGTCAACGCCGGTGCCATCGCCGCGGATGAAGGGAATGATCGGGTCGTTGGGCACGATCGGCTGGCCAGCCTCAAAGCGGATCGCGCTTCCCTGGCTCGGGGCGACGAGCTTCTCGTAGGACACCGGCGTGGACGCAGGCGTGGAGATAGGCGAGGTCGCGGGTGTGGAGCTGGCCATCGGCGGCGGCAAGGATCGTGCGGGGAGCCTAGGTTTCGGCCCAACGTCTTTTCTGCTCAGGGGAAACGGCATGAATGCGGCGGAGCAGGTCCGTTCGGTGGAACTGG
>CAMAVE010000082.1 GCA_945861595.1 Synechococcus sp. UW140
AGGGCCTGGCGGTTGTGAGGCTTTCGCCGAACTTCTCGACGGGTTCGTACTGGTAAGCGTCGTTGGCCAAGCTCTTGATGGGGATTAGGACGCCGAGCCTATGGCGCTTGACCAGAGTCCTGCGGGTGGCCGGCCCTGGGCGGCGCAGCCCCCCTGCGCCATTGACGCCCTGCTGGCGCCGCGCCAGGCCCTGGGCTCGAAAGGGGGCCGCTAGCCCTGGGGTGTGGCGGCTGGGAGCAGATGGTGAGGGGTGAGATGGCCAGCGGAGAGCCAGTCCCCCCCCGGCCCCTGGCCCAGGCAGGGCCCGGGGGGGTGGGCGCCGATTCGCGCATCAGCCAACTGGTCGCCGACCAGCAGCGCCGAGCGGAGGGCCTGATCGAGGTGCTGCACCGCCTTCAGGCCCTTGACGGCTACCTGGCCAAGGCGAGCCTCCGTCAAGTGGCCGAGGAGCTGGGCCTGCCCCTCAGCCGCGTCTATGGGGTAGCAAGTTTTTATCACCTGTTTCGCCTGGAGCCGCCCCAGGGCCATCGCTGCGCCGTCTGCCTGGGTAGCGCCTGTTTTGTGCTTGGAGCCTCCCGCCTGGTCGCCCGGCTGGAGCAGCGTCTGGGCTTAAGTCTTGAGCCCCTGGCGGGGTCGGCGAATGGCCCCCCTGTGGGCCTAGGCCTGCCCAGGGCCAGCCAGGGGGGCCAGCCGGCGCCAGGCCCAGGTGCCCCTCCCCTTGGGCCCGCCCGGCACCCGGGGGGATGGAGCCTGGAGCCGGTGAGTTGTCTGGGGGCCTGCGGCCAGGCGCCGTTGCTGGTGCTGGATGGCGCCTTGGCCCTGCGCTTGCCGATCGCCGACCCGGCTGCCCTGGAGGCCCGGCTCGATCGTTTGGGCTTGCCCCGCTCGCCGGGCCCCCAGGCCCCTGGGGCGAAGGAGCCAGGGGCCTGGGGGCCAGAGCTGGGGCTGGCCGGGAAGCGCTGATGGCAACCGTTGGGGCGCTGCCAAGGCCCAGGGAGCCAGCTGGTGAGCTAGCGCAGGGGAGCCCAGTCACGCCTGGACGCCAACTGCGCTGCTGCACGGCCAGTGGCTGCCGGGCCGGGGGCGCTGGGCCGCTGATTGAGGCGTTGCGCCAGGCCCAGGCGGTTGCCGATCCAGCCGCGAACGGCTTGGTCATCAAATCAGTGGGCTGCCTGCGGCTCTGCAGCCGCGGGCCCCTGCTGGCCTGGGATGGCCCCGGCGGTCCCGCCCTGTTTGCCCTGGGCAGCACCGATCCCGGC
The DNA here is from genome assembly GCA_945861595.1 of Synechococcus sp. UW140. Classification (GTDB taxonomy): domain Bacteria; phylum Cyanobacteriota; class Cyanobacteriia; order PCC-6307; family Cyanobiaceae; genus BAIKAL-G1. Next base: position 1,260 of record CAMAVE010000082.1, read on the forward strand.
ACGGCGCCAGGAGCGGCGATCGGCCCAGAGCAGGCCCGGGCCCTGGTGCTGGCGGCGGCCACGGCCCCTGGCCCCGACACGCTCGCGGCCTTGGATCTGGAGGCTTGGCGGCCCCAGGCACTCCTGCCCGAAGGGTCCCCTTCCCCTGGACCCTCACCCGTGGGGGTCGCCAGCGCGCCGCCCCCGAGCCCCGGGGGCATCGGCCTTACCTGGGACCAGATGGATCTGGACCATCCCTTTTTTGCGCTGCAGCAGCCCCTGGTGCTGTTGCACTGCGGCTGGATCGACCCGGACTCGATCGAGGAGGCCCTCGCCCTCGGCACCTACGGCCAGTGGCGCCGTTGCCGCTCCGACCTCAGCCCCGAGGCGGTGCGCGCCATGGTGCACCGCAGTGGCCTGCGCGGCCGCGGCGGCGCCGGCTACCCCACCGGCCTCAAGTGGGACACGGTGGCCCTGCAGCCGCCGGGGCCCCGCTTTGTGGTGTGCAACGCCGATGAGGGCGATCCGGGCGCCTTCATGGACCGCAGCGTGCTCGAGGGCGATCCCCATCGGCTGCTGGAAGGACTGGCGATCGCCGCCTTTGCCGTTGGTGCCGAGAGCGGCTTCCTCTACGTGCGAGCCGAATACCCCCTGGCGATCGAGCGGCTGCGGCGGGCCCTAAAGCAGGCCCACCAGAAGGGAATTTTGGGGCCGGGCACCGGCCTGGAGCTGGAGTTGCGCGTGGGGGCCGGGGCCTACGTCTGCGGCGAGGAAACGGCCCTGCTGCAATCGATCCAGGGGCAGCGGGGCCAGCCCCGGCCCCGGCCCCCTTACCCGGCCCAATCGGGGCTCTGGGGGGCGCCCACCCTGATCAACAACGTCGAAACCCTGGCGGTGGTGCCGGCGATCCTGCGCCGAGGCGCCGAGTGGTTTGCGGCGATCGGCACGGATACCAGCAAGGGCACCAAGGTGTTTTCCCTCTCCGGAGCGGTGCGCCGCACCGGCCTGGTGGAGGTGCCGATGGGCACCAGCCTGCGCACCGTGGTTGAAACCATGGGCGGCGGGGTGCCCGCGGCCCCTGGTTCGCCTGGGGGCGGCGTGAAAGCGGTGCAGACCGGCGGGCCCTCGGGGGGCTGCATTCCCGCCCACTTGCTCGACACGCCCGTGGACTACGAGAGCCTCCAGGCCCTGGGCTCGGCCATGGGCTCGGGCGGCATGGTGGTGGTGGGGGAGGCGATGGCGATGCCGGAGTTGGCGCGCCATTTCATGCACTTCAGCGTCGAGGAGAGCTGCGGCAAATGCCTGCCCTGTCGCGCTGGCACGGTGCAGCTGGAGCAGCTGCTTGATCGGCTGCTGGCGGGCCTGGCCGAGCCCGGGGAGCTGGACCAGCTGGAGCAGCTCTGCCGGATGGTCAAGGCCACCAGCCTCTGCGGCCTGGGCCAAGCGGCCCCTAACCCGGTGCTGAGCGCCCTGCGCCACTTCCGAGCCGAGTTCCTGGCGGCCTGCCGGGCGGAATCCCCGCGGGCAGCCTTCGCCAGGGAGCCCTTCCCCGCGGGCCCAGCGCTGGGGCCCCTGCCCGGAGGCCGCCCCTGATGGCGGCGCTCACCCTGCGGATCGATGGCCAGGCGGTGGCCGTGCCGGCCGGCTCGAGCCTGCTGGCCGCCACCCGGTTGGCGGGGTTAGCGCTGCCGGTGTTGTGCCACCTCGATGGCTTGACGCCCGTGGGTGCCTGCCGCCTCTGTTTGGTAGCGATCGAAGGCCAGAGCAAACTCCAGCCCGCCTGCACCAGCGAAGCCTTGGAGGGCCAGGTGGTGGCGACCAACACCGCGGAACTGCGGGAGCTGCGGCGGATGGCGGTGGAACTGTTTTTCGCCGAGGGCAACCACGTGTGCGCCTACTGCGTCGCTAGCGGCGCCTGCGAACTGCAGGCGATGGCGGTGACCCTGGGCATGGACCACAGCCGCTTTCCCTACCAATACCCCCTTAGGGATGTGGATGCCTCCCACCCCCTATTCAGCCTCGATGCCAACCGCTGCATCCTCTGCAGCCGCTGCGTGCGCGTCTGCGCTGAGCTGGAAGGGGCCCATGTGTGGGACATCGCCGGCCGGGGCCGCCACTGCCGGCTCGTGGCCGGCCTGGACCAACCCTGGGGCGAGGTCGATGCCTGCACCTCCTGCGGCCAATGCGTGGAGGCCTGCCCCACCGGCGCCCTGTTCCACAAGGACGACAGCACCGCCGAGAAGCATCCCCACCCGATCCGGGCCCTGCAGCTGCGCCGGGTCCACGACCTGCCCCCCAGGCCAGATCCATGACCCCCGCCCCTGCTCCTGACGCCACTGCTGCTGCTGAAGCAACAGCCAGCCCTGATGCAACAGCCACGTCTGACGCACTAGCTGCGACTGGATCCACCGCCGCGGCAGCCCCACCGCGCCTGCGCCTGGCCACCGCCTGGCTGGCGGGCTGCTCCGGCTGCCACATGTCGTTTCTCGACCTCGATGAGTTGTTGTTTGTGCTGGCTGAACGGGTGGAGCTGGTGTATTCGCCCGTGGCCAGTGACATCAAGACCTATCCCGAGGCTGTGGACATCTGCCTGGTGGAGGGGGCGGTGGCCAACACCGCCAACCTGGAGCTGGCCTTGCAGCTGCGGGCGCGTACGGCCTTGGTGATCTCCTTTGGCGATTGCGCCGTGACGGCGAATGTGCCCGGCCTGCGCAATTTGCTCAACCGCGAGGGCCGCGGCGGGGCGGCGGCGGTGTTGCAGCGCAGCTACGTGGACCTCGCCGATGGCAGCGGCCGCCATCCCCACGCCCCTGGCCTGGTGCCCGAGCTACTCGACCAGGTGTGGCCGCTCCATGCCGTGATTCCTGTGGACCTCTATCTGCCCGGCTGTCCGCCATCGGCCGAGCGCATCGCCGCCACCCTGCTGCCCCTGCTGGAGGGCCAACGCCCGATCCAGGCGGGGCCGGCGATGCTGAGGTTCGGCTGATGGTTGAACCCCCATGAGCCGCACGGTGATCATTGATCCGGTGACCCGGATCGAAGGCCACGCCAAGATCAGCCTCCATCTCGATGGCGATGGGCGGCTTACTGATGCCCGCTTCCATGTGGTGGAGTATCGGGGCTTCGAGAAGTTTTGCGAGGGCCATCCGTTTACGGAGATGGCTGGAATTACGGCCCGGATTTGTGGCATCTGTCCGGTCAGTCACCTGCTGGCGGCGGCGAAAACGGGCGACAAATTGCTGGGGGTAACGATTCCGCCGGCAGCTCAGAAATTGCGGCGCTTGCTCAATCTGGCCCAGATCTGCCAGTCCCACGCCCTCTCCTTCTTTCACCTCAGCAGTCCCGATTTCCTGCTGGGCTGGGAGTGCGAACCGGCTCGCCGCAACCTCTTCGGCCTGATGGCCGCCGATCCCGACCTGGCCCGCGCCGGGATTCGGCTGCGCCAGTTCGGCCAGCAGATTTTGGAGTTGCTGGGTGGCCGCAAAATCCATGCCGCCTGGGCCGTGCCGGGGGGCGTGCGCATCCCCCTCAGCGACGCCGCCAAGGCCTGGATCCTGGAGCGGTTGCCCGAAGCTCGGGCCACGGCCCGGCTAGCCCTGGAGCGCTTCAAGCCCCTGCTCGATGGGCCGTTGCAGCGGGAGCAGCAGGTGTTTGGCCAATTTCCCAGCCTGTTCCTGGGCCTGGTGGGGCCCGATGGCGAATGGGACTGTATCGATGGCCAGCTGCGCCTGATCGCCAGCGATGGAACCGTGCTGGCGGATCACCTCAAAGAAGACGATTACGCCAGTTTTCTGGCCGAGGCCGTTGAAGAGTGGAGCTACCTCAAGTTTCCCTATTACAAGCCCCTCGGCCCTGCCGCCGGCATGTATCGGGTTGGTCCCCTGGCGCGGCTGAATGTGTGTGAACGCATCGGCACCCCCTGGGCCGATGCCGAACTGGCCGACCTGCGCGCCCGCCACGGCCGGGTGGTGACCAGCTCCTTTGCCTATCACCAGGCGCGCTTGGTGGAGATCGTCGCCTGCCTGGAGGCGATTGAACAGCTGGTGGGGGATCCCCAGCTCCAGGACCAGCGCGTGCGGGTGCGGGGATCGCTGCAGTGCCATGGGGCCGTGGGCGTCAGCGAGGCGCCGCGGGGCACCCTGTTTCACCACTACCAAGTGGATGACCACGGCCTGATCACCCGCGTCAATTTGATCATTGCCACCGGCCAGAACAACCTGGCGATGAATCGCACCGTGCTGCAGATCGCCCGGGAGGTCATCCCCGGGCCCGTTGCCGCCGGCGCCGAGATCCCCGAGGCCCTGCTCAACCGGTTGGAGGCGGGCATCCGCTGCTACGACCCCTGCCTCTCCTGCTCCACCCATGCGGCCGGCCAGATGCCCCTGCGGCTGCAACTGGTTGGGGTCGATGGCCAGCTGCTGGCGGAGCGCAGCCGCGGATGAGGGCCCAGGCACCAGGCTCAGGGGGCTTGGCCCGGGGGGCGGACAAGGGTTGCTGCCCCAAGCCTTTGGCCTGCGGCCCAGAGGTCCCGTCCCTGGTCATCGGCATCGGCAACCCCCTGCGCGGTGACGATGGCATTGGCTGGCGGCTGGCCGCCTTGCTGCCGGCGCGAGCGGGTCTGGCGGTGCGTTGCAGCCAGCAACTAACCCCGGAGCTGGCGGAGGAGCTGGCGGCTGTCGAGCGGGTGCTGTTCCTCGATGCCTGGCTGGGGTCCGATGGGCCTGGCGTGGAGGGCAGGCAGGAGGGCGTGGGCTGGAACCAGTCGCCGCAGCTGGTTCCGCCTCCCCTCCAACTTCAGGAGCTGCCCGCGTCGTCCGATCGGAACCCGGTGAGCGGATCTGCCGCTGTCTGGGCTGGTGCAGACCCCTGGGGCGGCGCCAGCCATGGCCTCAGCCCCCAGGCTTTGCTGGCCCTCAGCCAAACCCTCTATGGCCAGGCGCCCCGGGCCTACCAACTGCTGCTGCCAGCCCACTGCTTCGGCCATGGCGAAGGCATTTCTGCGCCCCAGGCCGGGCGCTTGGGCGAGGCCCGCCGCCTGATCGGGGCCTGGATCGCGGCGGGCTTGGCCCTGCAGGCAGGGGGCCATGCATGAATTGGCCCTGATGGAGGCCTTGCGCGAGCGGGCCCTAGAGCAGGCCGAGCGCCATGGCGGCGGGACCATCCGGGCGATCACCATGCGCGTCGGCAGCTTGGCAGGGGTGGAGTTGGAGGCCCTGGAGCTGGCTTTTGCCGTGGTGATGGAGCGGGAGGGGGCGGCTCCGGTGCGGCTTCGGATCGAGCCCGTGGCCGCCAGGTGTTATTGCCATCGTTGCGCGCTCGACTTCCTGGCGACGGATGGCTGCTGTGAATGCCCCGATTGCGGCCACATCAGTCGTGATCTCCTCCAGGGGCGGGAGCTGGACCTGGTGTCTCTGGAGTTGGACGAATAAAACCAGCCCTTCAATGGAACCAAATGGGCAGCCGCTAGCCCGGTCAGTCAGGGTGCGCTGACCAGCAGAAGGGGGGCAAATAGGTCGAACAATAATTGCAACAAAGGTTAGCGGAAATCGGCAGCATGATGCGCCGCTGCTATAAATTAGTAATCAGAAAAAGCCTTTGCAAATGCAATCCGTGCGGACATCCATGCGCAAGACTATTGGTTTGCTTAGGCAGCCATCGGCAACCGCGGCCCGGTCGACTCAGGGCGGCCAGTCGGGGGTGGTTCGCTGGCTGATCGCACCGCTCCTGGCTTTGGCTAGCGCGACTCCAGGCTTGGCGGCTGGCGGTGGGTCAGTGTTGGCCGATCCTGGTGCTGCTAAGGGCCAACACTTTCACCCCAAGGGCCAAGCCGCCTCAGCTACGACCATCAAGTTGTGGCAGCAGCAACAGACGAGCTTGCCCTTTGAAGACAAGCGGGACTTTGAGGAGGCCAAACGGGGCTTCATCGCTGCCCCCGCTTTTAAGCAGATCAAGCGGGCCGATGGCGGCATCGCCTGGGACATGGCCAGCTACGACTGGCTGCTCACTGGCCAGGACTTCAAAAGCATCAACCCCTCGCTGCAACGCCAGGCCCTGTTGAACATGGCCTACGGCCTCTATGAGGTGGTGCCCGGCAAGATTTATCAGGTTCGTGGGTTTGATTTAGCGAACATCACCTTCATTAAGGGCGACAAGGGCTGGATCGTGTTTGATCCGCTCACCAGCAAGGAAACCGCCCGAGCTGCCCTGGATTTTATTAACGAAAAACTGGGTGCCCGTCCTGTCACGGCAGTGGTCTATTCCCACTCCCACGCTGACCACTTTGGTGGCGTGCGCGGCGTCGTTGATGAAGCGGATGTGGCCAGTGGCAAGGTGCCCGTGATCGCGCCCTTGGGCTTCATGACCCATGCTGTAAGCGAGAATGTCTACGCCGGCAATGCTATGAATCGGCGCCTCTTTTACCAATATGGAGTGCTCCTGCCGCGCAGCCCCTTTGGTCATGTCGACCAATCAATTGGCAAAAATACTGCGGCTGGCACCTCCGGTTTGATTGCGCCGACGCGCATTATTGAGAAGCCTATTGAGGAGCTCAAGGTTGATGGCGTCACGATGGTGTTTCAGAACACGCCTGGCACGGAGGCCCCTGCCGAGATGAACACCTGGTTCCCCCAGTACAAGGCCTTCTGGGCGGCGGAAAACATCACCGGCACCATCCATAACATCTATACCCTGCGCGGTGCCTTGATCCGGGACCCGCTGGAATGGAGCAAGAAAATCAATGAGGCTCTCTATATGTTTGGCAGTCAAGCTGATGTGATGTTTGCTTCCCATAGCTGGCCCCGCTTTGGCAATGCCCGCATCCAGGAGGTGATGCGCGCCCAACGGGATACCTACGCCCACCTCAACAACAACGTGCTCTATCACGCCAACAAGGGCGTGACAATTAACGAGATTCAGAACGTTTACAAGTTACCCGCCAGCCTACGAAAACAGTGGGCCGCCCACAGCTACCACGGATCGGAAGAGCACAACAGCCGTGCTGTGATCAACCGCTACCTCGGTTATTGGGATGGCAACCCCGCCACCCTCACTCCCCTCTCGCCGAAGGACTCTGCACCACTCTATGTAGAGATGATGGGCGGCGCCAAGCCCATTCTCGCCAAAGGTCGCCAACTGATCACAGCAGGGAAGTACCTACAAGCAACGGAAATTCTCAATAAGTTGGTCTATGCCCAGCCAGACAATCAAGCGGCTAAGGACCTGCTCGCAGAGGCCTTTGAGCAGATTGGTTACAGCAAGGAAAGCCCCAGCGTACGCAACAGTTTCCTGGCTGCTGCCTTGGAATTGCGCTCCGGCATTCCTACCGGTAACACCCCGAAATCGGCCGGTCCCGATGTGATTCGTGCCATGGGCACCAACCTCTGGCTTGATTTTCTCGCCATTCGTCTGGATCCCAGTAAAACAACAGGTCAACGCTTCAAAATCAACCTGATAACGCCCGACAACGGCGAACGCTATGTGCTGGAACTCAATAACGATGCCCTTACAAATATCAAGGGGTTCACGGCTGATGATGCAGACCTCAGCGTCACCCTTAATCGAGCTGACTTGGAAAAGCTAATGATGGGATCAGCCACTTTTGGCGAACTGGTCAACAGCGGCAAGATCAGGTTGGTTGGTAACCGAGCCGTGGTTGACCAACTGCAAGCCATGTTGGTGCAATTTAGTCCCGATTTTGAGATCATGCCGGGCACCAAGGCGCCGGCAACCGCCCCTGCCCAGCCGCCAGCAGGCAGCCACCCCTTCGAACAAAAACCCTTGGGCGATACCACTGGCGGCTGATCTAGTCGGAGCCTGCAATGGCATGGTCCGTCGGGAGCCCCAGTTTCGGGGATGGCG
>CAMAVE010000083.1 GCA_945861595.1 Synechococcus sp. UW140
GTGAATTCGGCCACGAGGGCGCGGAATTCATCGCCATCGAGGCTTTCTTTCTCGATCAGGAGCTCTACCACCCGGTCCATGCAATCGCGGTTGGCATCCACCAGGGCGAGGGTGTCGGTGTAGCAGCTTTGAACGATCTGGCGCACGGCATCATCGATGCGGCTGGCGATCGAATCGGACATGTCGCTGCGGGTCATCAGATCCCGGCCGAGGAATACCTCCTGGTTGCCCGATTCCAGGGACATGGGGCCCAACTCACTCATGCCGAAGCGGGTCACCATCTGGCGGGCCATGGAGGCCACCTGCTGGATGTCTCCACCGGCGCCCGTGGTGACCTCGGCATGGCCAAAGACCACCGCTTCGGCGGCCCGGCCGCCTAGGGCACCCATGATCCGGGCCCGCAGCTGGGAGCGGCTCACCAGCATCTGGTCTTCGTCGGGGGAGAACCAGGTCAGGCCCTGGGCCTGACCCCGGGGGATCAGGGTGACTTTTTGGACGGGATCGTGCTGTTTGACGAGGGTGCCCACTAGGGCATGGCCGACTTCGTGATAGGCGATCAGGCGCTTGCTGCGGCCATCGGTGAGGGGCTTGCCCTCCATGCCGGCGATGATGCGATCGACGGCGTCGTCAATTTCGGCATTACCGGTGGCGTCCTTGCGGCGACGGGCCGTGAGAATCGCGGCCTCATTGAGCAGGTTGGCCAGATCGGCACCAGTGAAGCCGGGGGTGCGGCGGGCTACGGCCTCAAGGGACACGTCATCACCCAGTTTTTTGTTGCGGCTGTGGACTTTCAGGATCGAGATCCGGCCCTTGATGTCAGGGGCATCCACCATCACCTGGCGATCAAACCGGCCCGGACGCATCAGGGCGGAATCGAGCACATCGGCCCGGTTGGTGGCCGCAATGATAATGATGCCGCTATTGCCCTCAAAACCATCCATCTCGGTGAGGAGCTGGTTAAGGGTTTGTTCCCGTTCGTCGTTGCCACCGCCGATGCCGGCGCCCCGCTGGCGGCCTACCGCATCGATTTCATCGATGAAGATTAGGCAGGGACTATTTTCCTTGGCCCGCTTGAACAGGTCGCGCACGCGGCTGGCGCCGACGCCCACGAACATCTCCACAAATTCGGAGCCTGAGAGGGAGAAGAAAGGCACGCCCGCTTCGCCGGCAATCGCCTTGGCCAGGAGGGTCTTGCCCGTTCCAGGAGGGCCCACCAGCAACACCCCCCGGGGAATCTTGGCGCCAACGGAGGTGAAACGTTCGGGGGTTTTCAGGAAGGTGACCACTTCCTGCAGGTCTTGCTTGGCTTCCTCAACGCCTGCCACATCGTCAAATTTGACGCCCGTTTCGGCTTCCATCAGGAAGCGGGCCTTGGTTTTGCCGAACTGCATGGCCTGGCCAGGCCCGCCGGGCATGTTGGAGGAGCGGCGCGCCAACAGGATCAGGGAGCCGATCAGCAGCAGCGGGAAGAGCAGGTTGCCCAGGATGCCAAGCAACGGCGGGGCGGCCTTAGGGGGATGGATGTCAAAGCTGATCCCCTTTGCCTTGAGGCTGTTGATCAGTTCGGGGGCCAGGCCGGGCAGGTCCACCCGCAGCCGCTGGACCCGGTTATCAAGGTCGGGATCGGAGGCCTCCACCACCGCGGTGCGGCCGCCATCAAAGATGTCGACGGCCGTGACCCGGCCGGCATCGACGTAGTCCAGAAAACGGCCGTAGGTCATGCGGGCCACGGCGGCATTGCGGGGAGCCACCGTGGGGCCCCCCTGATCCAGGCGGGCGGCGCCGCCATTGCCCAGGATCTGCCAGCCAAAGAACAGGGCTACCCCCACGGGCAGAAGCCAAAGAGCGATAAGGCGCCAGCGTTGGTTCATGGCCGAGCGGACCCGCAACTTGAATTTGAACAACTGTAAAGCTCACGCCGGTCGGCAGTGGCTTTTTGGCCCCTGGCTAGGCCACGGGCTTAGGCCTTGCACCACTCCTCAACCCCCCCTGCCACCAGCAGGACATTGGGGTCCCCGGCTTCGCTGGGGCCCTGGGGTTCGATCTCGATGCCCAGTTCGCCCACATCGATCGATTCCATCAATTCCGGTCCGCCTAGGCCATGGGTCCAGATCTGCACCGAGGCGCTGGCGGGGGCGCAAAAGCTGAGCAACTCAAAGGGGAACACCACCCGTTCCAGAAAAAACTCCTCGGGACCGATGCAACGCAGGATCACCATGCGATCGCTGGCGTTGCGGTAGCCACAGGAGAGCTGGCCCAAGGAATGCCCCTCAAAACGATGATCCATCAAGCCATTGGGCCCCCTTGACCTTGTGTGCCATTCGACACGCTTTGGGCTTCTTAATGATTTCTTTGGTCGCTGGCCCTGCCCCTGGATGCCATGGAGGGTGTTAAAGACTGCGCAGGGCCGTGATCGGATCTAGCCGGGCCGCCCGCCGGGCCGGCACCACCCCGAAGAACAGGCCAATCGAGCCCGACACCGCCACGGTGACGACGACGCTGGAGACGCCAATCGAGGCTGGCAGGGCCGTGAAGCTGGCCACGGCCGTGATCGCTCCCAGGCCGATGGCACTGCCCACGATCCCGCCCAAGCTGGAGAGCACCAGCGATTCCACCAGGAACTGGGCCATCACATCGCTGCTGCGGGCGCCCACGGCCTTGCGCAGGCCGATCTCGGCGGTGCGCTCACTCACCGACACCAACATGATGTTCATGATGCCGATCCCGCCCACCAGCAGGGAGATTGAGCCAATCGCCGCCAGCATCAAGGTGAGACCGCCGGTAATCGTGCCCACGATCGAGAGGGCATCTTTCTGGGAGCGCACGGCAAAGTCGTCGTCCCTCAGGATCCGGTGGCGCTGGCGCAGCAGGTTGCTGATCTGGAACTTGGCGGCGCCGGTGCTGGTGTCATCGCGGGCTTCGACGCTGATGAAGCTGAGGCTCACCCCGTAGGTGGGGTCGCGGCCGCTCAGCTTGCTGATCATGGTGGTGATCGGGATGTAGGCGTTTTCGTCCTGGTTGGAGCCAAACACGGCCCCCTTCGGTGCCATCACCCCAATCACCGTGAAGGCCTGGTCGCGGATGCGCAGGCTGCGGCCGAGGGCCGAGCCAACCGGCATCAATTTGTTGCGCAGGTCCGGCCCGATGACCACCACATTGCGGGCCGATTCCAGATCCTCCTGGCCCAGAAAACGGCCCTGGGCCACCTCGAAGCGGCGCACCGGCAGGAAATCGGGGGTGATGCCTGAGACGGAACTGCTGGAACTGCGCGCCCCCGCCTGCACCACCTCATTAAGAGTGATCTGGGGGACCACCCGGCGCACGCTGGGAACCTGCTCGGCGATGGCCTTGGCGTCTTCCAGCACCAGGGTTTTCGGGAAATCAATCCCCTGACGTCGGGTGTCGTTATTGCCGGGCACCACGAACAGCACGTTGGCGCCCAGGGTGTTGAGTTGGCCTTCGGCCAGGTTCTGGGCCCCCTTCCCGATCCCCACCAGGGTGATCACCGAGGCGTTGCCAATGACGATGCCCAGCATCGTCAACAGGCTGCGCAGCCGATTGACCTTCAAGGTGGTGAGCGCCATCGCCACCGTTTCGCCCAGGGGCAGCTTCGAGGCCATCAATCGGGAAGGCTGGGGTGGAAGGGTGGATGCTGTTGCGGTCCCACCATGGCTGGCGGCAGGGAGGATCGTTGGCCCACCCCAGAACAACTTGCCACCCCATCAGGCGGGGCTCCCTAGGGATGGGCCTTGGGGCCCCCTTCTAGGCGACGATCCCCACCTTGATCAGATCGGTGGAGCCACTGACGCCACTGAGGGTGCCGGCCGTTTCGACGACCAAGTCGCCGCTGCGCAGTACGCCCATGGAGCGGGCCACATCCATCGCCACCTCAAAGGTGCTGCCATCGTCGGCCTGCTCGGCCACAACCAGGGGGCTCACGCCCCAAACCAGTTGCAACTGGCGGGCGACGGCGCCATCGCTGGTGACGGCCAGGATCGGGGTGGACGGGCGGAACTTGCTGACGTTCCGGGCCGTGGCTCCGCTCTTGGTGAGGGTGAAAATCGCGGCGGCTTCCAGTTGGCGGGCGATCGTGCTCACCGCCTGGCTGATGGCGTTGGGGATGGTTGACGCCATGCGGCTGTCGACCGAGCGCAGGGGGTAATCGCGCTCGATGCGGCGGGCAATCGTGCCCATCGTCGCCACGGCTTCCACCGGGTAATCGCCCACGGCGGTTTCGTTGGAGAGCATCACCGCATCGGTGCCATCGAGGATGGCGTTGGCCACGTCGCTGACCTCAGCCCGGGTGGGCCGGGGGCAGGAGGCCATCGAATCGAGCATTTGGGTGGCCGTGATGATCGGAATGCCGAGGCTGTTGGCCTTGCGGATCAGTTCCTTTTGCAGCAGCGGCACTTCTTCGGCCGGCATTTCAACCCCCAGGTCGCCCCGGGCCACCATCACGCCATCGCAGAGGGGCAAGATCGCGTCGATTTGCTCGATGGCTTCGAATTTTTCGATCTTGGCCACCACCGGAGTGGTGTGGCCATGGCTCTTGATCAGGGCCTTGATCTCCTCCATGTCGGAGGGATTGCGCACAAAGCTGAGGGCCACCCAATCGACGTCATGGGCCAGGCCGAAGATCAGGTCTTCCCGGTCCTTGTCGGTGAGGGCCCGGATTGAGAGCTGCACATCGGGGAAATTCACCCCCTTGTTATTGGAGAGCACCCCGCCGACGGTGACGCGGCAATGCAGGGTCTGCTCAACCTGGTCGACCGATTCGACCACCATTTCGACCCGTCCGTCATCGAGCAGGATGCGGCTGCCGGCGGTCACCTCCTGGGCCAGGTTGTCGTAGGTGACCGTGGCGATGGTTTTGTTGCAGCTCACCTCCCGGGCGGTGAGGGCAAAGGGATCGCCATTGGCCAGGGTGATCGGCCCCTCGGCAAAGCGACCCAGGCGGATCTTGGGGCCCTGCAGATCTTGGAGGATGCCGATGTGGGTGCCCAGCTCCTTGGCCACGGCCCGGATCGTTGCGATGCGGGCGGCGTGCTCGGAGTGGTCGCCGTGGGAAAAATTGAGCCGGAAGGTGGTGGCACCAGCGAGCACCAACTCCCGCAACCGTTCGGGCGATTCGGTGGCGGGGCCGATGGTGGCCACGATCTTGGTGCGACGCGTCAGATCGGGGAGGGCCATCGGCGGGGCCAAAGTCAAGTCGGAAACTACCATCCAGCACCTCCGCCCCCGGCCCCACCATGGACCTCAACCACTACCAGCAGGGGGCTAGGGCCACGGCCCGCTACCCCGAGGTGGGTTCTAATCCCATCTATCCCACCTTGGGACTTTGCGGCGAGGCGGGCGAAGTGGCCGATAAGGTCAAAAAGGTGATCCGCGACGACGACGGCGTTTTCAGTGATCCGGTGCGCGAAAGCCTCAAGCTGGAACTGGGTGACGTGCTCTGGTACGTGGCCCAATTGGCCAGTGAACTGGGCTTTGACCTCGACTCGATTGCCCGCGCCAATTTGGAGAAGCTCGCCAGCCGGGCCGCCCGTAACGTGATCGCAGGCAGTGGCGATCAGCGGTGAGCATGGGAGTGCACCAGGGGCTAAGGGCTTGGGCTGCGGCGGTTGCTGCCCTGGTCCGCCTGCTGTTGAACCAATCCCAGCGGGCGACCCTTGCTTTGGCTGGGGCTCTCCTGGCCGCCCTCTTGCTGATGCCAGCGGCGGCCTGGGCCAGCGACCTAGTGGTGCGGCAGATCCTGCTAGAGCCTTGCCCCGAAGCGGATGTGGGCGCCCAGCCGGAGCAGAAGCGTCCCAGCGGTGCCAGCTGCTATGCCCTGCGGGGTGAGGTGGTCAACCCCGGCAAGCGGCCGGTGGTCGACACCGATGTCTTCGCCCAGATCCTCGATTCCAGCGGCGAGCCCGTGCTCCAGAACCGCTCGCGGGTGGGCTCGATTGGGGATGTGCCCCCGGGTGTTTCCCCCTTTGCCCTGCGCCTGTCCGTGCCGGCAGGCACCCCCGGACCCCTGAAGGTGAGCCATGCCAAGGCGAAGGGCTTCAGTGCTCCGGTGCGGACCCGGGCGGGCGAAGACGACGAACTCCTGCCCCTGGAGCAGGCCCTGGCGGCCAACTGAGTTCCTCGCGCCCAGCCAGGGGGCAGTCGGCTGCAGGATCTAAACGCCGTAGCCGCTGCCCACCAGGCTGCCGAGCAGTTGCTGGGCCAGGTTCAGGGCCAGGAAGGCCACAATTGCCGATAGATCCAGACCACCCAAGGGTGGAATCAGCCCACGGAAGGCATTGAGATAGGGGTCGGTGATCGAGCTCACCGTCGAGAGCACGGGGTTGCTCCAATCCAGGTTGGGGAACCAACTCAACAGGACCCTCACCAGCAGGATGAGCGAATAGATCGACAGGGTTCGGACCAGAACGCTCAGCAACAGGTTCAAGGCATCCATGGCGATCAAGGGGGGCAGAACGATGAATCAACTCTATGCAGTCAGCCCTGGCTGCCCATCCCCCCAGACGCCTGGCTCCGGGCCAAACTCCAGCCCGCTGGCCTAGGCGGGGGTCTCCCAGGCGCTGTCTTCAGGGCCTAGATCCGTTGGCTGGAGATCGGGGACGCCGGAGGCTGGCCCGGACGCGGCCGGGCCGGAGCTAGCCGCGTCCGGGCCAGCACCGCCTGGGCCCGCCCCGTCGCGATCCGCAGTCGTGGCTTTGGCCTTGGTGGCGTTGGGGCCGCGGGGCCGGGCCGGTCCGGCCACGGTGGTGACGGCAAAGGTGCGGTGGAATTTTTCGCTCAGGCTCAGCCAGAAGGAGCGCCCCTCGCTCTGGCGCTTGCGTTCGATGAAGTTCTGGGCCAGCAGTTCCTTGATGTGGTCGTAGGCGCCGGAGCCGCGCAGCTCCACCAGGTCCGACTGCAAGATCCGTTTTTTCAGGGCGATCGTGGCCAGGGTGCGCAGGGCGGCGGTGGAGAGGTCAACCGGCAGCAGGCTTTGAACCAAATCGCCGAGGCTCTCGCGCAGCTGCAGGCTGTAACGCTGACCCTCCTGGCGGATCTCCAGGGCCGTGTCCCGGTGGGCGTAGTCGGCCATCAGGGTGACCAGGGCCAATTCGGCCTCCTCCCTGGGCACCGAGGCGATCTCGGCCAGGTCGCCCAGGGTGAGGGGCTTCCCCTTCAAATACAAGATCGCCTCGATCCTGGCCGGCAAGGACAGCTGCCGCGGCGGCTGCAGAGGGGCCATCCGTGGGGCGTCCTCCACCGTTGCCATTGCCGCTTCGACTGGAGTCGGGGCGCCTTGGTTATTTGGGGCCAGGTCAGGCCCTTCGAGCGTCCCCATGGGGAGCTCCCCATCCATCAGCCTGGTCTCGGTCTCCGCGAGCTCCAACGGTTCAGGCCTTGGTCCATGGGGATCGGCCCCAGGCAAGCGGGGATCTGCCCCTGGCAAGGAGGGCTCGAGCTCCGGCAAGGAGGGCTCAAGGCTGGGCATTAGCGGCTCCAGCGCAGCGATGGCCGCAAGTTATCCCACCGGCCCTGCTGGCACCAGCGCCTGCAGGGAGGTTTGGCGATCGCCGAGGAACAGGGCATAGGCGGGGTTGGCGGTTTCATCCCAATAGCGGTAGGCCAGGCTGGCCAGGAACCCTTGCCATTGCTCCTGTTCGGCCGGGGGAACCTGCACCCCCACGACGATGCGACCCACATCGGCGCCGTGGTTGCGGTAGTGAAAAATGCTGATGTTCCAGCTGGCTTGCAGGCTGTTCACGAAAGCCATCAGGGCGCCAGGCCGCTCCGGAAATTCGAAGCGATAGAGCAGCTCCTGGCCGAGCACCAGGGCCGAGCCGGCGCTGGCCGGCAAGCGGCCGCCCACCATGTGGCGCAGGTGCAGCTTGGCCAGTTCGTTGCCGCTGAGGTTGAGGCAGCCAAAGCCCGCCTGCTCCAGGCTGGAGATCAGGGCCGCCGTGTCGGCGGGGCCCTGGGTTTGCACCCCCACAAAGATGTGGGCCAGGCGCGGATCGGCTAACCGGTAACTGAATTCGGTGAGGCTGCGCTGGCCCAGCAGGCTGCAGAAGCGCCGCAGGCTGCCGGGCTGCTCGGGAATCTCCACCGCCAACATCGCTTCGCGCTGTTCGCCCAGCTCGGCCCGTTCGGCCACAAAGCGCAGCCGATCGAAATTCATGTTGGCGCCACAGGCCACCGCCACCAGGGTTTGGCCCCGCAGGCCCCGCTGGTCGATGTCGGCCTTCATGCCGGCCACGGCTAGGGCGCCGGCGGGCTCCAGGATCGAGCGGGTGTCTTCAAACACGTCCTTGATCGCCGCGCAGATGGCGTCGGTGTCGACCGTGACCATGGCATCGACATGGCGTTGGGCCAGGGCAAAGGTTTGCTCGCCCACTTCCTTCACGGCCACGCCATCGGCAAACAGACCCACGGCCTCCAGCCGCACCCGCTGGCCGGCGGCCAGGGAGCGGGTCATGGCATCGGCATCACTGGGTTCCACCCCGACGATGCGCACCTGGGGCCAGAGGCTTTTGACATAGGTGGCGATGCCGGCGATCAGGCCGCCGCCCCCCACTGCCACATAGATCACGTCCGGCGGCGCCGAGCACTGGCGCAGGATCTCCAGGCCGATCGTGCCCTGGCCGGCGATCACGTCGGGATCATCAAAGGGATGGATGAAGCTGAGGCCGCGCTCCTGTTCCAGGCGCCGGGCTTCGCCATAGGCGGCGTCATAGGTGTCGCCATAAAGCACCACCTCGGCGCCCCGGGAGGCCACCGCCCGCACCTTCATCTCCGGTGTGGTGACTGGCATCACAATCACCGCTTTGCATCCCAGCCGCTGGGCGGCCAGGGCCACCCCTTGGGCGTGGTTGCCGGCGCTGGCGGCGATCACGCCCCGTTCGAGTCCCGCGGCGGTGAGGCCCGCCATCTTGTTGTAGGCGCCGCGCAACTTGAAGCTGAAGACGGGCTGGAGGTCTTCGCGCTTGAGCAACACCCGGTTGCCCAGGCGCCGCGACAGGTTGGGCGCTGGATCGAGGGGCGACTCGATCGCCACGTCGTAGACCCGGGCCCGCAGGATCCGCTGCAGCATGTC